>JAFWSS010000139.1 GCA_017524385.1 Prevotella sp.
CTTGCAATCAGCGCCAAGAATGTTCATCGGGATTTGCAATCCCGATGGAAATAATATCAGGATTTGTAATCCGATAAAATCGTCATTATCAACGCCAAGAATGTTCATCGGGATTTGCAATCCCGATGGAAATAATATCAGGATTTGCAATCCGATAAAATCGTCATTATCAACGCTTTATACCGATTTAATCGGATTGTAAATCCTAATATCAAAGGCTGCCGGATTGCAAATCCGGCAGAACATTCTTGGCGCTTTTGCCGGCAGAACATTCTTGGCGCTTTTGCCGGCAGAACATTCTTGGCGCTTTTGCCGGCAGAACATTCTTGATACACTTGCAAGAACGCCGAGGGGGTGACAGAAAGGTCTGTCACCCCCTCGAGGTTGTTATCATAGGACTATGGCATCCTGACGAGCGTGGAACCCGTGGAAGCAGCATCCGCGCCATCCACCTGGACGGCATACACCCCCTTGGGAAGACGGGAGAGGTCGATATGGAGACGATTGCCTTCGGGCACGCCTTGGTGACGGAGCACCAACACTCCCGCCGTGTCGTATACGCGCACGGAAACCAAGGACGACATCTCACGCTCGAAAGAGAACGACAGCCTGCCGTCATGAAGTGAGAAGGCCACCTCCTTCGGCTGATGGGAAGACACCCCCTCGATGCGGGAAATGCCCAGGATGTAAAGCAAGCCGGCATAGGCGTCGATTTCGCCGTAGCCATAAAGGTTGTTGGGATATTCGAGCGACGGGTCGTAATGCCTGGAGGTTTTGGCTATGACTTCCAGCACCTCCTCCGGCGAGAGGTCGGGCTTGGCCTCCAGCCATAGGGCGATGGCCCCCGCCACCACGGGCGTCGACATGGACGTCCCGCTGTTGGCGTTCCACGCATAGGTCCTCCCTTGGAAGTCGAAATGTGCCACGTCGGACTTGATGTCGCTGGCGTCGGGCGACGCCTCCAGGTAATAACTGCTGTATGACGAGATGACATTGGTGCCTGGCGCCATCACGTCGGGTTTGATTCTGCCGTCGAAAGTCGGCCCCACCGACGAATAAGCACTCCGCTCTCCCGATGTTCCCATATCGTAGGGCCTGTATTCTCCCAAATAGTTGACAACCCCCGTGCGATAGCCCGTGGCACCCACGCTGATGACCGACGGCGCGCTTGACGGAGAGTGCAGGGAATAGGCATTGTCGCCGAGCGCCTTGTCTGCCGGCAAGAGATAGCCAACGCCCCGGAAGAGGTGTACCTCTGCCTCCTCTCCCACGACATCCACCCCGGTAAAGTAGTCTCTACCCAGATTCTTGTCCGTCTGGAGGATGACCTCCAACACGTTTTCCTTGCTGTTGAACGCAGAGGGATAGCACGACGCGGTGATGTAATAAGGCTTTTCACCCACGAGCAGCGTGTCGGTGAGGAGCGAGTCGGGCATGCTGTAGACCATGTCGACGGTGACCGGCCTTTCCATATGTTGCCCGTCGGTGCCTTGGAGTTGGAAGAGGAGTGTGTAACGGTCTGACGTGCCCTTGGCGGAGAAATAGGCGGTGGTGCCCGACGAGAGGAGCGTGACGGAAGTGGAAGGCATCCCTTCGGGCTTGCAGACATGGGTGGTCAGTTGCCCGGAGTTGCCTGCCGACGCCACGAGGATGTGCCCCGGTCCCGTGATGCTGTCGAGTATGGCATAGTAGAGCACGTCGTCGCCCCTGAAATCCATTGACGACCCTTCGCTGAACGACACCACGCAGGGTTTCCCCACGGAGTCGGCATAGTCGAAGATGTATTTGAATCCCAGGCAGTCGGTGGCGTAGGTGAATTTATCGACATCGGCGGAGTCGATGAGTGCGAGGTCTTCGCTCACGGCATTGCTCACCAGGCAGATGTCGGCCCCCGGCGCCATCCCACGGTATTCGGTGTCGTAGCCGCTGCCCGCAGCAGAGCCGAGAGTGTGGGTGCCATGCGACTGTATGCCGGCGTCGCGCGAATGTGCGTAAGCCTTCAACGCCTCCTCGGTGACATAGTCGGCCCCCACATAGAGGCTGCTGCCCACGGTGTCGGTGGAGAGGAAGTCCCAGAAGCGCTTGATGCGGTATTCGGAGAGGTCGCGGTTGTAGAAATTGGGATGTGTGAGGTCGAAGCCAATATCCTCGACACCCACCACCACTCCTTGCCCGGTGAAGGCATGGGGCAGCGCATCTCCCCGATGGGCCCTGGCGCCCCCCATCAGCACCGTGGTGGTGTCCATCAGCAGCGAGTGTGACTGGCGAGCCTCTATGCGCTCCACCTGCGGATGGAGGGATAGTGCTGGCAGGCACCCGACGGGGATGCTGGCGATGTAGATGTCGCCCCATTGCGCCAAGGGCCGACACCCCATGGCACGAAGCACCTCGCCCCCCTCGCCGCCGATGCGCACGAAGGCACACACCTGTCGCCCTCCGTCGCGGGCAGGTAGGTGGCGCGCCCTCCCACGCTGCTGCAAGGTGAGTTGGCGAACCATCGACGACATCTTGCCATAATCGGCATATTGTGCGAATGCTGTGGAAGCACACCACATGCACATCAAAAGAAAGAAAGTCTTGCGCATTGTCATTGTGAAATAAACATATTTTCTGCAAAATAAGCGAAATTTGTTGAATCATACAAATTAGTATATCATTGGTTTGCATTTTTTTTTGATTTTTACTCATTTATGCCTAACTTTGCATGCTTATACCTCTTGATAAATTAAACCTAATCAAAAAAAGATAAAATGAGAAAGAAGGATATTTTCAAGACCATCCGCAAGGGTCTGCTGCTTGCCGTCATGGCCTGCGGCACCTTGGAAGCCAGCGCCGTGCCCGCCAAGCCAGGATTGGTGCGCACCATCCAGTTGGTCGACGGCACCACGGTCACCGCCCGCCTGGTGGGCGACGAGTTTGGTCATTACTGGCTTGCCAACGACGGCAAGGCCTACCAAGCCGACGACTCCGGACGTTATTTCGCCATCGACGCCTCAACAGTGAAAGCCCAGGCAGCAGCTCGACGCAGCCAGGCCAACGCCCAGCGCGCCAGGCGCCTTGCCCCCCCCAGGAAGGTGGGCGAAGTGGGCAATTACACCGGCCAGAAGAAAGGACTGGTCATCCTTGTCAACTTCAAAAACGTCTCTTTCAGTTCGAGCAAGGCTAAATGGGAAAACATCGCCAACAAGAAGAACTACGTTAGCGGCAAATTCAAAGGTTCAATGTATGACTACTTCTACGCCCAGAGCGACGGAAAATTTGAACTGACGTTCGACGTGGTGGGACCAGTCACAGTGTCGCAGGACTATTCCTTCTATGGCAGAAACAAAAGCAACGGCGATGACATGCACCCCGCCCAAATGGTTTGCGAGGCTTGCAAACTGGCCAAAGACTCTGTGAACTATGCCGACTACGACTGGGACAACGACGGTTATGTCGACCAAGTCTATGTGGTGTATGCCGGCAAGGGCGAGGCCGACGGAGGCACCAGCAACACCATCTGGCCCCACGCCTGGAGCTTGGGGACGGCGGGCTACTATGGCGACGGCGACGGCATACTGACCCTTGACGGAAAGAAAATAGACAGTTATGCCTGCGGTGGTGAGTTGAACGGAAGTTCCGGCGCCGTGGCGGGTCCCGGCACGATGTGCCATGAGTTCAGCCATTGTCTTGGTTACCCCGACTTCTACGACACAGACTACAGCGGCGGCCAGGGCATGGGCAACTGGGACCTGATGGACAGCGGCTCCTACAACGGCGACGGCTACCAACCCGCCGGCTACACCGGTTACGAGCGCTGGGTGGCAGGATGGAAGGAACCCATCGAACTGACCTACAGCCGAGCGGTGACAGGCATGAAGTCGTTGCAGGAAGGCGGCGAGTTCTACATCATCTACAACAGCGGCAACAGAAACGAATATTTCATGTTTGAGAACCGCCAGAAGGTTGGATGGGACGCCAGCCTGCCCGGCAAGGGCCTCCTTATCATCCACGCGGACTACAACGCCAACGCTTGGAATAAAAACGAACCCAATGACGACCCCAACCATCAACGCATGACGTGGATTCCCGCCGACAACGAATACCAATACTTTATCGATGATGGCACCAAATATTTCACGGAGGAAGGCATGGCCAACGACCCGTTCCCTTACGGTTCGGTCAAATCCTTCAACAAAAGCACTACCCCTGCCGCCAAGTTCTACAACAAGACCGCCAGTGGTTCCTATTACATGGAATCATCCATAGAGAACATCACCCAGAACAGCAACCGCACCATCTCGTTTAATTTCAAAGGTTTAAGCAACGTGGCTCCCCCCACCTTCACCCCAGAGCCAGGCCAGTATGACGAGCCTGTGCTCCTCGATATGAGCTGTGAGGACGGCACCATCTACTACACCACCGACGGAACGACTCCCACCACCAGCAGCACTCCCTTCACCCACACCTTCTACATCTTGGAGAACACCACCGTGAAAGCCATCGCCGTGTCGGATGGCCAGGAAAGCGAAGTGGCGGTCGCCGAATACATGATAGGTGCTGAAGCGAACACCTTCAAGCTTGTGAAAAAAATCGACGAGTTGGTGAGCGGCAAGCGTTACATCATTGCTGCCGGAGACTACAACACTGCCGCCGGTCCATTGGGAACGAGTGGCAGTGCCAGCTATCTGACACACGTGCCAGTGACGTTGAAAGGCGACAGCATCACCCTTGAAGCAGGCAGCGACGTGCTGGTGTTCACCCTTGAGGGAAGCGGCAACAAATGGTCTGTCAACAACAATGATCACGGCTATCTGCTTGCCAATGGCACGAAGAGTCTGGTATTCTCCAACAACAAGCCAGACACCGACTGGACGATGCAGAACCAAATCAACGGTGTCATCATGAAATACGACAATTACGGCACGTTGCGCTACAACATCCAGGCCCCACGCTTCACCACCTACACCAGCAGCAGCGGCATGGCTTATGCCAACTTGTACATGGAGGTGCCCAGTGGCAAGAAACGCCTGATAGGAGATGCCAACGGCGACGGGACAGTGAACGTGTCGGATGTGGCAATCACCGTGCAGTACATCCTCACCAACCTGACGGACAACTTCGTCTTCTACAATGCCGACGTGAACGAGGACGGCGAAGTAGCCGCCACCGATGTCACGACCATTGTCGGAATCATCCTTGGGAAGTGACATTGTTGCATGACCAACATTCATCACAGGGGCTGGCGCTTTGCGTCGGCCCCTGATGTTTTCTTGCGGCAAAGTGAAGAAAAGGGCAAAAACGGCCTTTTTGTACCAAAAAAGATGACTAAAGGACGTTTTGACTTGTGTAATCCGACAAAGAAGTGTAATTTTGCATATTGACACCATCAAACGACAAGAAATGGAGAATAACAACAAGTACATCGTAACGGCATACAAGATGTATGCCGACATCAACGGCGAGCACCAACTGTTGGAAGACACCCCCGAGGACAAGCCTCTATGGTTCATCAGCGACATGGGAATGACCCTTCCCCAATTCGACGCCGAACTCGCCACCCTCCACACCGGCGACACCTTCGACTTCGTCATCGCCAAAGCCTTTGGAGAGAATGAAGACCACCCGGAGAACGAGGTAGACCTTCCCAAAAGCATCTTCATGAGCGATGGGAAGTTGGACGAGTCTGTCGTTCACACAGGCGCCGTCATTCCCGTAAGCAATGGCGAAGGGCACCGCTTCAACGCGCTGATACTGGAAATCGGAGAGCAGAATATCAAGGTGGCTCTCAACCACCCGTTGGCCGGCCTCGACCTCCACTTTGTCGGCACGGTGCTGGAGAGCCGTCCTGCCACCGAGAAGGAGATAGGCCAAGTGATGGCATTTCTCAGCAAAGGCGGCTGTGGCGGTTGCGGCGGTGGCTGCGGTGAGAACGAAGGCGGCTGCGGCGGTTGCGGCGGTGGCTGTGGAGAGAACGAAGACGGCTGCGGCGGTTGCGGCGGATGTTAATGACGTGGAGAGATGAGAAACACCTTTGGAAACATTTTCACCCTGACCACGTTTGGCGAGAGCCATGGCCTCGCCGTGGGCGGTGTCATCGACGGGATGCCCCCGGGCGTGGCCGTCGACATGGCTTTCATCCAGCATGAGTTGGACCGCCGCCGTCCAGGCCAGAGCGACCTCACCACATCGCGCCAAGAGGCAGACCGTGTGGAGCTGCTGAGCGGCGTGTTTGAAGGGAAGACCACCGGTGCCCCCATCGGCTTCATCGTGCGCAACACCAACCACCATTCACAAGACTACGAGAACCTCAGATGTCTCTTCCGACCATCGCATGCCGACTATACCTACCACAAAAAGTATGGTATTCGCGACCATCGCGGAGGTGGGCGCACATCAGCGCGAACGACCATTTCCCGTTGCGTAGGAGGGGCATTCGCAAAGTTGGTGCTCAATGAACTCGGCATCCGTGTTCGTGCATACACTTCCCAGGTGGGCGACATCGCCCTGTCGCCCGACTACCACCTCTACGACCTCGACAAGACGGAGGAAAATGCCGTGAGATGCCCCGACCCGGAGAAGGCCGAGGAGATGGCCCGTCTGATCCGTGAGGTGAAGTCTTCAGGCGACACCATCGGCGGCATCATCACCTGCGTGGTGACCGGTTGTCCCGCCGGGATGGGCGAGCCTGAGTTCGACAAGTTGCATGCCGCCTTGGGGGGTGCCATGCTGGGGATCAATGCGGTGAAAGGTTTCGAATATGGCGAGGGGTTCTCCAGCGCTTTGCGTCGTGGCAGCGAACTCAACGACCCCTTTGCCTGGGATTCAGGCAAGGTGGTGACAACGACGAACCACAGCGGCGGCGTCCAGGGCGGCGTGAGCAACGGCCAGGACATTTATTTCCGTGTTGCTTTCAAGCCCGTGGCAACCATCCTTCAAGAACAGTCTACAATCGACCTTGAGGGCAATCCCACGACGATGAAGGCACGCGGCCGTCACGACCCTTGCGTGCTTCCCCGTGCGGTTCCCGTCGTGGAAGCGATGGCTGCAATGGTGATACTCGACCACTATTTGCTTCAAAAAACCGTAATATGTGATTTATAGGTTTACAAACGCCCCCTATGAATGTTAACAATTCTAAAAGTGATGAAATTATTCCACAAAAGAGCAAAGGAAAGAGAAAGAAATTGATATATTTGCAAACGATTAATCGGGCTTTGTGAAAATTCTGATTAGTTTAGTTAAGTCTAGTTTAGTTTTTGTGTTGGTTGAGGGCAGCGATTTGCTGCCCTCAAATTTTTTATGTGCCCATCAAACCCTAAGGACCCTAAAGACCTTAAAGACCCTAAGGACCCTAAGGACCTTAAAGACCCTAAAGACCTTAAAGACCTTAAAGACCTTAGGCCTTAAGGGTTGCCCTATTTGCCTGGTTCATACCACTCCCACAATATCCATGACATTTTTGCATCCGTGGTCGTCCAGCCATTTGTTGATGCCTTCACAGATGCGCAGGGTTACTGTAGGGTCGATGAAGTTGGCCGTTCCCACCTCTATGGCAGTCGCTCCCGCCATGAGGAATTCTATGGCATCCTCAGGCGTAGAAATGCCACCCAGGCCCACCACAGGAATTTTCACGGCCTTTGCCACCTGCCAGACCATCCTCACGG
This sequence comes from Prevotella sp., assembly GCA_017524385.1. GTDB lineage: Bacteria > Bacteroidota > Bacteroidia > Bacteroidales > Bacteroidaceae > Prevotella. The sequence goes on from JAFWSS010000139.1 coordinate 7,647, forward strand.
CAACGGGTTTCACAGCCGGTCCTGACAGTCCTCCAGTCCCTATGCTGAGCCTGGACTTTCTCTTCTCGATGTCGATGCTCATGCCCATGAGCGTGTTGATGAGCGATACGCTGTCGGCCCCTTCCGCCTCGCAAGCCCTTGCGATGTCGGCGATGTTGGTGACGTTGGGCGACAGTTTTACGATGAGCGTCTTGTGGTATCTTTCCCTGACGGCTTTCACCACCGATGCAGCCCCCTGGGTGGTCACCCCGAAAGCCATCCCTCCCTGCCTCACGTTGGGGCACGAGATGTTGAGTTCGATGGCCGGGATACGTTCCAAAGCATCGATACGCGCGGCGCACTCCGCATAGTCCTCCAGTGAAGAACCGCTGACATTGACAATCACATTCGTGTCGATGTCGCGCACCAGGGGGTAGATGTTTTTGCAGAAATAGTCGACTCCCTTGTTTTGCAGTCCCACGCAGTTGAGCATCCCCATGGCAGTCTCCGCCATCCTCGGGTATGCATTCCCCTGCCTGGGTTCAAGTGTGGTGCCTTTGACGATGATCCCCCCCAAGAGAGAGAGGTCGATGAAATCGGCGAACTCCAGTCCATATCCGAAGGTACCTGAAGCCGTCATCACCGGATTCTTCAGTTCCAATGACTTTATTTTTACATTCAGATGTGCCATAGCAATTGATTAATATTTAACACCGGCCCTTGTTTGCACACACAAATATTGCCCTCCTTGGTTTCCTCCACACAGCAGAGGCAAGCCCCCAGTCCACACGCCATCATGTTTTCCAGCGACACTTCGCAGTCGATGCCCTGTGCCTTAGCGTAGCGCGCCACGGCAACCATCATTGGCTTTGGTCCGCAGGTGCATATGCGATCGAACCTCTCATTCTCAAGGATAGGATGCTGAGTGACGAAGCCTTTCTCACCATCCGTGCCGTCCTCTGTGGTGACAAGCACCCTTCCCAGACGCTTGAAATGTTCGAGCATCACCAGGTCGGAAGCTGTCCTCGCCCCTAGCAGGAAAGTGGGTTTGCATCCCGACTCCATCAACTTTTCACCTAAGAACAGCAAGGGAGCGACCCCCACTCCTCCTCCGATGAGCAGCACCTTCTCATCAGGCCCTGCAGGCATGGAAAAACCGTTGCCCAGGGGTATGATGCAGTTAAGCAGGTCGCCCATTCGCAGTTTTGCCAAGCGGGAAGTGCCCTCGCCGACCACAGCGACGAGAAACCACACCTCATTGCGTTTTCTGTCGAGGAAATTAATGGAAATGGGCCGTCTCAGGAAAGTTGCAGGCGAGCCATCCACCCTCAGTTCAGCAAACTGCCCCGGCACCATGTCGGGCAGTTGTTCATCGGCGGTGAGACGCAACAGGACGTACCTGTTTCCCAACGGCTGAGCCGCCACCACCTTCAAGTCTAACATATATTTCTTCATCATTTGCAAAAGTAATGAAAAAAACCGAGAAAGTCGCGTTTGTAGTGACGAAAAAAAACTACGGGCGCTCACCTGCAAGCGAGGCCCGTAATCCGAAGAAATGTTATCCATTTAGAAAACATCGACGTGGAGGCTAAATCTCGAAGCCTACTTACGCCCAATAAAAATAATTGATTGATTGGAAATGTATATTAATAGAATATGTGTGCTTATGTTTTTATTTTGCCTGGCACGAAAGCCTCATAGTGGCCGTCATCAAACAACACAGTGATTAATTGCACCCTGTAATGTGATTTGTCAGGATTTTTCGTTTCATCACTATCATCCATTGTCAATACGACAGTTTTCTTTCCCTTTTGAGCGCCTTGCAAATCATTACCGGCGGGAGTCTCTTCAACAGTGTATGCACTCTTGTCTGGCAGGTTCCCAAGTTGCTCACCAGTTGGTCTTTTGGCATCATCTTCATACATATCTCCGACGCCATCGATGAGCCATCTATAACTGATTCCGGGCACCTTCTCCTTGATGAGCGATATGGTGCTCAGGGAAGGGTTTGTACGACCATTGAAGACACTGCTCAAGCTGGAGGCGGAAAGACCGATAAACTTGGCAAAGTCTCCCTGGCTCATATTCAAATCCTTCATAATGGCCTTGATCCTGTCCTTCATTTTTGATTGGTGTTTATAGGAAGATGTCGTATTTCCCTTATTTTTCTAAGATTTTACAAAGGTAAACGTTTTTTTTGAAACATGCAAGTATTTTTGCGAAAAATTTGCTTTTTGCAATTTCAAAATCAAAACTAGAAATTCGACGAAATTTCACGTTTTGAAATTCTAAAATTCACACTTTCAGATGATAGGGCTGAAAGCCTCGAAAACAAGCCTATCCTTTACTTTAATCATTTTTATTAAAAGATTGGCTTTAAGTTATTTATTTATGCACTACAAGTCCATTTTTCGTACTGTAGGTAAAAAAACAGGTCGAAATCGGCGATTTCCTGTCATCTTTACTCTAACCAAAACATATATCATACTGGGTTTATGCACTTTATAGCAGAAATGAATGTGTGTATATTTATCCATTCGGATTTTGAAATTTGAAATTCGAAAACTTAAATTCAAATTTCAAAAGTCGAATGATTCCTTGCTTTTGATTTCAAAAGTCGAATTCATTCGCTTTTTCGAATTCCGAATTCGAGTTTAAGTTTTCGAATTTCGAAAATGCAAACGTTAAATATTATTAAACCCCTCCTTTCACCCTTCGAAAAGTGTGTAAAAATCCCGTTTTTGCCGTTTTCCCTACGACAGTTCGGTCAATTTCGGAAAACGCGAGTATTGAAGCCCTCAAAAAGGGCTGAACCTGTTGCAGACTTGAATTTTAGGGTATGAAAAAAGCCCCATGGCAATGGGGCGTTCCAGGATTGTCTAGGGAAGAAAAAAGGCGTTTTCAGTGCAAAATGAAGTAGACAAGTTGCTTCAGGAGGTCTCCTGGCGAGGTGTTTGGGTTGCCCACCCCCTTGCTTTTCGCATCAGTTTCCCTTATTTCATGTATGATTTGCATGGTTTTTACAGCATTGTAGGTTTTGATGGCTTTGACATAGTCTCTCGCCGCCCATTCCGACTTCATGCCGAGAGCCATCGCCACTCCCCTCTCCGAGCTCTTGTCTTTAGCATAATGTGCGACCATGAGGTTTTGGAAGAAAGCGAAGAGTGCAGGCAGGAAAGAGTAGAGCGATGCCGTCTTTGGGTTTTTGTCAATATAATTCACTATTCTGTTAGCTTTCACGACATCCCTTTCAATGAGAGCGTTTTTGAGTTCGAATGCGTTGTAGTCCTTGCTGATGCCTATTTTTTGCTCCACCAGTTCGGAAGTCACCACCCTGTTGTCTTCTGGCAGCGAGATGAGCGTCTTGTCGATTTCCGACGCCACCCTTGCGAGGTCGTTGCCGATGAAGTCGGCGACCATCTGCTTTGCCTTTGCCTCGATGGTCGCTCCTTTCTCCTTCACATAGTTGTCGATGAACGTAGGCACCAGGTAGTCTTTCATCTTCTCGCTTTTGAAGACCACCCCAAGTGCAGCGGCCTTTGTCATGAACTTCTTCCTGGCGTCGATGGTGCCCTGCTTGTAGCACAGGACGAGGATGGTAGACATCAAAGGTTTCTCCAGGTAGGCATCCAGCCGGTCCCAGCTCTTGACATTCTGCGCCTCCTTGACAATGACCACCTGATGCTCCGCCATCATGGGAAACCGTTTGGCCATGTCGATGACCTGAGCAGCATTGGTGTCCAGTCCATATACCACGGTCTGGTTGAAGTCGCGCTCCTCCGGAGCCAATACATTGTTTTCGATGTAGTCGCTCACCTTATCTATATAATAAGGCTCATCTCCCATGAGGATGTAGATGGGATGATATTTCCTTGCGGCAAGGTCGCGCATGATGGAGTCGTAGGTGTGCTTTGCTGCTGCCATAGGTGTGATGATGAAAAAAGGTGAAAATCCTTTCGTTCTATGTTAGGATTTTATTATCTTTGCAGTGCAAAGGTAGTGAAAGCCTAACGGAAAACAAAATGAATCCATTCATTTTTATTCCATAGCTCCAGGAAAAGTGGAAATCCTGGTAAAAGCAGAATCCCTGGAAAAAGCATAAGCCCCGTTCCGAATCGATGCAACCGCTGAACCTCCCCCCTTACGCTGCCAAGGTCACTTGTCGTGACGGGAAGCGCATGATTTTCGACAAGCTCCGTCGGAAATACGTCTCCTTGACCCCCGAGGAGTGGGTTCGCCAGCATTTCGTCAACTACCTGACCGTCCACAAGGGTTACCCTTCTACGATGCTAGCCAACGAGGTGGAGTTGAGCATCGGCCAGAAGCGCTTGCGTTGTGACAGCGTGCTCTACGGTCTTCATGCCGAGCCACGGATGATCATCGAATACAAGGCGCCCACTGTTTCCCTGACCCAGAAGGTTTTCGACCAGGTGTCTGTTTACAACCTCCTACTCCATGTGGACTATCTTGTAGTGAGCAACGGCTTGCTTCACTACTGTTGCAAGATGGATTACGACAATCAAAAATATTTATTCTTGGAAGGTATTCCGAGTTACGAAAACATTTAACAAAATAAAAACACATCCTATGGGCATATTCAGATGGATTGGAGGCGTATTGGGATGGATATTGTTCCCTCCCATTGGTGCATTGGTTGGCATATTCATCGGCGGCCTCATCGACTCCATATGCGATGGTTCCGATGACAACAGCTATTATGACAACAATAGTGGCACAAACCAAGGGCAACGCAACAGTTTCTTGTTCTCCATGCTGGTATTGGCATCCTATATCATCCGTGCCGACGGCAAGGTGATGCATTCAGAGATGGAGTTCGTTCGCAATGTCCTTCGTCAGAATTTCGGCGAGTCGGCAGCCCAGCAGGGCAACCAGATCATGCTCAAGCTCTTTGACCAATTCAAGGAGTGGAACGCCCAAGGTGCCGACGTCACGAAAAAGAAGATACGTGAGATATGCATCCAGATATCCCGCAACCTGAACCATAGCGAGCGCCTTCAATTATTGTCTTTTCTTGTGGAGATAGCCAAGGCCGACGGCTCCGTCCCCAGTGCAGAGGTGACGATTCTTTACGAGTTGGCTCAGAATCTTGGTTTGCCCACCAGCGAGGTAGACTCCATGCTCAATATGAGTTATGGTGGCAGCAGCCAAGGCACCTTGGAAGAGGCCTACAAGATTCTGGGTGTTTCCCCTGACGCCACCGACGACGAATTGAAGAGAGCCTATCGCAAACTTGCCTTGGAGCATCACCCCGACCGTGTCTCCTCCCTTGGCGAGGACGTGAAGCGTGCTGCGGAAAAGAAGTTCCAAGAAATCAACGCCGCCAAAGAGAAGATTTGGCAAGCCCGAGGGATGTAAGAGATTTGAGAGAGATTTGAGATTTGAAAATAGAAACCAAAAGAGACATCCGAACCTTCTGTACGAAGGTTCGGATGTCTCTTTTGGTTTTCTGGTTTTCTTTTGGTTTTCTTTCACAAGGGTCTTTAAGGACTCTAAGGACATTTAGGTCGGTAGGCGTGTGCTTACTCGTAATGAGTGTCCAGGTAGACGACCTTTGTCGAGAGGTATTCCTCCACCCCGTGCTTGCCATCGGCTCCACCGATGCCGCTCTTCTTCTTTCCGGCATGGAATCCTTGCATGGCCTCGAAGTGCTCGCGGTTGATATACACCTCTCCGAACTGCAGTTCTCGTGACACCTTTGCAGCGATGTCTATGCTCTTGGTGAAGACAGACGAAGCGAGTCCATACTCCACATCGTTAGCCCATGCGATGACTTGGTCGATGTCGTCGAACTCGACGAGAGGCAGCACAGGTCCGAAGGTTTCCTCATGGACGATGTCGAAGTCCTGCTTCACATCATCGAGTACGGTAGCGGCATAGAAGTATCCCTTCTCTCCCACTCTCTTTCCTCCGCAGAGTAACTTTGCCCCCTGCTTGATGGCGTTGGCCACCTTGGCCTCCACGCTTTCGAGTGCACGTTTCTCCACGAGTGGTCCCATGTCGACATTGTCGTCCTTGCAAGGGTCACCCACCTTGACGGCCTCCATCTTTCTTACGATGATGTCGGTGAATTCCTTTTTGATGTCCTTGTGCACATAGACCCTTTCGGCATTGTTGCAGATTTGCCCGTTGTTTCCGATGCGTGAGTCGACCACCCACTGAGCAGCAGCCTCGAGGTCGGCATCCGGGAACACAATGGCGGGAGCCTTGCCACCGAGTTCGAGCGACACCTTTGTGATGTTGTCGGCGGCGGCCTTCATGATGCTTTCTCCAGCACCGACGCTACCGGTGATGCTGACGATGCCGATTTTCGGGCTTGCAGCGAGCGCGTTGCCCACGACGGAGCCTTTACCTGTGACGACGTTGAACACCCCTGCAGGCAGTCCTGTTTCATCCACCACTTTTGCAAACTCGCAACAGTTCTCGGGTGTGAGTTGCGATGGTTTGATGACGATGGTGCATCCAGTGATGAGGGCCGCTCCAGCCTTTCTAGCGATGAGGAAGAACGGGAAGTTCCACGGCAATATTCCGGCCACCACTCCTATGGGTTCCTTGAAGAGCATGATGGTTTCACCCCTTCTGTCGCTGGGTATGATTTCTCCTTCGATGGAGCGTGCGAATGTGGCCATATAGTCGAAGTAGTCGGCAGTGACAGCAACCTCCACCGAGGCCCATGTCTTCGTTTTTCCTTGCTCTCTCATGATGATGTCGACGAACTCGTCATTCCTTGCACGAATTCCGTCGGCCATTTTCTTGAGGTATGCGGCACGCTCGATGGCCGGCGTCTTCGCCCATTCCTTCTGTGCCTCCACGGCAGCATCCAGAGCCTCGTCCACTTCTTCCACGGTGCCTTCCGGCTGCCTGCTGATGACTTCCTCGGTAGAAGGGTTGAGCACATCGATCCATTTTCCTGACTTGCTTTCAACGAACTTGCCGTTGATGTACATTTTTAGGTCTTTCATACGGTTTTGTTTTAGTTAGACATTTATTAGGTGTTTTCCTTGAAATTCCCTATTGGTGAAAAATCTTACAAATATAACAAAAATACTGTTACGCTCAAAGTTATTCAGATTTTTTAAGAAAAAAAGGTTGGGAGCAGCCGTTACTCGAACGGTATGAAAGCATGTGATTCCAAAACGGGCCAAGACATAAAAAGCCGCGTGGCTGTCATCGCATATCGACACATCCACGCGGTTGTTCTTTTGGGTCATTAAGGTCCTAAAGGTCCTTAGGTTCTCATACGACCAATAAGGCTTATATGCCTTGTGTTCAGTCTTCGCTCTCTACTTTCTTGCGCCTCGAGGTTCTTCTCTTTGGCTTTTCCTCCACGGCAGCTTCGGGTTTCACTCCGGCGAGCTCCGGGTCGATGAGTATTCTTCCGCAATACTCGCAAACGATGATTTTCTTGTGCATTTTGATGTCGAGTTGCCTTTGTGGTGGTATTTTGTTGAAGCATCCTCCACAAGCGTCTCTCTGCACATATACCACTCCCAGTCCGTTTCTTGCGTTTTTGCGTATGCGCTTGAAGCTGTAGAGCAGCCTCTCCTCTATTTTCTCTTCGAGAGCCTTTGCCTTTTCCTTCAGTTTGTCTTCTTCCTCTCGTGTCTCCTGCATGATGGAGTCCAGTTCGCTTTTCTTTTCATCGAGCATCTGCAATTTCAGGTTCACCTGCTCTTGGTTTTGCTTCAATTGCTCTTCTCTCTCACTGATTCTCGTCTCAGCTTCTCCGATTTTCTTTTTACAAAGTTCGATTTCCAGTTCCTGGAAGACGATTTCCTTGTTGAGCATGTCATACTCCCTGTTGTTTTTCACATCGTTGAGTTGCTCCTTGTATCTAGCCACGATGGACTGAGCCTCTTCGATGTCTTTTCTTTTCTGTGATATAGCGGTGTTGAACTCCTGTATCTCATTGCTGATTTTTTCGATACGCGTTCTAAGTCCGGTTATTTCGTCTTCTAGGTCCTGCACTTCAAGGGGCAGTTCGCCTCTGAGCGCTCTTTTCTCATCGATTTGCGACAATGTGGTCTGCAACTGGAAGAGTGTTTCCAGTTTTTTCTCCACGGTCAAGTCTGTAGGATCTTTCTTTGCCATGTTGATTAATATGTTGTGTGAATTCTATTATTCAAGTTATGCTTTCGCTCATTTTCAGGAGTCAAACGGGTCGAAAGTGGATTATGGTTTATAGATAGACTATGGGGTTGGTGTTGATTTGTGTGATGTAGCACTTGACCCCCTTGCAATTCTCCTCTATGATGGTTTTAAACAATTCCTTGGTGAACTGTTCGCTTTGGTAGTGTCCTATGACACATATCTGCAGCTGCTGCTCGTGGTCGAAAAACTCATGGTAGTGCATCTCCCCTGTGACGAAGGCGTCGACTCCAGCCTTCACGGCATCGTCAAGCAGGAATGCCCCCGCCCCTCCGCAGATGGCCACTTTCTTGATTTTCCTCTTCAGCAACTGATTGGCTTGCAGGCATTCCACATGGAAAGTGTCTTTGAGCATCTTCACGAAGTCATCGGCATCCATCGGCAGGGGCAACTCCCCTGTCACTCCGCTTCCTCCTTGCGTGCCATCCACCATTTTCGGTGCCAGGAGAGAGATGTTTTCCAATCCCATTTTCTCAGCGATTTTGAAATTGACCCCTCCCAAAGCGTTGTCGATGTTGGTGTGCATCGACACGATGGCGACATGGTTGAGGATGGCTTTCATCAGGCATCGCTGCACCATGTTGGCATCGGAAACTCTTTTGAGCGCCCTGAAGATGAGTGGGTGATGCGACACGATGAGGTTGCACCCTTTCTCTATTGCCTCATCCACCACTTGCTCGGTGACGTCGAGACACAATAATGCCCCTGACACTTCCGTCTCTGTCAATCCCACTTGCAGGCCAGCATTGTCATAGCTTTCCTGCAGGGGCAGAGGCGCGAACTTTTCAAGGGCATTCAGCACTTCTTTTATTTTCACGCTTTTCCAGCTTTAATATGATTGAACTGCAAAAATAATGTTTTTTGCCGAAACAAGCATAGCTTGCTGTCATAGTTTAACATCATTTAAGTTTCAGAGGCGGAAATGTGGATCATTTACCAAGAATTGATAAAAAATGTTACGGGGACGATGCATAATGACCTTTTTTTGTAATTTTGTCGCAAAAATCGGGTCATGAGAGGATTACGTTATTTGATGTTCGTACCGGCTTTGCTGTTGGTTAGTTCCATCATCATTAGCTTCAACAACTACAAGGATGCCAAAGAAGACATGCGCCAGGATTTAAACTGTGCATTGAGGCAATTCATCTTGGACGAGCCCCGGCAGTTGATGCTGCTCGACAGCCTGACCTCCCTTCATCACGGCATGGTGCTGACATTGAATGATGTGGAAAGCTGTTTTAGCGGCCAACTGACCTGCCCCTCGCTCAAAGACACCTCGCACCTGTCCGTATGCCTCTTGCACCATGACGACCAGGAGCCGTTCAAGGAAGAAGCCTCTGTTTGCAGCGACACCTTGTTGTGGCATTTTTCCCAACAGGAAAGCAGCGATGCCGTCATAGCCCTCAAGGCATACGCCAACCCATCGCTCTGCGCCGTGCTGGGACACTCCGACCAGCGCATTCCCCTTGCAGGCCTCGCCCTCTGCCTTCTTTTGGTATTGGGCATGGGATGGAAAACGAGGATGACGGGAAGCGACACGGAAATGGCTGTCACATCTCCCCTGCCGTCGGAAAGACAAATCCACCTCACCCCCATGCAAGAACAATTGATGGACATGTTTGCTGCAGCCCCAGACCACACCCTCAGCAAAGAGGCCATCTGTGCGGTGCTATGGCCCAAGAAAGAACAACCGGAGAACACCCTATATACGTTCATTTGTCGCTTGAAAACTGCACTGAAAGAGCAGTCGGACATGGAGATTGTCAACAAACGCGGGAAAGAATACCAACTTGTAAGAAAGAACGAATCCTCTGACAACCAACATCTTGAATCATTGTAAGACAAATGTAAGGCAGATGTAAGGCCGTACTTGATATCGCCAACCGCAGGAATTGCTACTTTTGCAGCAAATCCAAATATGCGGTATGATGCGACCAAAGACTTTTTCAAAAATCGACACCTTGACGGGGTGGCTGTCCTTCGCCATCGCTGCCGTCACCTATTGCTTCACGGCAGAACCTTCTGTCAGCCTGTGGGACTGCCCTGAATTTGTCACCAGCGGCTACAAATTGGAAATCGGACATCCACCTGGAGCCCCTTTCTTCATGCTTTGCGCCAACCTGTTCGCACAAATGGCCAACGACCCTTCCAAAGTGGCATGGATGACCAACATGATGTCGGCCTTGCTCAGTGCAGGATGCATACTTTTCTTGTTTTGGACAATCACCCACCTCACCCGCAGGCTCTCACAAAAAGGCGACTCCCCCACCCTCACACAAGTCATCCTCATCGAGGCGAGCGGCCTGACTGGCGCCCTGGCCTATGCGTTCAGCGACACGTTCTGGTTCTCTGCCGTCGAAAGCGAGGTCTATGCTTTCTCGAGTTTCCTCACGGCCCTGGTGTTCTGGCTCATCCTCAAATGGGAAGAAGATGCCGACGAGCCTCAAAGCGAGCGTTGGATCATCCTCATCGCCTACATCATCGGGTTGTCAATCGGCGTACACTTGCTCAACCTGCTGTGTATACCTGCCATGGCCTTAGTGGTCTATTACAGGAAGACGAAGCATGTGACTTGGTGGGGCGGGGTGAAAGCCTTCGCGGCAGGCGGATTGGTGCTTCTCGGCATCTTGTATGGCATCGTACCTGGAGTCATCCGGTTGGGCGGATGGGCGGAGCTGCTGTTTGTCAACGTGCTCGGCCTTCCCTTTCACACCGGCCTCGCCACGTCTTTCCTCTTGTTGCTCACGATGATTGTCATCTTCATCAGCCTGACTCGCAAAAGGTTTGTCCGCAGCGCCCTTTTGAGCCTATTGATGCTGCTGGTTGGTTTCAGTTGCTATGGCGTCATCCTCATCCGGTCGTCAGCCCAACCCCCAATGGATGAGAACTCGCCCGACAACGTGTTCGGCCTTGGCAGTTACCTGAGCCGCGAGCAATATGGCGACGCGCCCTTGCTCCATGGCCCTGCCTATTGCAGCGAATTGGACTACGAGCCAATGGGGGATTACTATGTGGCCAAACAGGAAGAAGGTTCTCCCGTCTACCGCCTCACCAACGACAGCACGGGCCGCAAATACACTACCATCACCCATCGCACGAAATACGTCTATAAGGACAACATGTGGTTCCCGCGCATGGTCTCGCCGCAGCATGCCCAGGCCTATGAGCAATGGATGGGCGGTGTGGAGAAAAAAGGCAACCTGCCCACCACCCGGGAAAACATCCGCTTTTTCCTATCCTACCAAGTGTATTTCATGTATTGGCGTTATTTCCTATGGAACTTCGTGGGACGGGAAAACAACATCAAAAGCGACGGGGAAGTGGAACACGGACAGTGGATCACCGGCATCCGCTTCATCGACAACCTGCTGTTGGACAGCGACACGTCAAAGTTGCCCTCTGACCTTCTCTCCAACAAAGGCAGGAACGTATTCTATGGACTCCCGCTATTGCTCGGCATGCTCGGACTATGGTGGCAATACCGGCAAGGTAGCCATGGCAGACGCCAAAGCATGGTGGTGGGACTGCTCTTCCTGATGACTGGCCTGGCCATCGTGGTGTACCTCAACCAAACGCCACAGCCACCACGCGAACGCGACTATGTCTATGCCGGTTCGTTCTACGCCTTCGCCATATGGATAGGCATGGGGGCTTTCGCCGTGGCATCCTTGTTGCGAAGGATATTCAAAAAGCCGCTGACAGCCGCCATCGCCACCTCCGTGCTGAGCATGCTGGTTCCCTTGCAAATGGTGGGCCAGACGTGGGACGACCACGACCGTTCCGGCCGCTTTGCATGCAAGGATTTCGGTCTGAACTACCTGGAAAGCATGTCTCGCGAGGGAAATCCCATCATCCTCACCAACGGCGACAACGACACCTTCCCACTATGGTATAACCATGAGGTGGAGGGAAAGCGCACCGACACTCGCGATTGCAACCTCTCGTATGTGAACACCGACTGGTATATCGACCAGATGAAACGACCGGCTTACGACTCCCCTCCCCTGCCCTTTGATTGGAACCCATCCGACTATCAAGAGGGAAAGAACGACTTGGTGGCAGTGAGGCCAGAACTCAAAGAGGCCATCCTCAACACGTTCAGGGAACACCCGGAAGAGGCACGGAAGGCATTCGGTGACCATCCTTTCGAATTGGGCAACATCATCCGGCACTGGGTGCTCGGCGACATTCCCGAAAGGCACTGCATCCCTACCGACAGCGTGACCGTCACCAATGGCGAAAGTCAGATGCACATCTCACTGAAAGGGATCCGCTATCTGCAGAAAAACGACCTGTTCGTACTTGAGATGCTGTCGCATGGAGACTGGAAGCGTCCCATCTATGCTTCCATCAGCTTGGGTTACAGCGAGATACCATACCTCCGCGACCACTACGTGCTCGAGGGCCTGGCCTATCGTATCACTCCCGATTCCAATGGGCCACGGGTGGATGTGGAACGGTTGTACGAGAACGTGATGCACCGTTTCAAATACGGGGGCCTCCACCAAGAAGGAATATACGTGGATGAGGATGTGATGCACATGGCCCGCACCCATCAATATGTGATGAGCATCCTCATCGACAACTTGCTGTCCCAAGGCGACAAGCACAGGGCTCTTGCCGTGGCGGAGAAATGGGAGAAGGAATTGCCCGCCTGCAACATTCCCCATACCGAACCTGCCATCTCTTTGGCGCGCTGCTATTATGAAAACGGCATGGCTTCACGGGGAGACGACATCCTCACCGACCTTCTCGTCAGGAGCGACGAATGGCTGTCATGGATAGAAACAATCGGAACAAGGCGACAGCAGGCTTCCCTGTATACCGCACTCACATGGATGAAAACCATGCAGCAAGCATTGGAGACAGCCTATCGTTACAAGCGTGAACCAATAGCAAAAAAATATCATCAAATTTTTGAAAGACATGCCAACCAATACCAAAAAGGCTGAAGCACCCACCCTGCCTTGCCGCACCAACTACATCATCATCCTATCGGCCTGCGTGGCCATCGCCGTGGGGTTCGTGCTCATGGCAGGAGACGGCAGTACGGAAACGACTTTCGAGAAAGACATCTTCTCCACCCGCCGCATCGTCATCGCACCGATGGTGTGCCTCACAGGCTACCTCGCCATCATCATTGGAATAATATGGAGGCCCAAATCCCAAAGGATGTGAAGCGGCTGAAGGCCAACTCCCTCTATATGACCTCGTGGATGGAGACTCTATGACATCCATGAGGTGACACGAAAGACAACCGATATTGTTGCATCTTTCAAGACAAAATGCAATATAAAACGCATATTGGGAATGGGAGCCGCTTAAATAATAGCTATCCTATAGTTGACATCTTTTTTTCAGTTAAGGCCCAATCGAGTACGAAAAGTACTCTATTAACGTTGATATCTTACGGATTCACTTGAACAGCCCGTCCAGTGTTACGACTCGCTGTACGCGACTGCTATACATATTCTTCTTCAAGCCGAACGTTGTTACCAACGTGACCTGCACATTCCGTTTACCACCAGTTTCTTCTTGTAATCTGGAAATTTTCCGACGCAGCCGTTCATCATATTCCTTTGATATAACAAATTCATCCTGAAAAAACTTCATTTCGCAGAGGTTCAGCACCCTATCTGCTCGGTCTATCAGCATGTCAATCTGAGCACCAGGAACATTCCCCTCTGTCGTCGCATGCCACGGATACACTTCTGCCTGCACACCGCTTATACCCAATGCTTTCTTTACTTCCATTTGATGTACAAAGCACACATCCTCGAATGCACGTCCACGCCACGAGTTCAACTTTGGGCTGTTTTGATTATCATACCAGTACGTTCTGTTGTTCGATGGATTCTTCTGAACAAATCCCAAATAGAAAAGGCAGAACATATCTGTGAGTTTGTAATGCTGAGTTCTTTTCGACTCACCGAAGTTCCAGTACGTTGTCACCAGGTCGTTCTTCACCAGGGCTTTCAACATATTACTCAGCGTACCGCCCAAGGAGATTCCCGCTTTCTTTGCCAGCACTTCGCGTGTTAGCCCATAGCGATTCCCACTCAGAACCTCCACAATCCGACGATAGCCTTCGTTATCGGCAAATAACGACGTAAACAGCCGGTCATACTCTGTCTGTAGAAATCCATTCTCTGCAAAGAAAATCGAATCAATATTTTCTGCCAGTGAAACTCCAGGCTGGAAATATGACAGATAGTAAGCCACGCCCCCGGTCAGCATATACGTTTGCACCAAATCGTATCGATCTAACGTTACGCCTCGCTGATGCAGGTACATCTCAGTCTCTGTCAGGGTAAACGGATGCAGATGCATCTCGCAATTCGTTCTGCCATACAAGCCTCCCTTATTATTAATTAGGTTATCAAGCATCCAACTCGTCGCACTGCCGCACACGACAAGCAGTAATTTATGTTTTCCCGCCCCCCAATCGTTCCAGAAGTGTTCGAAAGCTGAAAGGAAATTAGCTCTTGGCGTGTCCAACCACGGAAGTTCATCAATGAACACCACCATTTTACCCTTGCCACGTTTCTTTTCCAACAATGCCTCCAACCTATGGAAAGCCTCAAACCAATCCTTGATGGGATTCTCGTCTTTGCTTCCATACTTACGAAGTGAGGCAGCAAACTCATTCAGTTGTATACGACAGAGCTATTCCCCATCCTTGTAGTGATCCTTCAGCTCCATAGGTGAAACAGCAGTATGCTTAAAAGCAAAACGATCATCAAAATACTCTCTCACCAGGAATGTTTTTCCTATTCTTCTGCGGCCATACACTACCAACATCTGAGCTGTTGGCTCGTTCAGAAGTCGCTCAAACACAGCCTGCTCCTTTTCTCGTGCAACGATTAGATTTTTCATAAATACAAAAATTATTCAGCCGCAAAAATACAATTTTTACTTTAAACGGCTGAATAATTTTTGGTGTTTTTAAGTTTGTACTCATATTTTTATTCACTTTTGCACATTACGCCCAATATACTTGACTATTCGCTTGACCTTTACACTCACACATTGATATCCTTTTGCCCATAGACGAAAGCTGTCTTCCAAGACGAAGACAGTGACAATCCCCTCATCCGGAAAGGTGACCATCCAGATGGTATCGGATGAGAACATGCTCCAGGAGACCGTGGTCATCGGCTATGGCGTGCAGCGAAAGTGCGACCTCACGGGCTCCGTCTCGAATGTGAGCAGCAAGGACTTCAACCAGGGCGTCATCAACTCTCCCGAACAGCTGATCAACGGCAAGGTGAGTGGCGTGCAGATCGTCAACGGCGGTGGCTCCCCATCGGTTGATATTCGCCGAACTGTTACGCGGAAATGTGACCATTCAGCGATAATTATTATAACGCGAATTACCACGAATTAATCAAAAATTTTTAACAAAATATGTGTGAGACATATAATTCACCTCGATTTTGAATATCTATTAGTAACAATTTATGAATAATTATATGGCAATTATATGCTTTTTTAAATATTATAACGCGAATTACCACGAATTGATCAAAAATTTTTAACGCAATGGGCGTAAAACATATAATTCACCTCGATTTTGAATATCTATTAGTAACAATTTATGAACAATTACATGGCAATTATATGCTTTTTTAAATATTATAACGCGAATTACCACGAATTGATCAAAAATTTTTAACAAAATATGTGTAAGACATATAATTCCCCTCGATTTTGCATATCTTATGAGTAACAATTTATGAACAATTACATGGCAATTATATGTTTTTGTGATATTCGCCGAACTGTTACGCGGATATGTGACCATTCAGCGATAATTATTATAACGCGAATTACCACGAATTAATCAAAAATTTTTTAACAAAATATGTGTGAGACATATAATTCACTTAAGTTTCGGAAGTAAAAACACCTTACAAAACTAGGGTTTATCTTGTATGGCTACCGGTTGTGAAGTGAAGCCCGA
>JAFWSS010000010.1 GCA_017524385.1 Prevotella sp.
AGGTTTCAATCCACACCCCCACGCGAGGGGTGACCTTGAAAAGTCTGCAAAAGTTTTTTGTCAACTGAGTTTCAATCCACACCCCCACGCGAGGGGTGACCCACACATGCGGTTAACATATGACGTAAGGTAAGTTTCAATCCACACCCCCACGCGAGGGGTGACGTATATGGAACTTGTTCGGGGGCAGAAGAACTGGTTTCAATCCACACCCCCACGCGAGGGGTGACTTTTGCCTATGATAAGTTAATGAGACGTATGCGAGTTTCAATCCACACCCCCACGCGAGGGGTGACCGTTGCTGGTTGTCGTTCCTAACGGCAATATGCGTTTCAATCCACACCCCCACGCGAGGGGTGACTTTTAAATCTTTTTATTATGCCTATTAAACAGTGCGTTTCAATCCACACCCCCACGCGAGGGGTGACAGCATCGCACAGCGGTTTCACATCGTCGGGGGTGTTTCAATCCACACCCCCACGCGAGGGGTGACGCATACAATAGCGGCAGTTATTTCGGCTATATCGTTTCAATCCACACCCCCACGCGAGGGGTGACGTTTGTCCAGACCCTCACGGGCATGCAAACAAAGGTTTCAATCCACACCCCCACGCGAGGGGTGACTGTGTCTAATCTAAATCTTTATAAATCAATCACATTCGTATAAACTATTGCGAACCTATAAGACGATGCCACTCAATATATGACGACAAAGCATATAAAGTTTTGACTATCAGCAAGTGCGAACCAAGCAAGAAAAATGTATCACCTCCCTTTCGCAATTAAAGGATAAAGACATCATCAACATCGTGTGAAGTAATTTTCCCCATAGTTTCGATGCTATGATTCTTATTCTTGTTTAAATGATAAAGGCGTATGCTATCTAGTTTTTCATCCATGGCATTTCGCAGTTCATTTTTCAGATGCTATTACATGCATCTTTTGTCGGGTGCAGCTCTACAACATCAGTGATACCATATAGTCCAAGTTGATGTGACGCGACATTCACAGAACGCAACGAGACGTAATCACCACATTTCTGTCTGTAAAAGGGGTCATCCACCCGCTTATGCAGGATATGCCCCTCAGCTGTCAGCAAATTGTCGGCCCATTGCTGCTCAATGTGTATCAATGCCCATTGTCGGGGACAGAACCGAAAATGTTGTATCCCCGACAGCATGAGCATATCATCGTCACTATACATTTTATATCAGATATTCAATGGCTACACCTTGCGGCAATCCCTCTTCATCCACAGAGACTGTATAGTCCTTGAAAGAACGAGGTGCTTCAGTAGTGTTCTTTTTAATACTGACCAAGTCAAATAATTTGTTAGCTGGCGCATTTCCAAGGATAGAATCGTGACGGAAGACTATCAACTTCTGTGCACTCATCAGTCCACGGGCAGCAGACCGGTCAATGTCAAACATATTCTTCAATGCCTCAAAAAACAGTTCCAAGTCCTCAGTAGAAAAACCTGTCTGATTGGCGAGGTTGGCAGAAATAAAGCCATGACAAACATAGAGGCCGTAAGGAACAGTAGCTTTGCGACCCATTGTGCGGTTGTCGCCACTTTGTTTTTCTGATTCCTTTTCCGTAGCTACAGCCATCCTTGTAATGGAATGTTCAGCAGCAGCAATTGGGTCAACAGAACGAGCAAAAGTCAATTGAACAGGTCCTCTTACTTGTCCTGCATTCTTACCAGTAGACATAACAGCTCCAAAACTTCTAATATCAAAATATTTACGACACATCACATCACGTGCAGCAGAAGTTTTTTCTTTTTCTTTTGCAGTTTTTACCTCATCCTCTTCGTGAGCAGCATCTATCAAGGTATTTAGCACTGCCTTTTCCTTGATAAAGATATCATATCCATCAGCTAATTCTTTTGCCACTTGCACATAATTACGTACCTTGCGTTTCAGACAAACATCGGTTACAAGTCCCATTCCTGTTTCTGCATCCACACGAGGCAAATTGCCTGCATCAGGGTCACCATTGGGATTACCATCCTGTACATCAAAGATGTAAACGAAATCAATTCTGTTTTTTAGTTCTGACATAATAATAATGTTTAATAATTTGGATTTTACATTTACTCATCATTTTTTGCGTAAAAAGACTGTTGCTGATGATAATATCCCACGAAAAAACGTCCCTGGTCTTGCAGGTCGAGATGGGCGGGGAATCCATCAGCACTAATTTTATCTATTATCTCTTGCTTCAACTTTTCATAGTAAACCTTACTTCCTTCACTCAGTTTTTCCGAGTGGTGGGAGGAAAGGTTCAAGATTGTAGCAAACACGGCAGCAGGCGTAGCACTGGCTGCATTCATATACCGCTCACGAATGGTGTGCTGACTGTTGGCATCGCCTTGAATCTTATCCAACACAGCGAACAATCGGCCACAAAGGTAGCCTTGGTTTTGGTTTTCTTTGTCTAACATAACTTTTATTTCATTTGTATTAGTTTTCCTATTCAAATATGCTTTCATAATGGCTGCTCTTGTTATTCCGACATTTTGTTCTGCACGAACACGACGAACACAACCAGCAAAAAGCGTGTATGGATAAGCTATTCCTTGGAAAATACTTTTCACGATAGCTTCAGGCAGATTGGGTGTTGCATCCGAGGCTTTTCCTCCTAATGTTACAGCACTGAGAATGGAGCGTAATGACATATATGGCTTTGGTTCCTTACGCGTATCAATGATTTCCATATCGTCGAAATGTCGAAGAATCAATGAAGCGAATTCCTTCAGCGGTATTTCTGCCCAATAGGTTACAGCTATTCTCGCTGAATTAGGAGCAAGACCAAGGATAAAGAACTTATCATCAAGAGAGGTTTTGATGCTTCCTGTAAAAATAGATGTAAACACTTTCCTTACTTGTTCTATTCCTCGATTGGGGTCGTCATCCTGGTCTTGGAAGCCAAACAAACTGAAAATACTTTCCTCTGCTTGACTTCCTGCATCATCGTTTTTCGATGCCCAAAACAAAAATGTTCGATTGCCTATTAGGAATTTGTTTCTTGAACCTTTTGATAGCATACTTAACAAAGCAGTTGTATACTTGAATTCTGCTTCTTCGGAGATAGTAGCATTATGTCCCATTTTTTTACCATAGGAATCATACCCCGAACTTACCTGAAACGACACTAGTTTTGCATTACTTTTACCACCAACAATAAAAGTGCTATAAGTGGTATTCACAGGCTTCGCTTTTTGCCCAGTAACAAGACATATGGTAGGTTCATTATCATTTACAGCATTAGATATCTTATATTTCAATACCTCCTCATCAGATGCAGCCAAACATGTTTCTCCAACAACTCTGAAAGTTATGTTTTTGTTCAGAAATTTGCATAGTTTAGGCCAATTTGCATCCTCACACATAACCTTTATAATATCTTCACCATAATGTTGGTAAAAAAGATATATTGCCTTCACATTTTTATTAGCGGGAAGCTTTTTATACAAGAATTCTACATCTTTTTTAAACGCATTATGATTCTTATCATTCTTCTTTAATTCAGCTGATATCTTTATTTCATTTTGAGGATTGATATCCTTTAAACCTAAAACATAAGAGCCATTATCTCCAAGACAATGAGGAACAGGAGATGAAGTCCTTTCTTCTGGTCTATAAGCCAATAAATACGCCCCATCCTCATCACCTAAAGCCTCAAATCCTTTGAAATTGCCTTTCTCATCAATAAGAATAGCATATTTGAAACAAACAAGTGCCATTTGCAAAGGTGGAAACTCATCTTTTCGTCTTTCAAAATAATCATATAATGCTTGCAGTATCATTTCAACACCTCCTTACTGTCTTTAGGTGGAACAACAATCACTCCATCCTCCATTTTGGCGCGAAAGAACATAGCGTCAGGTTTTTCCGCGTTTTTCTCGAAATCCATATCATAAAGCATAATGCCCAAATCCCTACTTTCAGGAATGGACGGCGTTAATTGGTCGTTCAAAGGGTCTATGAAGCTGAAATTGGCAGTGCATTCCCTTGTTCCAAGATAGGGCTGATTAAAACATTGTCCCTTCCTTGCTCGTCGTTCAAACATGGCATTATACTTGCCTGGGTTCTCGTCATGCCTTTCATTGCCATCGGTCAAACTTTGTTCTTCATTCTTTCTTTTTCTCATAGGAATGAATTCCAATTTTGCCCATATGCGGTAACGTACATCTTGCAGCATCAATGAATTCTTCTGCTGTCGCTTTTCCTCAATGAATATAGGATTCTTAGATGCCACTGCCCCAACCTCGTTTCTTCTGACCGATGTCCATTTGATTGGGTTTAGCACTTCTATTTTTGTTATCTGCCAGCGGATGGCAGGTTTCCAAAAGATGGCTTCAAAAATGGCACGTGCTGCCGATGGTGTTATCACATCGTAACTGACACGTTCCACCTTCAGTTCAGGACGTGTGAAGCAAGCCAACGGACCCCACACCTCCAAGCAAAATTCTTTGTCGTAATATTCCATATCTATAGTATTAATGTTTCTTCCAACCAATGGTTCGTTGTTATCAGCCCCTCTTCTTTATCATAGAAAGCAGAGTCGGAAATCATATAAATATCTTCCAATATTTCCTCTATTGCCCCTATTTGTTTAAGTTTGAGGAAATCATTTCGACGGACATTAACGCTATACTGCAACAATTGTTTCAGCAAACGATAAGTCACACCATTTTCTTTCAATTGTGCGACCAAGTTCATACTGTCCTTCCAGTTCACAATAACCGGGATGGTATTATCATCTATGAGATGAAAA
The DNA here is from genome assembly GCA_017524385.1 of Prevotella sp. GTDB lineage: Bacteria > Bacteroidota > Bacteroidia > Bacteroidales > Bacteroidaceae > Prevotella. The sequence goes on from JAFWSS010000010.1 coordinate 4,783, forward strand.
GATTTTGCTGCCGTTTCATATTGCATCTCTGGTTTATAAAGAAGTTCTTTTATATTTGCTTTGTCAAAGTCATTGACACGCGAATACAATTGAATGAAATACGCAGTCATTGTCTCTGGAGCAAACCAATCATCTTGATTGCCGATGGCTATCCGCGCATTATTTGTTTGGGTTAAATGACCTGGTGGCAAAGTCTTCTGAAGAGCAAAAACATAAGTTGAAGATGAAGGATGTTTTCCCTCACGATTACAACGACCTGCTGCTTGGAGAACAGAGTCGAGTCCAGCTTCTTGCCTATACACCACAGGAAAATCAATGTCCACCCCTGCCTCTATCAACTGCGTAGCTACAACTCTGATAGCAGATTCCTCCTCATTTTTCAACAGTTGTATTATTAGCTCTATGGAAGCCTTGACATGGTCTGGACACATCATCCTCGACAAATGTATACGATGACCTTCTTCTGGCAAACGACTAAATATTTCCTTGGCATCTTGACGGGTATTTACAATACAAAGCACTCGATGATGATTGGCAAGCCTATTGGCAATCTCATCATAGGTACTTCTCTCTGTATCGAACTCCAATGTTGTGCGCTTTAAACGCTTATGCAAATCCATCCCTGATGGTATTATCTCGTGTATCTCAGGCAAAGCATCAAAGCTTGTAAAATGATTTGCACCAACTATTTTTCCAGAAAGAATAGGTTGACTAGCCGTTGTAAAAAGAACTGATACGCCAAAAACCCTTTGCAACGTATCAAGTGTGTCCACTATCGGAAGTAGATATTTGACAGGTAAGGTTTGCACCTCATCCAAAACAAGCACACTTTTGGTTATGTTATGTAGTTTCCTGCAATCAGATGACCGATTACTAAACAAAGACTCAAACAGTTGAACATTGGTAGTTACAACAATTGGATAATCCCAATTTTCTGTTGCTAACTTTTTCATCTGTGATAATTCACCTTCATCATTGATATCTTCCATTCCTGAATGGTGCTCCAAAACATTCTCGTCACCAAAAATCGACCTAAGCACATCCGCTGTTTGGGTAATAATGCTAACATAAGGAATGGCTATGATGACACGATGAAGATGGTTATTTACTGCATGCTTCAATGCCCATAAAACAGAAGAAAGGGTTTTGCCTCCGCCGGTTGGAACTGTGAGACTATAAAAACCAGGTTTGTTTTCACTACTTTGCCTACACAAGCATTGAACCTCATACCTTACTCTATTTACTTCTGTATAAGGAGCATTTTTGCATAATTGCAGAAGGTAAGACTCTAATTTCTCCCGAAGTAAATCCAAATCATAAGATGTTTTTCTAATCCTATGCTGGTCTGGCATCATAAACTCTTCAGTATCCAAAAAATCGGCATCCACCAAACAACTAAATAAAAACCTTTGCAAATGATGAAGGTCTTTTGGCTGCAATCCTTTTGGAACATCAAATTTGCCACCTATTTTATCCAAGTCTATACCATCAGGTAGTTCTGTCCTTAGCACTTCTTTTAAATCTCCATCATCATACAAACCACGATGATGCCCTGCTATGGGGTTGGTCATCAAACTCGCATATTTGGGAAACAATAGTTTTGCTATGAGAGCGCCTACATAAGCATGGCTATAGTCTCCATTCACATGAATCGAGACATCAAGTCCACTCTCTTTTCTAATATGTTGCTGGAAAGCCTTTTTTTCTTTCCCTTTGTCATGAAGCAGACCCATCACTCGCCCCCATACACCCATACCAAATTCCGCAGCAAAAGCCTCTGCTTTTTTTGCTGCTCCCTTTTGATGTTCATCATTTGATTGAATCATCATATCAGATTTTCTGACATGTGAGATGATAACTTCCGAATGATGCCTTTGCATAGTGTTATCAAGGTACAAATTAAAAATCCTTTTTGGGTGAATAGCAAAACATTCACACCATCACTATTATTTTGCACAAAGGTAATCAAAAAAAGTGAACATAGTAAAAAAAGAAGGTTTTTTTCCATAAAAATTTACAATCAAAGACACATTCTAGATTACATACCCTATCTCAACCTAAAACCTATCATTTTAGTTTTTTGGATAAAAAGACATTTTAGCGGCAGGCGAGCACAAGGTCACCCCCTACGGCAGCTAATATTGCTGCACAGCCATTCTAGTGTTTATACAATTCCTATCATCCTTGGTGTCTTGACATTATTTCAACAACATAGTGAAGACACGTTTCCCAACCATATTAAAATGACACGTTTTTCGCTGCAAGATGACATACCTTTGCAATGTGAATAGGACAACAACCCTAAAATCACCATCAACGAAGGATAAGGACAACAAAAACGAAAGCCATGAAAATCACCATCAACGAAGGATAAGGACAACAAAAACAAAAGCCCCAAAATCACCATCAACGAAGGATAAGGACAACAAAAACGAAAACCATGAAAATCACCATCAATGACACTTTGAAGAATACGGCAGGAACCACGGGGGACATCACCCAACTGCTCTCATACTTTGATGACAAGCGCGAGGCGTTGATATTGGTCTACCTCCTCGCCAATGCCGACAATGAGGGCGTGATGACTTCCAGCATCTATGCCATAGCCATCGAACTGAAAATACACCGCCAAACGCTCTCCCGCATCATCAACCACCTCGCACAGACCGGATGGGTCGCCATAGACGAATCCACACCGTGCACACCATGTAAAGACAGGATTCTTCCCGCCTCACAAGAAGAATGCCAATACCACCCGACAACAACAGAAAAACTGCCTAACGTGACACTCCCTGGGACGAACAATGGGACACTCCCTGGGACGAACAATGTGACACTCCCTGTGACGAACGATGTGACGCTCCCTGTGACGAACAATGTGACGAGTGATGTGACGCCCTTTGTGACGAGTGGTGTGACGAGTGGTGTGACGCTTTCCGACGCCCGAAAAGCAGACCTAACACGCTGTGTGTCAAACGAATGCAAACTTGGCCATTCAGGGAGTGTGACGGGTGATGTGACGCTCGGTGTGACGGGTGATGTGACGCCCCCTGTGACGCTCGATGTGACGGAAAAAGAAGAAAAAAAACAAAAGAAAGAAGAATGTCCCCCTGCACCCCCTAAAGAAGAAAAAAAACAAAAAAAAGAAAAAAACACCCACACAAACGCGCATGCACGCAAGAAAAATCCGGCAGAAGAACTTGCAGAGCGACGACAGCAATTCCTCGCAACCCTGACTCCCTACCACGAACGCTACGGCCAGGAGATGGTGACGCAATTCGGCGACTACTGGACCGAGCCCAACCGCTCCATGACGAAAATGCGCTTCGAACTACAACGCACCTGGAGCACGCCCCTGCGGCTCGCCACATGGGCAAGAAACGACAAAAACTTCACACAAAACCACAACAACCATGACAAAACATCCCGACCAACTTCAGCTGAAATTATCGCACATGCTCAGCGCTCAGCCATCGAAGAAACTGAACGATTTATCCGTGAGGCAGAAATCAGAAGGGGAGGCATTCCTCCGCATCTTCCCATATGAGAGAGACGTACTCGCCTATTTCGCACCCGCAAAATGGTCTGCCGCTCTCAAAAACACCGACAAATGCACATGCTATCCCTACATGACACTACACCTGCTCAACTGCTCATACTCGGAGGGACTGGCAAGACAACTGGTGGAGAACAACATAATGGGACTCTTCACCTTCGCCAAATCCAGCGAATTCATCAACGAGAATGTCGTGCAACAAGCAGCAGAAAACTTCGTCTCAAGATACGGCAAGGAACTCTCCGTCTTCGGCGCACTCCTCTATTTCGCACAATACCCCACCGACCACAAAAGCTCATACGGGCAGTTCGACCTGATGGACATCCTCAGGCAATGCGCCAAGTCGTTCCTGCCCAAATGGAGGCTGATGCTGGGAAACATCAAGGAGAAGGAAACCGTCAGGGATAAAGGATGCAAGGAAACGGGAAGAGCTGCCCTGTACACCTACCTGCGACGCGAGTATGTGGCAAAGGGCATCGACATACGCACCTCGCCTCTCGTGCAGAGACTCCCACTTTCGGAAAAGGAACTGCAATTCATCGAGAGCTGCGAACCCATGACATTTTGAAGGACATGAATGTTTGTCTACAACTTCTGGAAGAGACGGGACCAATCCCGTCCCTCCAGTTGCACACAGACGGGCAAAAACACTCGCTTTTAGGTATTGCATACTCCGTTGTTTCTTCGTACCTTTGCACCCGATGACAACGACATTGATCATAGGATTGCTGATTCCGCTGCTGGGCACGATATTCGGCTCAGCCTTCGTCTTCCTGATGAAGGAGGAGATGTCGGTGCGGCTGCAAAAGTCGCTCCTTGGCTTCACCTCCGGAGTGATGGTCGCCGCCTCCGTGTGGTCGCTGCTGATACCGTCGATGGAGATGGGTGCGTCGAGTGGCAAATGGGCCGTCGTTCCCGCCGCTGTCGGGTTGCTGATGGGCATGGGGTTCCTGCTATTGATAGACGAACTGACCCCTCACCTGCATATCGGGACGGACAAGCCAGAGGGCATGCGGTCTCACCTGTCGAAGACCGCGATGCTCGCACTTGCCGTCACCATACACAACCTGCCGGAATGAATGACCGTCGGCGTGGTGTTCGCCGGAGCCGACAGCGGCGGGATGAACATCTCCCTGGCCAACGCCATTGCCGTCGCCTTGGGTATTGCCATACAGAATGTGCCGGAGGGGGCCATCATCTCCATGCCCATGCGCGCTGCCGGCAACTCACGTTGGCGCTCGTTCATCATCGGCTCGTTGAGCGGTGCCATAGAACCGGTGGGCGCCATCACGGTGATACTCCTCGCCTCGGTATTGATGCCTGTCCTCCCCTATATGCTGGCCTTTGCCGCCGGTGCCATGTTGTATGTCGTGGTGGAGGAACTGATACCGGAAGCCTCTGCCGGTCAGCACAGCAACCTCAGCACCATCGGTTTCGCCATAGGATTTGTCATGATGATGGTGCTCGACGTCGTCATGGGATGACAGTATTTTTTGCTCGGGGTCACTCTCCTACGATGCCTGATCGCTCCAGTTCATATCCTCTGATTTGAAGGATGAGCAGATGCAGTTGTGTTTTTCCCACCATTTGCTTCACCCTCGGCCCTTCGGCGTAGCCTCGTATCTGCTCCTCCGCCTCCTTCCACTGACGCTTCGCCTCCGCCTTCGTGGCGTCGGTCTTGAGGTATTTCAGTTCAATGATGTAGCTGTGCGTCACCATGGGGTAATGAATGAAGTCGGGCATCAGGAAGAAGTCGCAGTAGCCGTGGTTCAGTTCCACCTCGGGTGCGATGAGGTAATAGGGGTTGAGCGTCATATAAGCGTTCATGAAACCCTGCAGGTTGCGCTCGCCCTCTATCAGCTGGCGCACGCTCGTCGTCTCGCGGTAGGCTCGGGCGATTTCCTCGAGCATCGGGCGCCATTCACCGTTGAGAGCCGCTTCGTCGAAGGCTTCACTAAGCCTTGATGTGTCGATGGTGGCGATTTTCTGATATTCCTCCATCAGCCAGTCATAGTATTGCCGGCGCACGTTGTTGTTGGGGATGATGAGCTTCTGCCTCGCTCCTATCACGTCGCCGATGGTGAGCATGCCATAATAATAGACGAGGCTGACGAAGTTCTGCTTGTCGACGAGGCGGTCTGCGGGGAAGGACTCCTTGAGCGTGCCCATGATGTACCCTTTCTCAGCTATCTGGTGTATGATGCCGCGACGGTAGTTGTCGAGCTTGTCTATCTGTATGAGCCGCCACATCTTCTTGTAGTCCGTCTTCGTGTTGGGGTCGATCATCTCTTCAGGCGGTTCGCCCGTCTGCATCACGCGGTTGAGGTAGTAGAGCACCATGTCGCAGTTGAACACCTTAGGGTCCTTGTTGACGCGGCTCTTGGAGAAGCAGTAGTTGTCGTACCAGGGCTTCATATCGGCGATGAGGGTCTCCTCGTCCTGGCTGATGCGCCCCAGGCTGTGGTAGTAACGTATCATCTCGCGCACGTCGTCCTCGGAGAAGCCGAGCATGAGGTTGAACTCCGGGCGCAGTGAGATGTTGGAGGCGATGTTGTATCCCGAAGTGACATCGTCCATCGTCACGGGCGAGACGCCCATCATGAGAATGCGTGCAAACATCCCCTTGAAGAGTTTGAAGATGTCTCGGTAGAAGCCGTTGGCGTGGGTGAGGGCGTGGTAGACGGCTTCGCCCTCCTTGTTGAGCACGGTGTTTGTGAAGTTGTCGTATTCGTCAATGACGAGGTAAAGGGGATAGTCGAGTCGTCGCGCCTCCATGTCAAGCATATTGATTTTCGCCCTGAAGTTGGTTTGTGCCACAAGGTCGCGAATGAAGTCCTCATCATAATAGTTCTTGTAGCGCTTGGCGAAGTCGTCCATCACCTTGCAGCAATAGATTTCAAAGTTCTCCTCCAGCACGCTTGTGTCACCTCCGATGCGGGAATAGTCGAAATACATCATCTGGAACTGCCCCCTCCACTCCGTGGGGTGGTCGGCAATCCACAGGTCTTTGAAGATTTCCTGGAAGTTGTCGCGCTCGTTGATGTCATAGTAGGCGCGTAGCATGCTTAGGAAAATGCTCTTCCCGAAGCGGCGCGGTCGGATGAGGAAGAGGAAATGGTCGACCTCCTCCATCATGGGGATGTATTTGGTCTTGTCGACGAAATATAGTCCCTCGCGTCTAAGTTGCTTGAAATCGGAGATGCCGTAGGGGAGTAGCTTGACAGGTGCCATCGTATGAATGTTTTGGTGAATGACGATGCGAAGTTAAGCATTTTTGGCGACATCTCCAAATTTTGGATCATAGTTGTCATGATGATGGTGCTCGACGTCGTCATGGGATGACAAAAACAGTCGAGAAAAAACGGCTTGAGAAAATGGATGATTGAAAAATAATACATATATTTGCAGGCGCATTGCCAGATGGAGCGATGCCCCTCTTTATCAATGCATCCTTTTCAACAAAAACATGGAATCAATGTCAAACGTTATGAAAGCAAATTCGACTTTATCTTGCCTCGCACTGACCATGATGTTGGTGGTGCCGACTATGGTGAAAGCCCAGTCAGAAACCCTTGGAAGCCCTTTGACGGAGGAAGACTCCATCAAACTGGCATGGATGGAGTATGAGTATATCAGCGATGCCGACCGTTTCATTGCCGACACCCATCGGAAAGGGAGGTATGACCAGTCCTCTGACCGTTACTTCGACCCACCAGAAGAAAACATCTATGGCATGATGTACCGCCTGGAAGAAGCCGGCTATGGCTATACCGACAATGAGGCGGACGACGTGTATGGCAGCAGCCTATTGAAAGCAACGGAACAATGGTACGAGAAGTTTGTCGACTTGCTCAACGCCCACCCCAAGTCGATGTTTTACCCCTTCGACATGTTAAGAAAGCGAACAGGCATGGACATCATCTGCTCTCCCGACACCGTGATCCGATTCTACCAGTGGAGTGCAAATCTCGACCCCGACGATGCCGGGATGCAACACGTGGTTCAATTCAAAACCACAGATGGACGTATCGTGGCCATGAAAGACCAGGGCGACCCCACAGGGAAGGAAGCAGAGTTCCCCACCTTCCGTCACATGCACGACATCATCCCTTTGGAAACCGATGACGGCATGGTATATCTGATGCTTTATAAGGTGGACATACCTCAGGATGCCGTGTCGGAGAACATCTGCGCCGTTGCTGTCAAAGGGGGCAGTCTGGTGCATGTGCCCATTTTCCAGATAAAAAAGAAACTGAAGAGCAGCATATGTGTGTTCAGCAATGACTACAGAATCACCCAATATACATTCCAAGGCGAACCGCAAAAGGACAACTGGCTGGTGAGATACGACAAGGTGCTCAACAACGTCACCATCAGGGAGACCGACGACGACGGCAATATCACCGGCGCATACTCCACATACTGGTTTGACGGAAAGGTGTTCAAGTGATAGCAAGACCCTGCCGATAATGTTGGGTTTTGCCGTAGGGAATTACTCCATGTATGGTACGCCGGCGAAGAACGTCTTGACAGCGTCGATGAAGACGGGCACCCATACGAAGGCTTTCGAAACTCTGGATTCCTACAGGGTATTTTCTCTTCATTGCCATATGACTCAATGATGTTTATATCCTCTCGACTTCAATTATCAATACTCCACTTCTGGAGTGTGAGACAATCGGAGCCGTCGACCCCTAAGGTGAGCACACACCTCTTGACACTCGGGCGGGCACAAGACCCGCCCCTACGACTTCGGGGGAAGACTGCCTCAAAAAAACAATAAACGTTTGCTATTAATTATAAATTATAAATTATATTGTTAATTGTTTACCGTTTTCCCCATGATGATGTTCACGGTTTCCGTGATGTCGGTGATGGTGATGCTTCCGTCCTTGTTGATGTCGGCGTTGTTGGCGATGAAGTCGCTGTCGTGGTGCCCCAGGGTGTGGTTCACCATCATGGTCACGTCGGTGATGGTGATGGCACCGTCGCCGTTCACGTCACCCAAGAAGACGGGGTGTGTGGATTCCGGTCCCAGTTGGTTGACACATCCAGCGAAGAGGATGGCATCGTCGGCCTCGATGGTGAAGTAGAAGGGTCGGTCTACGATGAATTCCCTGTCGGCCGTTGTGGTGGTCTTCCTCATTTCCACCACGGTGACGGCGGCAGCCTCCGTGCCCTTTTCATCGACACCTATCTTGGTGCTTTGGAACACCCTGCTGATATACAGTCCCTCGTCACTCATTCTGGTGAAGTCGGCGTTCCCGTCAAAGGCGTCGTGCATACCCATCGCCATCAGGATGTCTTTCAACTCATATTTCCCCTCTACGGAGAAGCGTGGCAGTTGCACGTGGAGGTTAGCGTATTTCGCATTGGTACCGCCGGCATCTTTCCAGTCATCCAAGGTGAGCACGGGCAATGCGACACTCTCAGCAGGCAGGAAGATGGTCATGGTGAACCTCCCGTCGCCATAAGGCAGTCTGACGGTGTTGAAATTCTTGTTCTTACCCGTCAGGAAAGCCTCTGTTACATTCATCATGTCCACTTCAGCGTCGCTGCCATCGGCTTGGTGGAAGGTTCCGGGTTTCGTGTTTTCCAATTGGAAGGCATGGGTCCATCCGGCTTTCAGATAGAGCAAGTTGGCGAGCACCAGCATGAGCAAGGGGTCTTGTGGCTCATCATAGATTTGCGGGATGAGGCCGTGGGTGTTCTCGTCCACCCATCCGTTGATTTCATCGATGCCCTCCTGTGTGGAGAAGTCCACGCTCCCTATGCCGGCATTGTAATAGGTGCGCAGCGTTTCATTGAAACTTTCAAAGCAAGAGAATCCCTCCCTCGTCCACATGGCGTTGGCTATTTCACACACGGGATGGAGCCATTGGTGCTGGTTGAAGGCTTGCTCCTCGGTGAGTCCGTCGTTGGGATTGTATATGAAGGGAGGTAGTGAGGTGAGGCGCTGTGTGAGTTGCTGGTTGTAGAGGTTCACTTCCTCGCAACTCAAGCCATGGGTTCCCAGGGTGTTCTGCATCTCCTCAAGGGTGTTGCCGTCGGCGCCGTTTTGCACCATGGAGAGTGCCATTGTGGCGGAGAGCGGTGAGAAGCAGACGTTGGGGTCTTCTGCATCCTCGACAACGTTTTGGAAGATGTCGAGGGCGAATTGCTGTTGCCGTGTGGCCAATGAAGTGTCGTCCTGGGCAGTGGCGCCCATGCAAGTGAGAATAAGGACGGCTGATAGGATAGACTTTTTCATATGAGGTCGGTTTTTGGGGTTGCTGGGGGGAGCGACGGCGCAGCCGTCGCCTGCTGAGAACGGACAACAGGGCACCTCGGCTCTTTAAGGGTGGAGACGGGAAGACTCCCGTCTCTACAGGTGTGCACCCCGGAGGGTTACACGCCCCGGAGGAAGCGGTCGGCCTCAATGGCGGCCTTGCATCCGCTCGCGGCGGCGGTGATGGCCTGCCGGTAGTGCGGGTCGGCCACGTCGCCGGCGGCGAACACCCCGGGGAGTTTTGTGCGTGGCGTACCGTCGATGGTTACGATGTATCCCGTCTCGTCGGTGTCGAGCCATTGGGTGAAGAGGTCGCTGTTGGGCTTGTGGCCTATGGCGAGGAAGAACCCGTCGATGGGGAGGTCGTAGCGCTCCTCGTCGGGCTGCCCCAGGCGTTTCACCACATGGGCTCCCTCCACGCCGTCTTCGCCGTAGAGGCCCACTGCGTTGTGCTCGAAGAGGATTTCTATTTTCTCGTTCTCCCTCACGCGCTGCTGCATGGTCTCTGAGGCGCGGAGGAAGGGTTTCCTCACGATCATGTAGACCTTCTTGGCCAGGCCGGCGAGATAGAGAGCTTCCTCGCAGGCGGTGTCGCCACCTCCCACTACGGCCACGGTGCGCTTGCGGTAGAAGAACCCGTCGCAGGTGGCGCAGGCAGAGACGCCTTGACCGTTGTATTTCTTCTCATCGTCGAGACCGAGGTATTTTGCCGAGGCCCCCGTGGCGATGATCACGGTGTCGGCCTCGATTTCGAGACCGCTGTCTGTGGTGAGCACGTAGGGGCGGCTCCCCAGGTCGGCTTTCACTATTTCACCGTCGCGGATGTCGGTGCCGAGGCGCTCCGCCTGACTTCTCAGGTCTAGCATCATCTGGTTGCCGTCCACACCTTCGGGATAGCCGGGGAAGTTCTCCACGGTGGTGGTTTGCGTGAGTTGCCCTCCGGTGAGCATCCCGCAGTATTCCACGGGTTGCAGGTTGGCGCGTGAGGCGTAGATGGCAGCCGTGTATCCGGCTGGTCCGCTGCCGATGATGAGGCAGCGCACGTGTTCGCGGTTGGCCATAGGTGTTTAGAGGAGTTCGATGATGGCTTTTTCCATCACTTCAAAGGACTCGGTGGGCTCGAAACGTGCCACCACTTGTCCGCGCTTGTTGATGAGGAACTTGGTGAAGTTCCACTTGATGTCGGGGCTGTCCTTGTAGTTGGGGTCGGCCTCGCTGAGCATGTTGTCAAGGATGCCGGCGATGGGGTGCTCCATGTTGAATCCGGCGAACCCTTTCTGTTCCTTCAGGTATTTGAAGAGTGGGTCTGCGTCATCTCCGTTCACCTTCACTTTCTTGAAGCGTGGGAACTCGGTGCCATAGTTGAGTTTGCAGAAACTGTGTATCGACTCGTCGGTGCCAGGGGCTTGCTTGCCGAATTGGTTGCAAGGGAAATCGAGTATGGTGAATCCGTCGGAGTGGTGGCTCTCATAAAGTTTTTCCAACTCCTCGTATTGTGGTGTGAAGCCGCACTTGGTGGCGGTGTTGACGATGAGGATGACCTCGTTGGCATACTCTTTCAGCGAAACGCTGTTTCCTTTTCTGTCCTTGACAGAGAAATCGTAGATTGTTCTCATTTCTTTTTTGATGATGGTATGTTTGGTTGTGGTTGCAAATATAATGCAAACAAAGCAGAAAACAAAACAAATTGCAAAGTTTTTCTTTTTTTACTCAAGTTTCGCATTTGCTCAACTTTCTGGAGTTAAAGGGGAGTTAAAAGGGAGTTAAAGGGGAGTTAAAGGGACAAAAGCTCACTTTTAAAGTCTTATTGGAGGAAATGACGTACCCCATACTTTTTAAAGCCCTCTTCACGCCTCATTTTCGTTGAGTTTTCTACTTCACCACATACTTCTTTCCGTTGACGACATAGATGCCCTTGCCGGGATGCGGGTTGGTGATGCGCCTTCCCAGCAGGTCGTACATCTGGTTGTCGGTGGCGGGTTGCAGGTGTACGGTCTCCAATCCGGTGGGTGAATAGTCGTCGTTGTTGGTGAGGTAGATGTCGTCGACCCTGATGGCCTGGTTGCCGTTGCCCCAGAAAGCCACGATGCGTATGTTCTTCGTGTCGAGCGCCTGACCAGACTTGTTACCGCTGGTGTATTTTGCTGTTTTCAGGTTTACCACGATTTGCTTCTTCTGTCCGAAGTCTCCGGTGGCGCAGCAGTCACCCCAGATGCTGCTGGTGGTGAAGATGTTGAGGTGCGAACCGCTGCTGGTGGCTCCAAGCTTCACCACGAGGTATTTGTATGCCGACATGTCGGCCCCGTTGGGATACTCCCACCCCATCTGCCCCCATTGCCCGGGTCGGAAGGTGTGTGTCTGCTCGTCGTATGTCCCCTGTGCGAAGAGCGACGTGTTGATGTATTCCGCGGCGAAGGGGAAGAAGGTGCTGCGCACGTCGAACTCCCCTGTGCACTCGTTGCCCAACGGGTCGGTGTAGGTGAAGCGCACGTGTGCGATGCCTTCGCTGAGTCCTTTGATGCGCCCGTTCTCGATGGATGCCACCTCGCTGTTGTCGATGTCGTAGCGTGCCATCGGTGCTATGTTGTTGGTATGTCCGTCTCGGTAGGTGGCGATGATTTCCAGTTGCTTGCTGTTTCCCACCATCACTTCCTGCGTCGCTTGCTCCAGGGTGACCATTTCCACGGCGAGCATGTCCTCGTTGAAGCCTTCGAAGTCGGCGGGATGGAACATCTCCTCCTCATATTCGCTCTCGGTGGTGAACCAGTCGAAGTCGGCGTAGCCTTTCTCCGGGTTGTCCTTGGTGGCGTGGCAGAAGAGGCCGAAGCGAGCACCGACGAAGACGCTGAGGTTGAATCCCAGGGTGGTCTGCTGTCCCAGCGGGGTGAAGGTCTTGTTGTCGAGCGAGTAGTAGAACTGTGTCTTGCTGGTGTTGTAGTTGACGGTGGCCCTGAGATAGACGATGCTGTCTACGTCCACGGCGGCCGTCTGCTGGGCGGGACTGAAACCGTTGTTCGATGTCAGTTGGTCTTGCCTCCAGAAGATTTTCGGTTGCCCGTCCCTCTTCTCCACGGCGATGAAGGCGTAGGGGTCTTGCAGGATGCATATGCCAGCCCTGTCGCCGTCTTGCAGGTGGCTCACGTCGAGGCGTATCGTGCCTGTGGAAGGACGGTTGTTGAAGGCGAAGATGCGCTGGGTGAGCATGTTGCGGGCCTGGGTCAGTTTGCTGGCGGTGCCGGTGGTCCTCAGTCGCAGCCATCCCGGTCGTTCGAAGAGGCTCCACGCCCCGTCGTCGGGGTTGTGGTTCCACTGCCACTGCATGCCGAGGGGATAGGAGCGGAAGTTGTCGTTGGTGGGCATGGGCACGCGGGGGTATGAGCATCCCACGTCGGGTTTGTTGTAGGTGGAGTAAGGCACGCCGTTGGCACCTACGACGGGCCAGTCGTTCTCCCACCTGACGGGTTGCATATTGGGCATTCGTCCCAGGCATCCCAGGTCTTCCTGCATGATGGTCCACCATTGTCCCGACGGGGTGTCGAAGAGTGCGCCTTGGTGCACGGTGTTTGGCCTGCCGTTGATGGTCTTCTGCACGAGCATCTTCTCCTCGTAGGGACCGAAGATGTTCTTGGAGCGGAGCACCGTCTGTCCCGACGGCCATCCGCCATAGGTGGCGTAGATGTAATAGTAGTCGCCGATGTGGTAGAGGTGGCTGCCCTCGAGCATGTCGTTGGCTTGGAACACCGTCTTCTCCTGGATGAAGTTGAAGTCCTCGTCGAGTTCGCACATCTTGATTTCCGTGTTGCCGCAGACGACATATACCTTCCCCTTGTCGAAGAGCATGCCGGGGTCGTAGTAGATGCGCGAGAGCTGTTTCATCTCCCACTTTCCCTCGGGGTCGGTGGCCGAGAGGATGAAGCCTCCGGCATCGTTGCCGTTGATGAGGATGTAGAAGCGCCCGTCGTGGTAGGTCATGGCACAGGCCCACATGCCGCGGGCATAGGCGTTCTGCCCGTTGAGCAGGGAGTAGTTGTCATTTCCCGACAGTTGCTTGAGGGGTTGTGCGCAATACTCCCAGTTCACCAGGTCGCGTGACTTCACGATGGTGGCTCCCGGGAAGTGGTGCATCGTGGTGGACACCATGTAGTAGGTGTCGCCCACTCTTATGACGTCGGGGTCGGGGAAGTCGGCGGCGATGATGGGGTTCTTGTATTTCCCGTTGCCCAGGTCGCTCATGACGACGTCCTTGAAGTCGGCGTGTGCCCAGTCCACGTCGTAGTATTCGGCATACCAGTCCATGCATGCTTTGCCGCAGGCCTCTTCATAGCCGTCGAAGGCGGGCACCACCTTGTTCTTGTTGAGCAGCGTGTCGATATCGATGAGGCAGGACGTGCCGGAGAGCGTCATGGAGATGTTGCCATAATGGTCGAGCATCGCCTTGAAAGCCTTGCCCCATTTCGAGGTGCTGCCGGTGGCCCATGTGCCCCAGTTGGACTCCACCCAGTCGCCGTGCTCGTTGTAGTGACCGGTGCCTTCCTTCTTCGGGCTCCAGTCCACCTCGGTGATGATGATGGGTGCGGTGTCGACCACGGGGACCTGTCGGTGGAACTGGTTGATTTTGTTCTCTGCACTGGGGTTCTCGTCGCTGCAGCCATACCATCCGCAGTAGTCGTGCACGGCATAGCCTATGTTGTAGCCTTCTATCGGGTATTCGGCATAGCTGGTGTAGTTGGCTTGCCATCCTGTTCCTGGCGCCCAGATGATGCCGGTGAAGCCGTTGGCTCGGATTTTGTCCACGATGGGTTGGAAGAAGTCGTGCAGGGCTTTCGGGTCATCCTCGCCGTTGGCGTTCTTCAGCGACACCGGCTCGTTGGCCAGTTCGATGCTGATTTGCCCGGAATATTTCTTGATGGAGTCGTTTTGTGAGAAGATGTCCCACACGGTCATCAGGTAGTCGTTGTAGTAGTCGCCCACTTGCAGGTTGCCGGGGCATACTCCCGGCGGGCGCACGACGACGAACATGCCGTGGTTCATGGCGCGCTTGGCCAAGGGGAAGTAGAGGGTGCGCAGGTAGGTCTTCAGGCGCGACAAACTGAATCGTGAGATGTCGGCCTCTCCGCTCTCCCTGCCGTCGCTCTGCTTGTTGGGGTCGTTGGTCCACGCCGGGTCCATGTGGAGGCGGAACACGTCGCACTTGGCTGTCTCCAGTCCGGCGAACAACTTCTCGAAATAGTTGATGCAGGGTGTGACGCTGCTGTAGCTCCATCCCCACCGGCCGCCGTTGAACCATGCGTTGGGGGTGTCCATCACGCCGTGTAGCACCACGTGGTTGCCATGCTGGTCCACCAGCCATCGGCCATCCACGCTCAGCGTGGGCAGCGGTTTCACGCCCTGGGCCCACGACAGGCTGCACATGGCTGCTGCAAGAAGGATAAGGTAAAGTTTTCTCATTTTTGTGTTATTTTGATATTTTGATATTGTCGGATGCAAAGGGAAACTGGGCGAAGGGGTGGCTTTGATTGCTGTGCTTGCATCTAGTGCCCCGTGCCCATGATTCACTGCAAAGGTAAGCATATTTTTGCAGATTGGCGAGAACAGGGTGGCAAATCTGCCATGACGTGACATTCAGTCGATGATGAAATGGGGATGCGTGGGGCCGCCGAATCCTGGGTTGAACTCGAATCCCTCATACTCGAATTGCCGGAGGGCCTCGGGCGACTTCAGGCGGTTGTTGATGATGAACCTCGTCATGGCGCCCCGGCAACTCTTGGCATAGATGGTGACGACCTTGAGCTTGCCGTTCTTCATCACGAGAAACCGGGGTTGTATGACCGTCACAGCCTTGCATACTTTCTTCCAATCAAACAGATGCTGCATTTCCTCGGTGGCCAGGTGGACAAGGATGCCATCGTCGGACCTGACGGAATCAATCAGCAGGTCGGTCAACAGCGGCTTCCAATGCTTGAACATCGTCTTGCCCTCCACGACGACTTTGCCTTCCATCCTGTATGGATGTATCATATCCAAAGGTCGGAGCAGTCCATAAAGGAAAGACGCGACCCATAGATGTTGCTGTGCAAAGAGAAAGGCGTCATCGCTCAAAGTGCTTGCATCCAGGCACTTGTATGCTTGACCATAATAGGCCAGGATTGCAGGAAGACGTTCTTCTTCCGTGAAGAAACTGTCGTATCTCAACTTGTTGTCAATGGCCAACTGCCTGCTGCATTGGAACATGTCCATCAGCTCTTCCACGGAGCGCTGGCTCATCAGCAGGGCGAAATGCTCGGCTTCTTTTAGAAACTTTGGTTCGGTGACAAGCGGAGTCTTTGTCTCCGTAGTGTCATTCATGATCTTTGCACAAGCGAGTAATATCTGCATGGTTCAATCTGTTTGGTTGGACACCCTGTTATCGAATTTGAGAATTGTCTTGATTGACAGTCGCTTTGGTGACAAGAATTCCATGATACGAAAATTCGTGATAAAAGGGAAATATGATATTGACATCCCAATTTGCAAAATTAGTGATTTCAAAGGAAAATCTTGGATTTTATTCGTAATTTTGCACATCAAGATATAAAAACGTGACATCATGAGCAATTTCAGACCCATGCGCCGACACAGGCAGCAACTCCCAGACAACGATTGCATCGGCATCCTTGAACATGCCACTGCGGGCACTCTCGCCCTGTTGGGCGACGACGGATACCCTTACGCCGTGCCCATCAGCTTTGTTTATCACGAAGGCTGCATCTATTTCCATAGTGCTGTCGAAGGACATAAGGTGGATGCCATACGAAGAAATGAAAAGGCTTCCTTTTGCGTAATCGACCAGGATGAGGTGCATGGGGAACTGTACACCACTTTCTTCCGCAGTGTCATCGCTTTCGGGCGCATCCGCATCATTGAGGATGAGGAAGAGAAATTGGCAGCCGTCCGACTGCTGGGCAACCGATACAACCCCGACCAGGATGAGGCATTGCAGAAGGAGATGGAGAAAGGACTCCACCGGATGCTGGCTCTATGCCTGAAAATCGAACACCTGACAGGCAAGGAGGCTATTGAATTGACAAGGAGAAAAGGATGAGTCAGATATTCAACAAAGGAAAGCCTTTAGCTTAACCACTCCTGCTTCACCACTCTCCGTAAGGAATGATGTCTTCGAGTTTCCCGATGATGCGGCAATGGATGTCGGCAGTGAGACGGTCGTAGGAGTCTCCCCGCCCCTCCGACAAGGCGGCAGCGAAGGCCTGGCGTGCTTTTAGCCATCGTGAGAATGTCGACTTCAAGGTGCCCACTCCACCACCTGCCTGTGGTCGTCCCAGCCCTTCGGGCTTCACTTCACAACCGGTTGCCATACAAGATAAATCCTAGTTTTGCAAGGTGTTTTTACTTCCGAAACTTAAGTAAATAACTTAAGTTTCGGAAGTTCGGTTATATTGGCATTCAATTACTTACAGTAGCTTCATTTAAAAAATGTATGGATAATCAAAAGATGATTCCATCAAAACACCTCCATTTGCGAGGATTTTTCACTTCATACTTGATTTGTTATATCTTGGTTTGATGTTGAACGAACCCCGAAGGGGTGGTCAGAGTACAGGCAGGTGGTGGAGTGCGAAGCACGGA
>JAFWSS010000140.1 GCA_017524385.1 Prevotella sp.
GCGATGAAGAGTTGGGGCTGTTGGATGCCCTCCTTGGTGGTGAAGGCCTCGAAGAGTTCACGGCGTCCTTGGAAAACGGCCTCGAGTGTGGAGCAGAGCAGCGACTTGCCGAACCGTCGGGGACGGCTCAGAAAATAAGGTTTTCCCTCGGTGATCATCTTGTAGATGAGGGGTGTCTTGTCTACATAGATGTATCCACCTGTGCGGATGCTCTCGAAGCTCTGTATGCCTACGGGGTATTTTCTCAAAGGTGCCATGGTGACAATGTGTTCGTTTGGGCTGCTAAATTAGCAAGAATAACTGATAATACCAAACGATATGTCGAAGAAACCGTAATTATTTTGCTTTTCACTCGGTTTTCTTTATTTTAGTCTGTCGGGAAGGTAAGATGCATTTCGGAAAAGAAAATATGCAGCATATTTTGCTTTTCACTCGGTTTTCATTACCTTTGTACGCGAAAAAGCATTCTACTTATGAAAATGAGACTTTTGTTGGGAATCATGCTCCTGGGCTTCACCTTGCAAGTCGGAGCACAAACTACGGCTAAGAGTTACAAATCCCCTTATGATGGCAACCCCATCAGTCCTTGTGTCTTCTGCGCCGACCCCACGGCGTTGGTGTATGACGGACGCGTGTATGTCTATGGCTCCAACGACCATCAGCAATTCATCGCCAATGGCAAGAAGGGTAGCAACGACTATGGCGCCATCAAGTCGCTGGTGGTTTTCTCCTCCGACGACATGGTCAACTGGACCTTCCATGGCACCATCGACGTTGCCAAGGCTTGTACTTCATGGGGATGGCGCTTCGCCGCCTCATGGGCACCGTCGGTGACATGGCGCATAGGGACCAACGGCAGCCCCGAGTTCTTCCTCTATTTCGCCAACAGCGGCGGCAGCATCGGCGTGCTGAAAGCCGACTCGCCCACCGGGCCTTGGCGCTCGCCCCTGACAAAACCGATGATAGACAGCAGCACGCCAGGCGTCAGTCCTTGCAACTGGATCTTCGACCCCGGAGTGGTTATCGACGACAATGGTGTTGGATGGATTGCCTTCGGAGGAGGTGACCCCCAGTCCACAGGTTCGGCGCTCTTCCCAGGCAACTCCCGCATCGCCAAGTTGAAGGCTAACATGACATCGTTTGACGGCAGTGCCGTCAAACTTCCCGCACCCTATCTTTTCGAGGCAAGTGAGTTGAACATGATGGAAGGGAGGTATGTCTATACCTACAACACCTCTTGGAGCGAACGCAATTTATGGTCGAGTTATGAGAAAAGGGGCAATCAGCCTGCACCCTCCACATGCAGCATGTGCTACATGGTGACCGACAACCCGCTCGACCCCGACGCTTGGGAGTACAGGGGAGAGTATGTGGCCAACCCGGGTTCCTTCGGATACGGATATGGCAACAACCACACCCACTTGCAGAAATTCGGGGATAATTACTACCTCTTCTACCACTCCATGATGCTGGAGCAGAAGATGAACACCGGAGCCTCTGGGTTCCGCTCCATCGGCGTGGAAAAGGCGGTGGTCAATGAGAGCACGCAGCACATCGACAAGGTGAGGATGACCACTGGCGGCACGCCGGCCATCAAGAACCTCGACCCATACTCCTTGCAGCAGGCAGAGACCATGGCCACTTCCGGAGGTGTCAATTACGAAGATTTCACTAATGTCACCAGTACGTCACGCTACAGCACTTTGGGCAACGATGCCTCGCAAAGTTTGAAGGTGAAGATGGCCCAGGGCTCGTGGTTCATGCTTCGCAATGTCGATTTTGGTGAAAAGGGTGCCAAATCGTTCACCATCACTGCCAGCGGAACGGGGAAGTTGGAACTCAGGGCTACTACTATCGGCAGCAAGGCTTTGGCCACCATTGAGTTTTCCTCCACTGCTCTCGAAGAGCACACCATCGATGTGGACCCGAGCGTGTTCACAGGTGTCAAGAAACTGTTCTTCGTCTTCACCGAGGCCACCAACGTGCAGTATGACTCGTGGCAGTTCGCACCCAACGGGGAAGATGGCATCACCAATGTCACCTCGTCCGACGGTCAGTCCTCCGTCATCTACGACCTGTCTGGAACGCGCCTGCAGGAGAAGCCCCGCGGTGGCATCTACATCGAGAACGGAAAGAAACATATCGCAAAATAACACAAGGCATGGGTGGCTGCCACCCATGCTTCTTTTATAAGTGTGACTCGTGCACACGTCATACCTAACCTACCCGTTTTTATTTACATTCACCAAACTACCATTTATGAAAAAACTGTTTACTTTGACCATGCTGCTCATGCTCGCATTGGGCATGAACGCGCAAGTGAAGAAGTCATGGGACTTCACCAAGGGGTTGAGCGATGAGACCATCGAGAACCTCAATGCCGACGCCACGCACTGGGCCGAAAACGGCACCGATGCCGATGGCGTCGTCAACAACTGGAAAAACATCGGGAAACCCGATGCCAACTCCTACCTCATGGCCAACGGCGTCATCATCCCTGAGACCTACGGACTGCTCATCGACATAGGCAGCAACAAGGACAACTCCATCCACCTGGCCACCACCAAGATGCGCCTCACCCGTAAGACCACCAAGATCACCTTCCCAAAACTGGCTAACGGCCAAAAGGTGAAGGTCGTGGGACGCTCCGCCAACGGAACGGCCACCAACCGTGGCATCGCGCCCGTGCAAAACCATCTCGTCTTCCAACCTGAGGAGAGTTCGCCTCAGACCGGCGGCGCCTGCATCTTCGTAGGAAACCAGGTGGAAGGGTCGGAAGGCACCTACACCTTCGTGTGGAAGGTGGTGACCGAGGAGACCGACTCCGTCGACGTGCAGTTCCAACTCACTCCTGATGCCGGCATCGACTTCACCCTCTTCCAAATCGACGAGGGCGACGCCCCCGAGGTGAAGGAAGCACAGAAGGTGGGATTCCTCTACAGCGGCAGTTATGACAACGACTATGCCTATGCTTTCCTCTCCGGCGACAGCCGCTTCGCACTCACCGAAATCAATGTTGACGCCACCGAGGAGAACGCAGCCTCGTTGCGCGAATACGAGGCCATCGTCGTCAGTCCCACCATCGGGGCCGACAACGCCTTCCTGCCTGTCATCGCTGCCACCATCGCCTATGTGCCAACCCTCAACCTCAATCCCGCCCTCTATGAACCGCTCGGATTGGGCAAGGCTGTGGCTTCCGGCACCAACGTACTCACCGTCCTCGATGCGGAGAACGCCACCTTTGAGGGACTCGACATCGCTGAAGGACTCGAACTACTCACCGAGGGAAGCATCACCGGTGTGGAGTTGGGCGACTATTTCGCAGCCGACAAAGTGCTGGCAAAGGCGGGTGACGTCGCCGCCATCCACATGCACAACGCCAACAGGAACGCCTACATGCTCCTGCCGCTGACTTTGGATGACATGCCTATAGCCAACATCGACAACATCGCGCAACTGATTCCACAGGCCTTGCAGACCGTCACCGACACCAAGCAGGAGGTGAAGGCTGTGGGCAAGCCCAACATCAACGTGACGCAGGAGAATGGACAGTCGGTGGTCACCATCACCGCCTCCAACTCCAAGGTCATCTATTACACCCTCGACGGCAGCGACCCCACCACGTCCAGCACGGTATATGCCGAACCTTTCACCCTCTATCAGAACACCACGGTGAAGGCCTTCGGCGTGGGTGATGGATACGACCCGTCTGAGGTGGCAAGCCGCGACGTGGTGATCATGACACAAGCCGTCGCTCCTGTCATCAATGTGACTCGCGAGGCTGGCAAGTCCACTGTCACACTCGCCGGACCCAGCGAGGGTACGACGGTGTATTACAGCTTCCGCAACACCACGACGCTCACCGAGGCCAAGGCTTATGACGAACCGGTGGAAATCACCGAACCCACCACCATCTATGCTTTCGCACAGGGTGGCAACTTCCTCACCTCCGAGGTGACGAGCAAGTTCGTGGGTGTCGACGGTGTAGATGCCTCCACCATCCGTTGGGACGTGCTGGCTCATTTCGATGCCAATGCCGACGATTGGAAGGGCAAGGGCCAGCAGACCAACGAGGCTGGCGAAATCGTCAATGCCAACTACCTCTTCACTTGGGGAAAGAATGCCGGAACATATTACGACACCGAGTCCATCAAGGAAGTGGTGACAGGCTCCGACGGCAACGACTCCATCGTCTACAACCCGCGTCAGCCGGAAACCCTCGTGGGTGGCGACTGGGTGGCCAAGTCCATCGGCCAGGTGATGGTATGGGAGAGCCTCAGCCTGGGTTACGACATCGGCGACACCTCCATGCGCAATCCCGACAGCGTGGGCGACATGGTGGGTGTGAACGATGAGCAGGGTATCACTGCCAATGCCCTGACCTTCGGCAAGCAGCCGAGCGACGGACCGTTCAACGCCAGCCTGGAGACCGTCTCCAAGCAGAAAGCTCCGTTTGATGTCGTTGTCTATGCTGGCAACGGCAACGAGGGCGAGATTCCTATGATGCAAATCGAGGTGTCTGCCGACGGTGAAAACTGGACGAAAATCGGCGACGTGGACTACTCCCTCATCAAGCGCAACTGGAAGCGCACGAAGGTGAGCTACGAAGGCACCGACGAGGTGTATGTCCGCATCCTCCACACCGCTGCGAAGTCAAGCGGCCAGATCTACGACATCTATGTGATGAACAACGGCGAGAAGTCGAGCCAGTACTCTGAGGGTGCTCTCGACGGCATCGAGACACTCCTTCCCGCCGGCGACATCGTCCGCACGGAAATCTACACCGTCAACGGCGCACATGTCAACACGATGGTCAAGGGCGTGAACATCATCCGTCGCACCTATGCCAATGGTGTGGTGAAGACCCACAAGGTGATTGTCAGGTAAGACCATTATCCTATATCACTATCAAAAAATCCTCCCCAGTGCAGGGGAGGATTTTTTATTGATTGTCCACCACCTGCCTGTGGTCGTCCCAACCCTTCGGACTTCCCTTCACTACAGGTTTGCACGAAAATTTCTTTTTTAGGCAGATACCATGTAATAATTCCTTTCGTTTTCAGTCTTATATGTAGATATGACAGACAGGGAACTTGCCAACAAGGTGATACACGATAACGACCAGCAGTGCTTTGCCGAGATTGTTAAACGCTATTCGGGAATCGTCTTCTCGAAAACCATAGCCATCGTCCGGCGTGAGGAACTCGCCAAAGAGGTGACGCAGCAGACCTTCATTCGTGCATACGAACGGTTGGCCTGTTGGCGCAACGACTCCCTTGGGCCGTGGCTCACTTCCATAGCCATGCATTTGGCGCTCAACGAACTGGAACGAGAACGCAGAAGCCGGAATGTCTGCAATTCTCAGTCAACCTCTTCCTCTGTCAGTGACTATGATGCAGAGCATGAGGACCGTCTGCTACGAATGGAGAAGGCCATTGCGGCTCTTCCCGAACAAGACCGACAAATCATCCACCTGCATTACTACAAGCAAGTCAAAACCGATGAAATCGCCCGCAAGACAGGACTCTCGCAGTCGAATGTCCTGGTTCGTCTACATCGCATTCGCGACAAGTTGCGGAAGATGTTGTCAACAAATAGCACATAAGCTATCAATACCTACATATGTCCCTTTAACTCCTCTTTAACTCCTCTTTAACTCCTCTTTAACTCCCAACAAAAACTCCCCTATAATTCAGTAAAAGTAAGCATATGTCCCTTTAACTCCCCTTTAACTCCCCTTTAACTCCCCTTTAACTCCCCTTTAACTCCCCTTTAACTCCCAACAAAACTCCCAACAAAACTCCTGAAAATATGAATCCAGACATAAATAACCTTACCGATGAACAACTCGACGACCTGGTTCGTCAGTCGTTCCAACGCCAGCAGATGGTGGACGAAATCAATGTCTCCGTGATGAAACAGCTTCGCCGCACCGCTCGGCGACGCAGTCTCCTGCGATGGGGAAGAATTGTTGCCTTCGCTTTCGGCCTTCCCTTGTTGCTGCTGTTGTTTGGTTGGCTGCTCTGGCTGTCCCTCAGTCAGCAGGACGCCCCGCAATTCTCCGTTTTCAATTGCCATCTGTCGGTCTACGCCTGCCTGGCCCTTCCTGTGGCCGCGATGTTTTATGTCACTTGGCGTGCCATCAATCATTTTTCACCCAGCGAAGTGTAATAATGATCATCCTGGGCGGTCTTGATGGTGAATGACAATTAAATTGAAAATTGAAGATTGAAAATTGAAGATTGAAGATTGAAAATCCAAAATCCAAAATCCAATAAGAGCATAGGCCTGTGCCCGCCAAGAGAGTATATAACAAATCATTCATCAACAATAAAAAAACAGTAACCATGTCAGAACAAATAGTAGAATTATCAGCAGTTGTCTTATCATTGCTCATCCCTATCGTGGCCATTTCCTTCGGTATCTATGCTTCCATCCGTAAGAAGCAGAATGAAACAGAACTGCGACGACTGATTATCGAAAACCATACCGACCTTGAGACGGCAAAAGCGCTCATTGAGCAGCAGCAGGAGAGAACGCCAAACAAGTTCATCTCCCTACGCTATGCTTGTGTCCTCATCGGTTTGGGGGTCGGTGCTCTTGCCGACTATCTCTTGAACATCGGAGACGACATTTACTTCTGGCTCGTCATCGCTTTCGGAATCGGACTCGGCCTCCTTGCCTCATTCATCGTCGAACTGAAATTAGAGAAGCAGGAGCCACAGCAAGACCTAAAGCCGGAGCCTTGACAAGAGCAACAACGTAATCTTCCCCTCTCTCACAACCTCTCTCCGGATGCTTGACCTTTTTCCAGCTGAGAGGTTTTCTTTAGGTTTTGATGGATGGCATCGTCTATGCCTTGCCCCCTTGAACAACTCAACCAAGAACGGCGGTGCGGCAAACGGTGCAACTTCGGGGGAAGATTGGCAACGGCAGTGTGGCAAACGGTGCAACTGTAGGGACTTGCTTTATGCATGTCCGCACAAAGGTTAAGAATGGCGGTGCGGCAAACGGTGCAACTGTAGGGACTTGCTTCATGCATGTCCGCACAAAGGTTAAGAATGGCGGTGCGGCAAACGGTGCAGCTGTAGGGGCGGGTCTTGTGCCCGCCCGTAAAAATTCTCCAATTCTAAAATTCGGGGTGGCAGCAATTATTTTCGGGATTATTCGGGCGGGCACAAGACCC
>JAFWSS010000141.1 GCA_017524385.1 Prevotella sp.
AGGGAGAGGAGGAGGGAGAGGAGGAGGGGGCTTTCCTTGGGGGCTCTTCCTGCCGGGATTCCTCGATGGCTTGGATGATTTCACGCTTGGTGCGCGACTCGAAATCGCCTAACTTTGTCTTGAAGTAAATGCTGACTCCGAAGATGCCACCAGCGTAGGTGAGCGCCTGGGCGACATACCATAAGACCCCTTCGGAGATGTCGCCGTCGTTCTTGAAGAAGGACATGAAGGCGAGGACAATGCCGGAGAGGATCATGGCAATGGCGGTGGAGTATTGTATCCAGTCTTTTGGGGTCATGTTTTTTTAGGAGTTTTTTTCTTAGGAGTTAAAGAGAAGTTAAAAAGGAGTTAAAAAGGAGTTAAAGGGACATATGTATGCTTGCGTGTGCTTGCGTGTGCTTGCTTGGAGGTTTTGTTGCCCTTCTCACGGACCGCTGAAGGGAGTCTTCGGCTTGGGGGGTGGGGGTGGGGGTGCGTATTTCCGCGAGACGAGGATGGTGATGGACTCCCCACGCTTCTTCGCAGGGAGGAGATGGTTGTTCATGAGAGCCTCCCACGCCTTGCGGGAGTTGGTGACCTTTCCCTTGACGGTGTTGTATCCGACGATGATGCAGCCTGCCGAACTTGCAGCGGACGAGCCGCAATGGATGAGGATGCCGTCGTAGCCTGGGACGTTGAGCAACCGGGGGAGATAGCCCTTGCAGAAGTCGGCGTAGTATTTCATCTTCGACATCTTCGGGGATTGGACGTTCATCGTGACACGGAATGTTCCGGTGGGTATGGCCGTGAGCCGCTTGACCTTGATTTTGGCTATTTCGGAGGGGGACATCGACTGGTCGAGTCCACGGTCGTAGTCCTCAATCGTGTCGCACAGCCACACACCATCGACGTATAACTTGCCGATGGAGTATGTGGGGCAATTGTAGATGCGGACGAGGGAGAGGGTCATTTTTTTATTGAAGATTGAAAATTGGGAGCGGCGGCGGAGCCTCCGCATACGGAGAACGGGGAGGGGAGAAGAGACGGGGACTATCATTCATAGGGGTCTTGGCCAGTGGCGTCGAGCCATTCGAAATCGGGGTCTTCGGATGGGGCGGCTGCATTGTGCGCCCAGACGGGTTTCTGGATGTCGGTGTCGTAGTAGCACATGCCCTCGATGGGTTCCGCGGGTCGGTCTGCGGTGGGCCCCGCGCCGTACATGGCAGGCTGGTTTGCGATGCGTATCCAGTCGTCGTCGGTCTTTGTGACGATGTTGCTGGCGAGCGATGCTATCTCATTTGCTATGTCACGGATGTCGTTTGCTATTGCGAGTATGTCGTCGGCATCCTTGTTGATTTGCACGATGACGGGAATGATTGCGCTCTGGTCGGGCTGTCTTGCTACCTCGACATAAGTGTCGTAAGCGCCATCGATGTTGTCGTCGATGGAGTAATACTCCTGGGTGTCTGGGTCTTGGGCGTAGGCATAGTAGACCTGCATCCTCGAATAAGGTGTGAAGATGACATCTTTGAGCGAGCCTGTGTCGCGGTAGACCTCGTTGAGGAGTGTCTCCAGAGGTCGGTTGTGCAAAGTCTGTATGGTGAACCTGACAGAGCGCTCGTTGTCGATGATGGGGTTTTCGGAAGATTGTTCGTCGACGGCGGTGTATTTCCCGGCATATCCCGCATCCTCCAGCGTCTTTTTGAATCTCGACACGAAGGTGTTGGCCGTGCCACTTGGCAGGTCGTTGGCGGCCCCGAGGTCCCATCCCTCTTCAACGAGCATAGAAATCTCCTCCCCCTCGCATGGCTTGATGGAGAACGGCTGCGTCCCCCCCACCGTCTTGCTGTGCTTGGCCTGTAGTCTCAGTCGCACGATGAAAGTAGACGGCGAGCCGTTGAGGTTTCTGCATTCCATCACCTTCCCGTCGTCGAGGTCGAGGTATTGCGTCCCCACCTGCGGTTCGAGAGGCGGTGTGTATCTCATGGGAACGAGATGGTCAACACCCAAGAGCGCGTTCCACAGCGCCTTGAGCGCATCGGAGTCGGGAATGCTCCCCACGGCTCTTTCGAGGTTTGAGAGTTGAGAATTGAAGTTTGAGAGTCGAGAGTTGAGGTTTGAGATTTCCGTGTTGATGGCCTTGTTCTGGACAGGGTTGGTGGAGGAAGGAGACAAGGCGGCATCGACGGTGATGCTTTGCGATATTGGTACCATTACAGACAAGTCATTGTCCCATCTGTAAGCCTTGTTTTGCGCCTTGTGTATGTATAGGCAAGTGTCGTAGAGGGTTATCTGCTTCCAAGCGTCGAGCGCCAGGTCGTACTCGAACAGTTCCCCCTCCGTGTAATTGAAAGCGATGTCACCTTGCTCGAAAGTCGCATCGGAGCGGAATTGGGTTTCGTTGGGGTCCGTTGGCATCCACCACTTGCAGACATATACGAGCCGCCTTGTCACCATGCTGGAAGTGATGACCCTGAAGTCCTCCCCGTCGTAACCGAGAATCTGGTCTCCGACGATGTTGACGTAAACCTTTCCGGTGTCGAGAGGTGTCGCCCACCATTCCGTCCCGTCGTGGATGTAGAGCGTCTTGTTGACAGGGTCGTACCACACGTCGCCCTTGCTTCCCTCCATGGTCCTCATGTCGCCGGCCCTCCACTTTGAGATGATGACGACCTTGCTTTCCCCTGCGCCTCCGATGTCGCCATCCTCAATCATCTGCATGATGTCTGCGATGTCGTCGGTGTTCTGCTGCACCTGAGCGGCGAGGGACTCGTCGTCCCCTCCCCCACCCTGTGCGATGACGAGGTTGACGTTCCCGCTGTTGTCGGGTTTGTACTTGGTGTTCTGCGAGCCGTTGATGGTTATGGACTTGACTGTGCCGGAAAGTTGCTGCCTGAGGTTGATGATTTTCGCGTCGAGGGCGCGGTCTTTGTCATCGAAATACTTGAAGACCCCGTCGGAAAGTTTTTCGAGGGAGACGGCGCCATCCACGATGTTTCGCGTGTCGATGATGATGTCGTCGAGGAGGGTCTTTGCCGTCCATTTCCCCCAGCCATTCTCTTCCAATGTCCAGAGGAGCACCGACACATTGCGCACCTCGATATTGCCGAAATGGACGTATATGCCAGGCTGCGAGGTGAGGTAGAAGACGTTGTGATCATTGGGTTGGCGTGGGTTGGTTTCGGGTCGTGCCACTCCTTCAAACACATAGCCCATGGT
The DNA here is from genome assembly GCA_017524385.1 of Prevotella sp. Lineage (GTDB taxonomy): Bacteria > Bacteroidota > Bacteroidia > Bacteroidales > Bacteroidaceae > Prevotella. The sequence goes on from JAFWSS010000141.1 coordinate 3,199, forward strand.
GGCGATGTCCTCCACGATGTCGCGGACATTGTTGTATGCCTCGAGGTTGAAGGCGTTTTCAAGGTTGGCCTCCCCCACCCTCTCCCATTCGCCACAGGTCGTGCATTGCCACAACTGGGGTCTCTCATTGGTGCCCACGAGCGCCCAGTCACCTTTCATCGGCGAGGGAACGGAGAGCATCAAGGTTTCCGCATAGGGGAAGAGTCCCCTGTCATGTTGCTTGATGTGCCTGCAGAGAAGTTTTCCTTCGATGGTGACATCACCTTTGAAACGAGCATGGTGGCGTGCGGTCATCCGTCCACCCACGCGCAGGTCGCCAAAGAGGTCGAGGTCGCCGGATTGCTCCAACAACAAGTAGGAGTCGGTGTTGACATGGGTGTCGAGCATCCAATTATGCTGGTGTTCGTCCCAAATGAAGATTTCATTGCCGATATGTACATAGTCGCCGGCCGACGCCCCCTTTGGCAGGATTCTCCACAGGTGTTCGAGGGAGTCGAAACGGCCGAGGTCGTTTTTCTTTTGATGGATGGTTCTCATTTTTTTAGGAGTTAAAGGGGAGTTAAAGGGGAGTTAAAGGGACATATGTCTGCTTTTTCAGGAGTTAAAGGGGAGTTAAAGGGGAGTTAAAGGGGAGTTAAAGGGGAGTTAAAGGGGAGTTAAAGGGGAGTTAAAGGGACGTATGTTCACTTTGACTGTTTTTCCGTATTGTATCCAAGTGTTTCTGCGGTGAGTGATGCGAGTTGCCTCACCACGTCGTCGTAAGCCATCGAGGGGATGTGGATGCTATCGTCTTCCGTGATGCGTGGCATGGGATAGTATTGTGCCTTCTCGATGACCACCTTCCTCCCTGCGGTGGAAGAGAAGAGTTCTGCCACCCAACCTGTAGGTCTCTGGCAGATGACGGCAACGGGTCTTGCCGGATTGCCTCCCACCCCGAGGAAAGGCGTGTGCTGCCATAAATATTCGGGGTCGTCTTCCATGATGATGCGTGCAGGCCTATGCCAGTCGGACAGTTGCACGCAAAGTAGTCTCATGCAATCGAAGGGCAGTGGCATGACCGCCTTTCCCATGCCAGGCGTCCCTCCCGGCCATGCGAGTGTGGTTCTGATGGGTGTCCCCGGTGCGAGCAATAGGTTATCGAGTTGCTGCACGACGTGGCGTGTTGCCATTTCCACCTTCGACCTGATGATGTCGTCGAGCGCGAGGTTGCCTGCGCCACAGTTTTCCAAGAGCGGTGTTTCTTCTTGGTTGAAGTCAAGCGACACCCTTGTGTCGCGTATGATTTTCCTGACGGGATATCTCATGATGGGTGGTTGTTAGTCGTCCATGTCCTTGCATACGAGGTAGATGGTATTGGGTTCGCAGGTTTCCGGTGGTTCTTCCACCACGAGCAGTTTCAGTTGGTTGCCGAGTTGTTCCTCAAGAAATTTCAGTTTTTCCTCCACCTCTCGCAGCCTTCCGTTTCCTCTTGCCGCGAAAGGAGTATGTTTCTCCTTGTTGTTTTTCCAATCTGCCATAGGGCTGTTCTTTTAGGGTGTCTTATCATTTGAGGTGTATGACCACGCCGTTGTCTTCGGCAATGGCCTTGATTTGTTCGAAATTTTTCAGTCGCGTCCTTGAGATGCCGAAATTGTCGGCACAATAGTCCTTGGCGTCTGAGAGCGAAGAGAAGGTGAGATCCACGGGTCGTCCTGTCTGTTCCTCATTGGTGCCAGGAGTATCAGTGTGGTTGTCTTCCATGGTGTTGGCCAGCGTGATGAGTGTGCCGAAGAAACGGTGGTGCTCGATGGCCTTTTGCAGCATGGGGTCGTCGGTGGCGAACGACGACCCACCCAACGTGCGTGGGATGAAGGCGAGATGGCGGTGCGCCCCTCCCACGAGCACGTTGATGCTGACTTCCGTGTCGGCGGAATAAGTTTTCAGCATGGTGTGGGTGGAATTGTCAGTTGGAAGCTTTTGCGAGTTGGAGCCGCGCATGTGCCTTGCGGAACCTGAGATAGAGGCAGCTGATTTCCTGAATGACGACGGCGTCGGTGTTGCGCACGCCGGCCTTCTTGAGGTCGAGGATGTTTCGGCTCCAACTGAGGTAGGTTTTCTTGGTGAGGAATTCCGGGTCGAGTGCGAAGGCGCAGTCTGCCATGCCGTTGAGGTCGAAGAGTTCGTCGTGCATGGCGAGGATTTCGCCGAAGTCGGTCTCCCATGACTTGAATTTCAGGTTCCAGATTTCTACGGTGTCCTTGAGTCTGAACTTGTCGCTGTCGATTTTGGAGAGTGCTGCGAGGAAGTCGCTACCACAGAGCAGCACCTTGCGCTTGTTTCCGATGCCTGTGCCTACGAAGAGGTCCTTTGAGATATCGACCAAGTCGTTGTCGGAGATGACGGCGGTCTGCTTGGTGGCGTCGTACGAGCCTACTTCAATATCCTTTCCTGCCTGCCACCAGATGCCTTTGGTGAACCATTGCGACATGCCATCCTTCACGCTGTGGTTGATCATGTTCATGTCGCCGAAGAGGAAGGAATTCTCCATGGCGAGGCGCATGTCGTAGATGCTGTCTTCCTCCAGGTCGGAAAAACCCCAGTTCACTTCCTTGGCGGCAATCTTGTCCAGGGTTGACTGCTCGATTTGTGCCATGAAATTCTGGCAGTATTGGAGTTCGGAGGTGGGGATATTGTTGAACCGTCCTGTCTGCACGTCTAGTTCTCCACACGACTTGCCCATCCTGATGAGGGTGGTGTTGACATCGATGGCGGGGAGTCCGATGGGCTGTCCGCCGACGAGCGTTCCGTTGACGGCATAGACGATGGGCTGTCCGCTGGAGGTCTTTCCGCAGACACAGAGCACGAGGTCGGGAGTGGCGGCGTCGTTGGCGTTGTAGGCCGTCGACTTGTAGTTGTAGCGGGCTTTGACTCCTACGACCCGGATGGTGTCGTCGAGGGTGAACATGTCGGGGTCGGCCACCTGTATGGCAGTGGAGACATTGCTCGATGCGGTGACGGCGGCGGTGAGGGTGGTTTTCACCGGACGTGTGCCCACGCTGTAGTATTTCACCTCAAACGACTTGGCGCGCTGTGCCGTGGCGTAACGCGAAATCTGGTCGATGGGGGTGGCCATGGGCCTGATGCGTGTGATGCGCTCGTCGATGTCCTTCTGGTACATCTCGTCATCGCCATCGATGCGGGAGAATGTCTCGGTGAGGATGCCTTCGGGGTTCTTGGGGTGTGCCGCTGTGGCGCCGGCGGTGGTGTGGTGCTCGGTAGTGCCCTTGTACAATTCGTTGCCCGAGCGTGTCTTTCCTGCATCGGGGAGGTCGGCGGCGGCGGCCATCAGCGCGCCGGCGTCCACACCGGCGGCAGCGAGGGCTATGCCTTTCACCGCGAGGGGCAGCAGGTCTTTCAATTGCTTGACTTTTCTCATGTGTTTTGATTGAAAATGAATAATGTGAACGTAAGCATCCCAAATAAGACGTATTTTGTGTATCGTCGAAGCATCGTATCTTTGCCGGCACAAAATACGTTTTACTATGTTCAATCTAAATGAAACGAATCGCTTTATGGTCTACAGTACCCATGTAGACCTCCGCAAAG
>JAFWSS010000142.1 GCA_017524385.1 Prevotella sp.
TCATCGATGTTTTTCGTCTTATCTTGTTGTTCTGTTGGCTCCATCGGGGGGATGTCCACACGAAGCGTATCGGAGCCTTGGTTATAGACTACATAGAGTGCATTACCCTCACCGTCGCTCCTCACGTACGCATCCACCTTGTATGTGCCGGGGCGGAGGTCACTCTCTTGATTCAGGTTGTAGGCCATCTTGTTGGGGTTCTCCGACTCAAGATGGATGTAATTGCCGTGGCCGGTGGGTAACTTGCCAAATTCGTCAAGATACTTGTTCACGTTATCGAGCGTCTCCACCTTCCATCCTTCACGGTCGAGGGCTTCCCAAACGAATCTTGGCAGGTAAATGCCATTGCGGGTGTACTGGCTCTTCTCTTGTTTTTCGAATTCCTTTCCAACTATTATGACACCCTTGACTACGGCCCCGGCGAAGACACCTATGGATGCCATCCACAACAGGATGAGCAGCACCTTTGCGGTTGTGGGTATATGGCTCCCGTCTTTGCTTCTGAACATCAGTCTTGTCAGTGCAAACAAGGGGATGCCTACCATTAGCAGAGCACTCACGATAGTGGCTATCAACAAGCCTTTGGGCACCATGTTGAAATTGATGTCAAAAGGTAGGCCTATGACCTCCAGACCGCCGAAAAGGCCTGCGGTGGCTATGCCGAACATGGCGGCAAGTATGGAGAACAAGATGGTGCATAGGATGAACAAGAGGAATCCTCCAAAGCAGAACATCACGAATTTGGCTGCGGCAGAGAAACAGCCGCGGGCTGTGTCACGATGATGAGGATCTTTGACAAACTGGCTGGCGCTATTCAATCCGCGCATCATCTCTTCGTTGATGGCCTTTGCGGAAACGGGTTTGCCATACATGCGCAGCCTGTCTTCGGGTGTGGTGGCTTCGGGTATGAGAACCCAGGCCACGAGGTAGATGATGGCGAACGTGGAAAACGACAGGACGGCCAACAGCACCATCAGAACGCGTGGAAGGAGGGGGTCCTTGATGCCCAAGTAATGGCTGATGCCCGACATCACGCCTCCGAGAATCTTGTCCTCGGGGTCGCGGAACAGTTTGCGAGTGCCGGGGTCGGGAGTTGAGGCGACCTCCGGCCCTTCACCTTGTGGGGCGGTGCCAGCGGCGGGGGAACTTTCTGTGTGGGTGTCGTTGCTCGTGTCGGAGTGGGAGGAGGTATCGTTGCCGTCCTCATCGTCCATATCCTGGGGGTCGCCGATGCGGTTGATGATTTCTTTCACATGGTCTATCGTGATGGCGAGCACGCCTTGAGATTGCAATTCGCTCATCAGTTCGGCCACGCGGTGCTCCACGTCGTCGGCTATCTCTTCGCCACCCTCGCGGCTGCCATAATAGCGCCGCATGTTGTCGTTGTATTTCTGGAGCAGTTCGTATGCGTCTTCATCGATGTGATAAAGAGTTCCGAATATGTTGATGGTGATGTTCCTTTTCATTGTTTTTCCTTTCTTCTTTTGTTTCTTTGTGAATGGTTTTGAAGTTCATATGGAAGGTTGGGGGCCTTTCGTGTGGTCATACACCTTTCAGCACTTCTATCGTGCGGGAGAGGGCAGACCAGGTGGCATCCATCTCGCTTAAGGCCTGTGAACCTTCAGCGGTGAGGGCGTAATACTTGCGGGGAGGGCCTTGAAACGACTCTTGCCATTCGTAGCTCAACAGCGACTCCTTCTTCATACGGGTCAGAAGGGGATAGAGCGTACCTTCCACCACTATCAGGTCGGCTTCCTTCAATTGCTTGATGATGTCATTCGCATAGGAGGGTTGCCGGCGCAAAAGAAGCAGGACACAGTACTCGAGCATCCCCTTCCGCATCTGTGATTTTGCATTGTCTATGTTCATGATGGTTACATTTATATAATGAGTCCTTTTGTCGATTGGAGCTGGCCATTCTCCTTTGACGATGCAAATATAATACGATTTATAGTACCTTGCAAAACATAGTACTATAAAACTGTATATATTTAACAAGAATTAACGGTTGGGTGGTTGGCATCAGGGGAGAGTGTTTTACAAAAGTATGTGGCATCCGTTTCCTCCAAAAATAGCGGATAAGTGGGCATATGTCCCTTTAACTCCCCTTTAACTCCAGAAAGTTGAGCGAATGTGAAACTTGAATAAGGTACTTCAGTCTTTCAGCAATTTTTCAAGCAAAATCCTACGTTTTATCACAAATTATGCTTATTTTTGTAGCGACAAAAAGCTTTATCGACAAAACATCCCTTTTGGGTGACTCAAAGAACAAGCACTATGAAAATACTTCATACCAGCGATTGGCACTTAGGCCATGAGCATTACAACTATCAACGCCAAGATGAATTCGAGGACTTCTTCCGCCAGTTGCGCGACATCGTGAGGCGGGAGCAGCCCGACGCAATGCTGGTGTCGGGCGACATCTACCATTCGTCTATTCCCACCATCCCTACACAGACCATGTATGTCAAGGCCATGCTCTCCATACATGAGATTTGTCCCGAGATGGAGGTCATCGTCACGGCGGGCAATCACGACAGTGCCTCGAGACTGGAAGTGAACCGTTCCTTATGGGACCATTTCCGGGTCCGTGTCGTGGGAAACCTCGCACGCACACCCGACGGCGTGGACTTCGACCGCCATGTGTTCGTCATTCCAGGAAAAGGCATCTTGGCTGCCGTGCCTCACGTCTTCAAGCAGAACTTCCCTCCCGCTGCCGATCCCGACTCCGACCGTCAGGAGGCTTTCTACCGTGCGCTCATGCGCCACGTGGAAGAGATAAACACCGAAGGGTTGCCCGTGGTGCTGATGGCCCACCTCGCAGTGGAAGACAAGGTGGACACCAATACGCCATACGAAGCCGGAGGAATGGAGTTCGAACCACTCGACGTTCTCGGGAATGGATATGACTATGCCGCTCTTGGGCACATCCATCATCCGCGATTCGTCACCAAGGGTGGAACGAAGGCGAGATACTGTGGTTCGCCTCTTGCCATCACGTTCAAGGAAAGTTACGAGCACTCTGTCACCATCGCTTATGTGGAGCATGGGAAGGAACCTGAAGTAGACATCATCCCATTGCATCTCATAAGGCCCGTGCGAACCATTCCCGACGAGCCCGTCACGTTTGATGAAGCCATCGACATCTTAAGAGCATACGACAACGACGACATGGCATACATCCAACTCAATGTCAGGTCTGCCAACGGGCTTCCTTCCGACTGCAACGAGAGGGCGCTGGAGGCCGCAAAAGGAAAGCGATGCAGGTTCTGCACCTTCCACCTTGTCGACGAGCGTGACAATGCAGCAAGACACCAACTCATAGATGTCACTCCGGAAGAGTTCCTGGCTATGACACCCATTGAGGTGGCAAGAAGATATCTTGAGGGAAAGGGCTTGCCTCCCGACGACTATTTGAGACTGTTGAAGATTACTATGGAAACCATTGAAATGGAGAAAGCAAAATGAAATTCCTGAACTTAAAAATACATAATCTGGCATCCATCGAGGATGCGGAAATCGACTTCGATGGCAGCGTGCTGCGCGACGAACCACTCTTCCTCATCACCGGTGCGACAGGGGCGGGAAAGTCCACCATTCTCGATGCCATCTGCCTTGCACTATACAACGAGACCCCCAGGTTCTCTGAGGCGGCGGAGAAAAACGTGAAACTCACCGACCGTTACAATGCAGCGACAGGAAGAAATGTCGCTGAGAAGGATTACAAGGCTGGAGAGCAGGACATTCCGCTCAACCACAAGGGGCAACTTCTCAGAAGGGGGACTGCTGAGGGATGGGTGAAACTCACATTCGAGGATGAGGGCAAGCAATACCTCGCCTTTTGGTATGTCAAGAGGACATACAACAGGGCCGACGGGAAACTCGAAAAACCACAAAACTCGCTCACCGACCTTTCCACCGGGAAGGTGTTCGAGAAGACAAGCGCCCTCAAGGAGGTGGAAAAAGTCGTGGGGCTCACCTTCGATGAGTTCTGCCGCACCACCATGCTCGCACAGGGGGAATTCACACGGTTCCTGCAAAGTTCGAGCAAGGACAAGTCGGCCATACTTGAGAAACTCACGCGAACCACGCAATTTACAGAGATAGGGAAGAAAATATCAGAACTCAGGGGGCAATATGCTGTCGAGTATGAGCGCAAGAAAACCATGTTGAAGGGCATCATACTGTTCACAGAAGAGCAAACAGCCGAGAAACTCAGGGAAAAGGATGAGTTGAAAACAATTTCTGAGACTCTTGCCGGCGAATACGACACATGTGACAAGAAACGAAAATGGCTTTCCACCGACAGCCAACTTGCATCCGACATTGAAGAGAAGAGCAAGGCTCTGCAGATGAGGAAGGAGGCTACCGAGACTGAAGAATATGAGATGGAGAGCAGGATGGTGGCCGACTATGAAGCCACCACCGAACCAAGGGCTTGGATGGCTGACATGGAACAGGCTCAAAGGCAAATCCAACAGTTGAAAGACGATGAGTCGGGAATGGCAGGAAGGTATGCGCAACTGGTTGCCGCCAACACTATGGTCGCGCAGGCACTCGACAATGACTTACGGAGACTGGATGAACTTGAAACATGGATAGGTGAGAGGAGGGACTATGCCAATATGCTGCACGATGCCAAAGAAATCACCTTCAGGTTGAGGCAGGTGCAGAATGACGAAGAGTCCATCAGGAAGAGGATGCAGACGGTGGAAGATGCCAACAATCGACTGCCTGAGATGGACAGACACATCGAGGAATGCCAGAAAAAGGAACAAGAGGCATCGGAGCAACTCCGACAAAAGACAGAGGACCGTGAAAACACTGCCGGGAAGAGGGAGGCTCTCGACCCCGAAGGCTTGAAGAAGAAAAGCAAGGCCCTCTCTGGAAAAAAGGACGACATCAAGACTGCGATGAACCATAACACGCTGCTCGACACCAAGCACGCACACTTGAAGGAGACGGAGGACGCATATCGGAAACGGATGGACGAAAGGGTGCGTTTGGAAGAGGCTCTCCCGGGACTAAGGGAAAGGGTGGAATGGATGAAAAAGCAGCATGAGCGTGAGAAGGAAGCCTATGACCAAATTCGTAGTTCAATGGATGAGAACATCAGGGCGCTAAGGGCCACGCTGCGAAAAGGCACCACCTGCCCGTTGTGCTTGCAAGATGTGGAGCACGACCATGTGCCAGACCCCGACTACGACACTTACATACGACCGTTGTATGAGGCTGAGAAGAAAAGCCGGGAGGAACTGGAAAAGGCAACGACCGACTGGAAGGCCAAGGAACAGATGGTCATTACGTTGAAAAAGCAAGAAGAGGAGGCCAGGAAGAATTGGAAGAAGGCTGAAGAACTGTTTGAGGTGCAATTCGAAGTGGTGCGCAAGGACCTGGAGAAGGTGCTGGAGAGCGAGCCCGACATGGCCATGTCTTCCCAACAGCGGCAGGAGATGCTTCGTCAAATGGAAGAAAAGGTGAAAGAAGAACTTGCCGAGGTGGCCGGACGTTTGGAGGAAGTGGAGAGCATCGGAAAGCAATTGGAACAGATGATGCGTGACGAAAAAAAACTCACCAGGATACAGTCCGATGCCAAGGCGGCCACAAAGGAGGCGGAGAACTTGAAACAGCAATTGCTGGCCAATGTGGATGCCGCCAAAAATGACATAAGGCTGTTGCGGGACAACATCGACAATGCCTTGCAACACTTGCGAAATGACATCTCATGGACGGGATGGGAGAAGGAATGGGAAGACGACCACGACGCCTTCACCAAGAGGCTGGGTGCCGAGGGCGTGGCTTATGTGGAAGCCGAGAAAGGGCGTGCGTCGCTCCAACAGGTCATTGATACGCGAAAGATGACTTTGGAGGCTGCCAGGCAGTCGAGGGACGATGTGGAAAAATTGGTGCCACAATGGGTCGGCGTGCAGGAGGGTGAGCTTTCACATCCCAAATCCGAAACCGAACTGCCGCGATTGTGGAACGAATTGACCAACAAGGTGAATATATGGAAGACCTCCTTGGCCAACAAGGAAGAATACCGTGCGAAGAAAGAGGAGATGGTCAAGGCTTTCGTCGACGCTCATCAAGACATCTCTTTCCAAAGACTTGTTGAATTGGCCGCTTGTGACAAGGAAAAGGTGGAATCCACGAAGAGACGACATGAAGAGTTGCAGAGAGTCATCCAGAAGGATATGGGTGGGGTGGCACAGCTTAAACAGCAGCGGGAGAGACACCTGGCCGAAAAACCCGCTTTCAGCGAGGAGGAGACTGCCGAATGGTTGAAGGCAAAGGCGGAGGATTTGGATGCCCGACGCAAGGAGACGTTGAAGCAAATTGGACAATTGGAGCAGCAACTGCGTGACGACAAGGAGAAACAGCAGAAACATGCCCGGGCCTTTGCCGAATGCGAGGAGTGCCGCGATGTGTTGGAACAATGGATAAAACTCGACAAGGAACTGGGGGGTACCGACGGGTCGCGTTTCTGCAGGGTGGCGCAAAGTTTCATCCTTCACCACCTGCTCACACATGCCAACAAATACCTGGAGAAATTCACCAACCGCTATGAGTTGGTGTGTGAACCGGGGGCGTTGGCCATTCTTGTCAGAGACCGCTTCAGCAGGCAGTCGCCACAGTTTGCAAAAATCCTCTCGGGGGGCGAGAGCTTCATGGTGTCGCTGTCTCTCGCACTCGCACTGGCGAAGTTGAACACCAACCAGTCGAGTGTCGATACGTTGTTCATAGACGAGGGATTCGGCACGCTCGACGAGGAATGCCTCAACATCGTGATGGACACGCTCGAGCAGCTCCATCAGATGGGAGGGCATCGCGTGGGCATAATCAGCCATGTGGAGGCGCTCAACGACCGCATCCATGCACAGGTGCAGGTGAGGAGGGTGAACCCTTCGAAGTCGGTGGTTGAAGTAAAGAGGATGTGACCTATAGCACGCCTTTCGTGGATGGCAGTTCGTAGTGATGGATGTCACGACGGACTGCCATCTTCAATGCACGGGCGAGAGCCTTGAAGATGCCTTCTATCTTGTGGTGCTCGTTGGTGCCTTCTGCCTTGATGTTCAGGTTCATCAAGGCGGAGTCGCTCAGGCTCTTGAAGAAATGGAGGAACATCTCCGTGGGCATGTCGCCCACATGCTCACGCTTGAACTCGGCATCCCATACCAGCCAGGGACGCCCACCGAAGTCGAGTGCGACGCTCGCAAGACAGTCGTCCATCGGTAGGCAGAAACCGTAGCGCTCGATGCCTCGCTTGTCGCCAAGGGCTTGGCGGAGGCATTCGCCGAGGGCGATGGCGGTGTCCTCGATGGTGTGATGCTCGTCAACGTGCAGGTCGCCATCCACATGGATGGAGAGGTCCATCATGCCGTGCTTGCCTATTTGTTCCAGCATGTGGTCGAAGAAGCCAAGGCCGGTGTGGATGTCGCAGCGGCCGGTGCCATCGACAAGAAGGTCGATGGCGATGTCGGTCTCTTTCGTCTTGCGGCGGACGCTGGCATGGCGCTCCCCGGCGAATAGGGTCTCGGCAATGCTGTCCCAAGTCACGCCAGGGTCGCCAAGTATCAAGGCTTTGCAGCCAAGGTTCGCGGCCAACTGGCGGTCGCTGTCGCGGTCGCCGATGACAAAACTGCCGGAAAGGTCGTAGGCGGCATTGTCCATGTATTCCTTCAGCATACCTGTGCCGGGCTTCCGGTTGGGATGGTTGTCCTCAGGGAAATGACGGTCGATGTGTATCGCGTCGAAGGTCACCCCTTCGCTTTCCAGCGTCTGGAGAATGAGGTTGTGGATGGGCCAGAAGGTTTCCTCGGGGAATGAAGGGGTTCCCAAACCGTCCTGATTGCTCACCATCACCAACTTGAAATCAAGTTTCTCGCGGATGAAGGAAAGGTTGCGGAACACGCCCTTTGTGAAACGTAGTTTGTCGAAGGAGTCTACTTGCTCGTCGGCAGGCTCTTCGACTATTGTGCCGTCGCGGTCGATGAATAGGATTCTTTGTGCCATTTTCTTGGAATTAGTTCAGTCGTTGGAGTGGGAGGTGTGGGTCGGTGTCATTGGAGGGTGAGGGTGATTCGTCTTGCGGGCGCTCTTCCATGCCGCGGTTCCGCCAGGAATGGCGCTCTTCCATGTCGCGGTCCCGCCAGGAATGGCGCTCTTCCTTTTCCTTCTCTATCGAACCATAAATGAAAAGATAGACGACGATGGGGAACATATAAATGTATTGGGTCACCATGACGACCAACACCGTGGTGAAGAACAACAAGGGTTGGAAATAGCCGGGAAGGGTGGCGGGGTCGCCATTTAACCGACCGAGGAAGGAGAGCAAGTTGGCGATGTTGAGTATGCCCAGGGGGATGGATGCCACCATGGCGATGACGCCCACGATGATGGAGGTGAGCAAGGTGGTGATGAAGATGATGCCGAGGTGGCGTAGACCTGTCTCGTAGGTCTTGGGCAGGTCGCTCCAGAAACTGGCTTCCTTGTCATAGAGATAGCGCATCACGATGTAGTAGAATGGCAACAATGCAATAACCAACAACACAAAGACGATCAGCACCACCAGCCAGTTGTCTATGAGAAAATGTAACGGGTTGCCGCCTGTTGCGCGGATGGCGAGGAAAAATGCTGCTGAGATGATTAAGGTGACAAACAGTTCTATCCCCAGCATGTAAATGAATGTGAGAAGAACGCGTTTGAAATTCCATAAGCGGGGTTGGTCGTTGAGCATGCTCATCAGGCGGGAATACAGCCAGACGTTGCATAACAGGATGCCCAGTACGCCAACAATGATCAAGGTGAGATACAAACCGCGGTTGGCGAGTGCGAAAGCCACGACTTTTTCGTTAGGGACGTAGAGGATGACGAGCATGCCGCACAGCAGGCTCATCAGCAGCACAGGTAGCCAGGTGCTGCGGATGATGCCTTTCATGTTGGCGCTCATCAGATGGTAGGCCGAGTTGATGCATGAGGAAAATCCTCGGCTTTTGTAAATCATTTCCTTTTCCATATCTTTTCTTTTTTACATTCATAGATGAAAGGGACGCTCAGTGGCGAGCCCGCCGGCGGAATTCTGCACAGCATACTGCTGTGGCTATGGCAACGTTGAGGCTTTCGGCGGTCTCTTGGCCGGCGGGGTAGGGGGGGATGAGAAGGCGGTGGGTGAGGCGGGAGCGGATGGCGTCGCTCAGTCCCTTGCCTTCGTTGCCCATTACGAGAAGACCCTGCTCAGAGAGCTTTGACTCGTAGAGGTTTTCTCCGTCAAGCAGTGTGCCATGGACGGGAGTGCCTTGGGGAAGATGGTCGATGAGAGTGGCAAGGTCGGTGGGGACGACGGTGACGCGTGCTATGCTTCCCATCGTGGCTTGAACCACCTTCGGGCTGTAGGCGTCGGCGGTGTCGATGCTGCAGAATACCGTGTCGATGCCAAACCAGTCGGCGATGCGGATGATGGTTCCCACATTGCCCGGGTCTTGCACGCCGTCGAGCGCCAGGCAGAGACGTTCTGTCACGCGTGAGAAGAAATGTGCCAAGCCCTCTTCGTGATTGGGGATGCGGAAAGTGGCAAGGACTTGCTGGGGGTGTTGCAGGAAACTCATCTGTCGCAACTCTTCCTCGCCGACCACCAATATCTCCTCGGCAGGTGCTGCAGGATGTGCGGAGGCCCACGTCTGCGTGCATACCAGCATCACGGCAGGGGAATAGGCAAGCAAGTCGCCCACCACCTTGGGACCCTCGGCCACAAACAGCCCGGTTTCAAGACGATGCTTCTTGCTCTCCAGCTGCCGCACCATTTTCATACGTTTCTTTCCAATCATCCTTCTTTCAATCTTCAATTTTCAATCTTCAATCTTCAATCTTCAATCTTCAATTTTCAATCTTCAATCTTCAATTATTATTCTTCTCCACGTATTCAGTGGGTGAGATGCCGAAATGTTTCTTGAAAGCGGTGGAGAAATAGGAAAGGTTTGAATAACCTACCGCATAGGCCACTTGCGTGATGTTCAGTTTCTGTTCTGACAGCAGACGTGCGGCTTGTTCCATCCTGATGTTGCGGATGAAGTCGGAGGAGGAGATGCCGGCGAGGGCCTTCATCTTGCGGTGCAGGTTGGCGCGGCTGATGCCTACTTCCTGGCACAGCACTTCCACGTTGAAGGTACTGTCGCCGATATGCTCGTTGATGCATTTCACGATGCGTTCCATCAGTTGCTCGTCGTTGCCCTTCACCTCTATCGTTTCTATTTGGTCGACGGGTTTCTGCGCTCCAGTGTATTTCCCCCTGAGTCTCAGGCGGGAGGTGATGAGGTTGTCGATGGTGGCGTGCAACTCTTCCACGGAGAAGGGTTTGGTGAGGTAGGCGTCGGCGCCGCGTTCCAGTCCTTCAAGGCGGTTGCCGATGTCGGTCTTCGATGTGAGCATGATGACCGGCAGGTGGTTGATGTTGCCATTGGTCCTGATCATCCTCAGCATGGTGAAACCATCCATCTCGGGCATCATCACGTCGCTGATGACGAGGTGGTATTCGTTGAGGAGCAATTCCTTGAGGCCATCCTTACCGTTCCGGCAAGTGTAGAAGTTGTAATAGTTGCCCAGCTCCTGGTTGATGTATTGGGGTATCTCTTCGTCATCGTCCACGATGAGCACCTTGTATCTCGTGCTGGCTTTCTGCCCCTTGAGTTTGATGCTCGTCGGCTCTTGTTTCTTGTGCTCTATCTCCTCTTCTGTGAGGTGGCTGTTGCCCTGTGGCAGCCTGACGGTGAAGACGCTTCCCTTCACGCCGTCGTCACGGTTGCGGCCTGTGATGCTGCCGTGGTGCATGTCTACTATCATCTTGCAGAGGTTCAAGCCTATGCCCGTACCTTCGACGTGTTCTGACTGTTCGGAGGTGCCTTGGTAGAAGCGGTCGAAGAGGTGCTGCAGGGTGTTGGCGTGCAGACCAGTGCCGGTGTCGGTGATAGTCATCTCGATGTAGTCTTTCATCGGCTCCTTGGCCTTCTCGTCGTGTTGCTCGGAAAGGGTGATGCTGATTTCCCCGTTGTCGCCGGTGTATTTGAAGGCGTTGGAGAGCAGGTTGGATATCACCTTGTCAAACTGTTTCTGGTCAATCCATACGGTGATGGGTTCTTCTCTTTTCGACGGGTCGGAAGAGGGAAGAACAGTGAAATGGAAGTTGATGTTGCGCTCGCGGGCGTTGTATTCGAACACCTTGTAGATGGACTGTATGAACCCCTGCATGTCGGTCTTTTGGCAATGCAGGTGCATCTGGTGCTTGTCTATCTTGCGCACGTCGAGGATTTGGTTGACCAGGCTGAGGATGCGCTTGGCATTCCGTTCTATGGTGTCGAGCAGCGGCTGGAATTGGAAGGAAGAGGGTTGGAATTCCGCTGCCGTTGTCTTGCTCAACTTCTCACTTTCCGCCTTCAGCTTCTCAAGGGGACCCATGATGAGGGTTAGTGGCGAGCGGATGTCGTGGGTGGCGTTGATGAGGAACTTCATCTTGTCTTCCTCGGTGCGCAGTTTCATGCGGTGGCGCCACTCCCAGGCGATGAGTGCCAGCAGGCCGGCGGCGGCGAGGACATAGAACAGGTAAGCCCAAGTGGTCTGATACCAAGGCGAGGTCACCACGATGGTGTAGGTCTTCGTCTCTGATACCACGCCGTTGTCTATGGCTCTCACTTCGAGGTGGTAGGTGCCGCTGGGAAGGTGGTAGAAGGAGATGGCGTTGGGGCTCTCTTCGTTGCGGTGCCATTCGTCGTTGCTCCCCATGCGGTATTCGAAGATGGTGTTTGCGGCATCGGCGAAGTTGAGAAGGGAGAAGTACAGCGAGAAAGTGTTGTCGGAATAGGACACGGTGAAATGGTCGCTCTCTTCCACGGGGAGTTTGGTCACTTGCCTGCCCTTCGACTCGGTGAGGGTGGAGACCAGGTTGCCGTCGATGTAGAAGCCTGTGAGTTGAATCTTCCCCGGTGACTCTTGTTTGCCCACCACCTGCTGGGGAAGGAATGTGGTGATGCCGTCGCTGTTGGGGAAGTAGATGCGGTCGTCGCTGGTGTGAAGGCCGGAGTTGTTGACATATTCATGGATTCTCAGTCCTGCGCCCCTGACATAACTCACCCAGTGCTTCTGTTGGGCTTGGTAGTGCCAGATGCCGTTGGAGGTGCTGCACCACAAGTCGCCTTTGTTGTCTTGGATGATGTAGCCGATGGTGAGCGACTGCAACTGCTTTGCTCCGGGGAGTGGTTCCAGCTTGTTGCTCTTCCTTCGCCACACGTAGATGCCTTGTTCGGTGCCTATCAGGATGTCGCCGTCGCGTGTCTCGCAAAGGGCGTTGCAGGAATGCTTGTCGGCAAGGATGCGCCAGCCGAATGGTTTGAAGGTGTCGGCTTCTGGGTCATAGCACGACAGGCCGGAAGAGGTGCCTATCCATATGCGGCCATCGTGGTCGGTCATCATGTTGACCACCCAGTTGTTGCACAGGCGGCCCTTCTTGGGGTCGTCGGGCATGTTCATGTCATAATTGACGAAGGCGTGGGTGGCTTGGTCGTAAACGAGGATGCCTTTTGCAAAGGCTGAGATGATGAAATGGCCATGGCCGTCGTCCACCATGTAATTGAACTTGTCGCAGGCGAAGTCGGTCAATAGCTGTTTATGGCCCGAAAGCGGGTCGTATGAGAATACTCCGTGGCCCGTCCCTATCCAGTATTTGCCTTGTGTGTCACGATAGATCATCTCTACGTCCTGGGTGCCTTGCGGATGATGGACGATTTGACCATCGGCATTGAAACCATAGACTCCCTTGTTTTGCACCACGCACCACGTGATGCCGTTGTCGCCCTTGCAGAGTGAAGAGACATAGGTGCCGATATCCACCTTCTGGTCGGAGAAACTCCAGGAACTGAATCGTGACTTGCGACCGGGAATCATCAGCAATCCCTTTTGCTGGCATCCCACCCAGATGTTGCCTTGATTGTCTAATGCGAGGGCCCAGATCTTGGAGGCGTTGATGTCGATGTTGGGAACGGAGACGGGGTATCGCTCCATGCGGTGAGTGCCTGAAGGTATCCAGTAAAGGCCGTTGCCGCGGGTGCCCACATAGATGTTGCCTTGTTTGTCCTTGATGGCCGTGCGGAAACCGGCCTTGCCTTCCACGGCACTGATGTCGATGAAGTCGCTCCTCATGGCTTTTCCGTCATAGGCGAGGAAACCGTCGCGGCAAAGGGCGACAGTGTAGCCATCCAATTCGAAAAAGTCTGTGGGGTTGCCAAGGGGAGAGTCGAACTCTATCGCCTTCCTTCCTTTGGGCGTATAACTGAAACGGTTGGCGCCCGACTTCCAAAAACCGCCGGATGACTCTTCGTAGAGGTTGTTGAAATATTCGTCTCGGGAATCTACCTTCAAGTCTTTGCGCTCCTTCATCATTGTCGTGCCGGGTTGAACCTGGAAAAGGCCATAACCGGAGGTCCCCACAAGCACTTGCCTGTTGGAGAGATGGATGATTTCGCTGATGCGCGGTTCCCAACCGTTGGGGAATGTGTAGTTCTTGAAATGCTCAGTGGCGGGGTCGTAAAGTTGCAAACCTCTGTTCGTGCCTACCCAGAGCCTGCCGTCCCTGTCGCAAAAGAGGTGGGTCACCACGTTGTCGAGCAGCGAGGTGCTGTCGCCTGCTTGATGGTAATAATGGATGAAGCGGTAGCCGTCGAAACGGTTAAGGCCGTTTTCTGTAGCCACCCAGATGAAGCCTGTCTTGTCTTGGCATATCGAGGTGATGACGGCGCTCGACAGTTGGTCGCTGGCGTAGAACAAACTTGTCTGGGCTTGGCAGAAAAGCGCACACATCAGCAAACCGTATATGATGAGCAGTCTTTTCATATCGGATTGTAGTTGGTTTGACGATTCATAGGGTGTCACCCTTACAAAATGCAAAGTTAAAACTTTTTTTCCAAATAGTAGGCTTATGGGTATGAAAAAAAATGAAATGTTGTTGGTGATGACATTTCAAGGAGAAAAAGGATGGAAAGAATGGCTTTGTAAAGGGATGGGTGATAAGTCGTAGGGGCGGGGTTTGAACCCGCCCGAAAATCGTTATTTCATTGCGAGCGGTTCTAAAGTCTATGCTTGTCTCTTGTTGTCCAGGGAAATGTCTACGGAGTTGAGGAGCTGGGGAGTTTCACATGCCTAAGGCGCATCCTCCCTTCCTCCGAGATTCCATAGCCCCCTTTTGTTCGAAACTTTTGAAAGGAAAGGTCTACGGACTTTTAGGACTAAAAGGACTAAATACGCCCAAGGCGCATCCTCCATTCCCTTTGAGACCCTTATGGCATACTTGAGTCCTTTAAGTCCGTAGACATTTTACACCTAAGGCGCATCCTCCCTTCCTCCGAGATTCCGTAGCCCCGTTTCATCCATAGCAGGCCGAACATCATCCCATTCATACTCGGATGATTATCGGAAATATGCGAATAATCATAAAATATTCTTTCTGCTCCCCTTCAATTTCCCGTTTTTCCCCGTTTAGTTTCTTATATTTGTTCAGTAGCGACACTGATTTATAACAATGTGAAACATTATCAAAAGCGTTTTTGCAAGAAAAAGCGTAATTTTGCAGCAGATTTAACAATACCTACATCACCATCTTATGAAAAGACTTTATCACTTCATCCTTGCATTGGCATTGACCACTTTTGGGGCGATGATCGATAATGGCAGCGTGGCGCTGGCACAGGATGAAGGACACTGGGTGGGCACTTGGGCGACTGCTCCAATGCTCTCTGGCAACAACAACAACCCTCCTTCGCCGGGACTGGCCAACAACTCCCTTCGACAAATCGTCCAGGTGAGCATCGGAGGTGAACTCGTCAGACTCAAACTTTCCAATCTCCACGGAACCGACCTCGTTGAAATCAACAGCGTGGAATTGGCAGTGGCAAAGACTGCGGGAAGCAGCAGCGAGGTGGAAGAGGCGACTACCGTCAACCTCACCTTCAATGGCAACAGCAAGGTGACCATGGCTGCAGGTGGCATGGCGGTCAGCGACCCGGTTGCTTTCCATTTGGATGAAAGGCAGAATGTCGCCATCACCATACATTATGGAAAGGCTTCTTCCAACAGCGTCTGCGGGCATCCCGGCTCGCGCACCACCAGTTACCTTGCCAAAGGGAACACCACCAATTTCAATACGGCCTCCAAGACCGACCATTGGTATCATATCCTTGCCATGGAGGTGATGGCGCCCGAGAATACGGGATGCGTGGCTGTACTGGGCAATTCCATCACCGACGGACGCGGGTCGACCACCAATATGCAAAACAGATGGACCGACGTGATGTCGAGACAACTCAACGCAGCCTGCCAAGAAGGCAAGGTGGCGGCACCTGTAGGCGTGCTCAACCTCGGCATTGGTGGCAACTGCGTGCTCAACGGTGGGTTGGAGCCATCTGCTGTCAGGCGATACCAAAGCGACATCTTCGAACAGGAGGGGGTGAAATGGATCATCCTCTTCGAAGGGGTGAACGACCTTGGTGGCACCAACAATGGCGAACTGACTGCAAGGCGCATCATCGATGTGTGGAAGCAAATCATAAGACTCGCTCACTCCAAGGGGATACGTGTATTCGGGGCCACCATCACACCGTTCAAGGGCAATAACTATTACAGCCATGACCATGAGGCTGGAAGGCAACGTATCAACAACTGGATGAGGACCACGAAGATGCTCGACGGGGTGATAGACTTCGCCGATGCCGTCTGCGACCCTTCCGACAGCGAGAAACTGGATGCCAAATATCTTTTCGAGAACGATTGGCTGCACCTTAATGCGGAAGGATATGACGTGATGGGAAAAGCCGTCGACGTGGAACTCTTCACACAAGAAGGACCTATGGCCGATGACGACGAGGTTGACGAAGAAGAGGTGCAGGGCATTTGGATTGAGGCCGAGAGCCTGAAAAACGACACCTATGGAAAGAACTTCGCCGTGCGTAGCGACCCGATGGCTTCTGGTGGGCAGTTCCTGGAGACAGTGAAAAACCTTACCAACCTTTCCAACGACAATGCGGACAGGTTGATGGCTGATTTCAACGTGGAGGAAGCCAACACATATTATATATACGCACGTTTGTCGTGTGCATCCTATGATGATGACAGTTATTTTGTCAGCATGGACAATGGCTCGTGGGACATGGTGAACGGGCTTTTCACTGGCGGTGCTTGGGAGTGGTTGAACATCTACAAGGGATATCTCGCTGCCGGCGCCCACCGACTGGGCATCACAAGCAGGGAGGACGGGGCATGCATGGACAAGATATGCATCACCACCAGCAGTACGCCGCCCGTCACCATGGGGGGAGCGCCTACCGGTGTCAAGTCGCCGGTAGGTTTGGGAGCCACAACGGCCGCTCCTTCTGTCTATGATTTGGCGGGGCGCAAGATAGACGCAGGAAAACTGGACAACGGAACCAAGGGCATCTACATCATCAACCAAGGACAAGGCAGGGTGAAAAAGGTGATAGTCAACAAATAGGATGTCTAAAACCATCACTCAGTATAAAAATGAGCATATTTCCCTTCAACTCCCCAAACAAGTATACATATGTCCCTTTAACTCTCTTTTAACTCCTCTTTAACTCCCAAAACAAGTATACATATGTCCCTCTAACTCCCTTTTAACTCCTCTTTAACTCCCCTTTAACTCCTATAAGAACTCCCCTTTAACTCCTAAAAGAACTCCCCTTTAACTCCTCCCCCTCTGCCCGAGAGGGGGTGGCCGCAGGCCGGGGGCGAGGGAGCACTCCCCTTTTTAATTTTAAATTATAAATTATAAATTATTAATTATTTATCCCTCCCCTTTAACTCCCGAAAAAAATAATCAAAAATAATCAAATGATGAAAAGAACACCTTTCCTTTTAATGTTGGGACTCCTCCTGTCGGTGTCCACAATGGTGCGTGCCGAAGATGGCAGCGACCTCTGGCTCCGTTTCAAGGGTGCCGGCACGGCTGACGTGACCGGTGTCAAGGGAGTCGCCATGGATGAACTCAAGCAGAATTGGCAGGGCAACCCTGTCGTGTTGAAAAAACAGAAAAACGTGGCCAAGGACGGCTATGTCATTGCTACGAATGGTGGAAAGACAACCATCGCCGCCAGCACTGACGCCGGACTGCTCTATGGCGCATACCATCTGTTGCGACTGCAGCAAATGGGGCAGGGTGGTGCACCGGTCAACGTCAGTGAAAAACCTTTCTACGACCTCCGCATCCTCAACCATTGGGACAATCCCAACGGCACCGTGGAGCGTGGCTTTGCCGGAAAGAGCATCTTCCTGCAGTTTGACCCGCAGAAGATGAAGAAATACGCACAGGCCAACGCTTCCGTGGGCATCAACGGGACGGTGCTCAACAACGTAAACGCCAAACCAGAGGCACTGGGCGTGGAGAACCTCCAGAAAGCCAAACAGATTGCCGATGTCCTGAGGCCTTACGGCATACGCGTGTACCTTTCTGTCAATTTCGCTTCACCCATCAAATTGGGTGGGTTGGAAACCGCCGACCCTTTGGACAAGAAGGTCGTGGAATGGTGGAAAAACAAGGTGGCGGAAATCTACAAGATGATTCCCGACTTCGGAGGCTTCCTCGTGAAGGCCAACTCGGAAGGGGAGCCGGGACCTTGTGATTACGGACGCACCCACGCGGAGGGAGCAAACATGTTGGCTGATGTTCTCAAGCCTTACAAAGGGCTGGTCATGTGGAGGGCCTTCGTCTATAACCCGCAAAGCAAGGACAGGGCAAAGCAGGCGGTCGAGGAATTCGTGCCGCTCGACGGGCAGTTCCGTGACAACGTCATCATCCAAATCAAGAACGGTCCCGTCGATTTCCAACCATGTGAGCCTTACAGCCCGCTCTTCACCAACGTTCAGAAGACTCAAACGATGGTGGAGTTCCAAATCACACAGGAATATCTCGGTGCAGCCAACCACCTCGTTTTCCTCGCTCCCATGTGGAAGGAGTTCTTTGGCTTGGTCAAACCACAGAGTGTGAAGGCCATGGCGGGGGTCGCAAACATCGGTGATGACACCAACTGGTGCGGACATCATTTCGCACAAGCCAACTGGTATGCCTTCGGACGTCTCGCATGGAATCCCGAACTGACATCGGAAACCATCGCAGAGGAATGGATGAGACAGACCTTCGGCAATGACGACAAATTGGTGAAGCCCATGGTGAAGGTGATGACGGAGAGCCGTGACGCCTGCGTCAACTATATGATGCCTTTGGGACTGCACCACATCTTCGCTGGAACCCACCATTATGGTCCGGAACCTTGGTATGACGCCCCAGGCATTCGTCGTGACTGGACGCCGGCTTACTACCACAAGGCCGACGCAGAAGGACTGGGTTTCGACCGTACGAAGAACGGGTCGGATGCCGTGTCGCAATATCCGAAGGAGTTGTGTGACTTGTACAACGATATCAACACTTGTCCCGACAAGTATCTGTTATGGTTCCACCATGTGCCTTGGGACTACAAGATGAAGACGGGCAGGACGTTCTGGGACGAGTTGTGCCACAGATACGACAAGGGTGTGCAACAAGCCCGTGGCTTCCTTGCCACCTGGGACGCCATGCAGCCGTATGTGGACAAGCAGCGGTTTGAGGAGGTGCAGCGCAAACTACGCATCCAAGCCCGTGACGCCGTGTGGTGGCGCGACGCTTGTCTCCTCTATTTCCAGACATTCTCCAACAGGCCCATCCCTCAGGATATGGAACATCCCGTCCACAACCTCGACGAGATGATGAAGTTCAAGATAAGAATCACTATGTACGAAAATCCCGAGTGTGGCTATACCAAATAGCACTCGATAGCAGTTCATAATAAATTGCCACAGGAGGCTTTAGGATGAAAAAATGTCCTAAAGCCTCCTATTGCTTTATCATCAAGGGCTCCCTATATGTCCTCACGGTCTTTTGACGTTGAGTGCAAATATCTAACTTAAGTTTCGGAAGTTCGGTTATATTGATTTTCAATTATTTACAGTCGATTCTTAAAAAAAATCCATGGATAGCCAAACGATGATTCCATCAAAACGCCTCCATTTGTGAGGATTTTTTACTTCATACTAGATTTGCTTTATCTTGGTTTGATGTTGAACGAACCCCGAAGGGGTGGACAGAGTACAGGCAGGTGGTGGAGTGCGAAGCACGGAACCCCTGCTAAATGCATGGCGTGAACAA
>JAFWSS010000143.1 GCA_017524385.1 Prevotella sp.
ACCACCTGCCTGTACTCTGGCCACCCCTTCGGGGTTCGTTCAACATCAAACCAAGATATAACAAATCAAGTATGAAGTAAAAAATCCTCGCAAATGGAGGTGTTTTGATGGAATCATCATTTGATTATCCATACATTTTTTAATGAAGCTACTGTAAGTAATTGAATGCCAATATAACCGAACTTCCGAAACTTAAGTTGTGACCTATCAGCCAGCAGGACGTGACATCGGAAAGATTAATCTCCATGAATAATTCAAGTTGCAAGAATTGCAGTTAAGTTAGCTGTTCAAAATTAGATAACTGAAGTTTCTCATCCCATTCAAATGCGCTAATCTTTTATTTATCACGTGATAGAAAAACTTGATTTTGAATACCTACTTATTATTTTTGACTGCAATATTTATAAAATGATATGAAATCCGATGAAAAAACAACAATTTCCAATGTCAATTGAAAATAAAATAATATATTTGCAATTGTGAAGATAGGTTTGCACCATCTTTTCAGCATTTAGGCAGCCAAGCTGCATCATCAACTTATTATCAACGCTCCTTGCACCCTCGAAGGATGGTTTCCTTGCCGCGATGGCAGGGAAACCCGTCTGCTCACCTTGACATCTATCATACACATCAAAAAGCCAACAAGTATGAAAAAGCCCCTCATTGCCAGCTTTCTGGCGCGGGCAGCAATGACGTTGCTGCTTGCATTGACCACCTCCGTACAAGTAGTATGGGCGACGGATTACATATCAGACGTGAAACTCATCGGTGGCACGAAAAGTGAAGTGAACAACCTGAAGAGCACCTACACGTCGCAGGGATGGAAGGTCATCGACTATGACTTGAACAAAGGCTGCGGTTCAAGCAGCGACTACATCTATCTGATGTACAAGACAACAACCAGCACTGCCAATGGTGCCTTCATCACCGATTTCTACATCCGTGAAGGCAAGGACCCACCTTCCACACTTACTCATAAAGGCCGGACTTACAACCTTACACGTTATGATGGTGGCGAACATTTCGTGCATGTGTATGGCGACCTGAACAGCAACGCGGAAGGCAAATACATCTATCTCTACTACACCAAGAATGCCTTTCCCGACTATCGCGCCGTCACCGGCATCACCTTCAACAGCACGCAGAGTGGGGCGGTAGGCGTGAACGGTGGCTCCACGGGCTACGACCTGAACACCGGCTGCGGTTCAAACACCGACGACATCTACATGCACTTCACCACCACCTCGACCCTGTGGGCACATCAGCCGCAGTCGCATCTTGACAACTGCACGGGCGGCGAGGCACAAATCACCGTCAGCGGATGGGCGTATGACCCCGACTCTCCGACACAGCCCGTCGAGGTGAGAGTGGATATATACAAAAGTAATGGCACCACGCTCTACAAGACCGTGACGCTGAACGCCGACCAACCGAATGACGGAGTAAGCGGCAACCACGGCTTCGCAAGCACCATCGCCATTGTCCCAGACACCTACCAAGTGAAACTCTATGCCATCGACAACAATGGCGACGGCAATCCGCAGATTGGCACGACCCAGACCGTCATAGTGACGCAAGGAGTTATGGAATTGACCATTGGCAACGGAACAACCGTCTATTACGCCATGCCCATCCATACAAAAAAGAACTTTTCCCTTACACAACAGATTTATACCTCGGAGGAAATCGGAACGGCTGGAAGCATCACCTCCATCGCATTCCGATACGCCGGCACAGAGGCCTTCTCCATGGCAGGCATACAGGTTTTTCTGAAGCATACCGACAAAGAAAGGTTTGTAAGCCCGGCTGATTACGCGCCTATCATTCCTGCAGACAAGGTGTTCGAAGGCACATTCTCTGCCACGGGAGAGGGTTGGGCGACCATCACACTGGACACCCCATTTGAATACAATGGTTACAACAACCTGCTGGTCTGTACCTATGACCCCACTCCAGGCACCTGTAACGCATCTTTCTATTGTCGCGAAGATGCCAACAATAAGTCGCTCTTATGGTACTATGAAACATTTGCGCCAAACTTAGATGACTTATCCAATTTCACGAATCGAATGGAGTTAAGTGAGTATAGAAACGACCTCCGCCTCAACATCATCCCCGACGTTTTCAGAAAGCCGGAAAACCTCACCGTGAACAATTGCAACGAAAAGAGCGCCAAAGTGACGTGGGCTGCTCCGCAAACAAACTTCACCATCACAGGGTATGCCTACCAATACAAGAAGGCCACCGACGAGGATTGGTCATCTGAGGTGACAACGACCACCGACTTTGTCACCTTGAGCAACCTCACAGCCGACACCGACTACCAATTCCGCGTCAAGGCACTTTACAGCAGCAGTTATAGTGCTTTTGCGAAATTCAACTTCATCACCGCCACACCGCTGCCCCACGAACAAGGTTTTGAAAACGACATGGGACGCTGGCGCATGGTGGACTGCAATATAGACTGGCTTGCGGGTGTTGATTATCCTACTTATACTGGCATCAGGACGCTCGCCAAGCACGATGGCGACCTCGGTTTTATGTTTAGTTCGTATCCTCCAGGAACGGGGATACACCAATATCTCATTTCCCCACGTTTCAGTAATGATGTAGCCAAGGAGATGTCATTCTACTATCAAAGTCCAAACGGAGCGGAAGTGACCTTCGAAGTGGGTTGGTCAAACACTACCGATGACATCAATAACTTCGAATGGAGCGGGTGGATCACTACTTCTAATCAGAATTGGACCCAGTACAAGCGTATATTACACGCAACAAACAAGTATTTCGCTATCAGGTACATTTCCTCCAATGTAAGCAGGTTGTACTTGGACGACTTCTGTATCGAGGAGTTTTCTTCCTACGCCAGGCCCCTCAACTTGACCGTCAGCAACCTGATGGAAACGCAAGCCACCCTCTCGTGGGAACCTCCCAGCAGTTCACCCACGGGCTATGCGTTCCAATACAAGAAGACAAAGGATGCCGAATGGTCGGCAGAGTCCAACGTGACAAGCACATCCGTCATCCTGAGCAACCTGTCACCCAACACCAGTTATGACTTCCGGGTGAAAGCCTGCTACACCAACGGCCATGTCAGTAATTACGTCACCGTAAGATTCATGACCGAAGGACCAATAGAGAGCCTTCCCCATACGCAAAACTTCGAGGACGGCATGGGCGGCTGGCGCATCGTGGATGGCTGGGGCAGAACGGGGACATCCACGCGCTACAAGCATGACGGCGAATATAGTTTCGAGTTCGACGAGGGCAGCGACTCTTACCAATACCTGATGTCGCCCCAGTTGGACGCCAACACGGCCATGAAGATGACGTTCTGGTATGAGAATTACAACAACGGCACCAAAAACTTTCCTGCGACTTTCGAAGTGGGCTATTCCACTACGACCAAATCCCCTAACGCCTTCACCTGGGGCGCCATAATGACAAGCAGTTCGGAATGGCAACAACATACAGAACTTTTCCCTGCTGGCACCAAGTATGTCGCCATCAAATGGATTGACGGGTATTGGCTCTACATTGACGACATCAGCATCACAAAGTTGGAAAACATCAACATCGCCGACAACGCCGGCAACACCGCCGTCATCACCACCAACAACGGCAAGGAGGCACAAGTGAGCCTCCAAGGCCACACCCTCTACCGCAACGGCGACTGGAACACGCTATGCCTGCCGTTTGCCATGGCTCAATTGAGAAACACCCCTCTCGACCATGCCACGGTGAAGAAACTCTCCAGCGCCACCCAAAGCGGCGGGACGCTGACACTCAATTTCGAGGATGCCACCTCCATCGAAGCGGGAAAACCCTATCTGGTGAAGTGGAAGGCCGCCTACCTCACCATCAAGACAGAGGCCGACTGGAACGCCTTTGCCGAGAGCGTGGCCGGTGGCAAGTCGTATGAAGGAAAGACCGTGTTGCTGGATGCCGACATCAGCATCTCCACCATGGTGGGTACGAAAGAACATCCCTTCAATGGCATCTTCGACGGCAATGGATTCATGATTACTGCCAACATCTCAAAAACGGGCGAAGGCACGGCCCCCTTCAACTACATCAACGGCGCAACCATCCGCGGCCTGCATGTTGTGGGAACAATCGTCGGAGGCAACTACAGCTCCGGACTCGTGGGCATCGCCTCTGGAGGCACAAACGCCATTTTAAACAGTTTGGTGGAAACAAAGGTGAGTACCAGCGGCAAGTACGTTGCCGGCATCTTGGGCCACGGAACCTCGTCCAGCACCACCATCAGCGACTGCCTGTTCGGCGGCAGTCTGCCCGACAACGGCAAAAACATTGGCGCCATCTATGGATGTGGCGACAGCATGGGCACGCACATCATAGAGAACTGCCTTGCAGACGGAGAATACGCCACCACACCTTTGAGCTTGGTGCTGATGTTGGCAAGCGGGGACAACTGCAGCATCATCAATTGTTACAGGAACTTTAATGCCACTCAGCCGCAGGGCACTTATCAGATATTCGACAACGACCTGGAAGGTTTGCAAGAAGCCCTGGGCGAGAACTGGATTTTGGACAGCAACGGATTGGCGTCGACGTATTATCATGACTATAACATACATTCTTATCCCGACATCACCGACCCCGTGTTCCTAGGTGTCATCAGCAATGCCACAGCCAATGTCATAACACCAAACGTGGAATTCATCGGCATCACCTCGCCAAAGACACTCATGGCTGGCGACAAGACCGTGTTCTACCTCAACGACTACAACACCTTCTGCCACCCCTCTGCCAACGTGACCATCGGTTCCTGCCGTGCCTACATCCATCTGCCAAACGGACTAGGAAACACCAGCATCGGTGACGTGAACGACGACGGGGCGGTCACCATTTCCGATGTGGCAAGACTGGTGAATTATGTCTTGACCAATGGCAACGACAACATCATCCTCGCCAATGCGGATTCCAACGGCGACGGCCAAATTACCGTGACAGATGTGGCGATGTTGGTGAGCAGGATTCTTAACAACACCCAGAGCATATCAAAGGTCGTCATCAATACCGGGGATGACACCATCACCTTCGGCGGTGCGGGCAATGGTCCTTTTAGATTGAAAAATGAATACTGACCTACAGTCTAAGCAGCTCACTCTCGGCAGGCTCCAAGCAACTTGACCTGCTCTCTTCATCGCAACTGTGAAGATTGGAATCTCTTGACTTTATTCACAGCCTCCATGCACGTTGCATGGAGGCTGTGCAGTTTGGGACAGCTTGGCCTACAGAACCTTCTGCGAAGCAAAAGGCATGAACATTTCGATTAAGCGAGCAAGCCATTTGTGACAAATTCATAGTCTATGCAGCCTTTTTGTCACAATATGGTGTGCCGTGTCACAACAAGTGAAAGAGAAAAACACGTTATTTTCATCCTACGGGGTAAAAACCGCCTTATCTTTGTATCAGAAAACAAAATCAAACGAAAAACAAAAAACATACGGTTATGAAAAAAGCTATTTCCACGGTGTTCTCCTTCGTCCAGATGATGACCAGAACCACAACAGAAAACAAGAGTGACAAGATGATTCTTGCAAAGAACCTTCCCATGGCTGTCAAGTCATTTGTTCAGCAAAACTTCCCCAAAAGGAGCATCGCCTTCGCTGCAACGGGCCACACCTCAAAGGGCATGACATACGTCGTCACCCTCAACGACGGCATCCAGGTGGAATTCAATGAAAACGGCAGTTGGGAGAAGGTCGACTGCAAGACGTGGTCCATCCCCGCCAACCTGATTCCCACCAACATCGAAGCATTCATGGACGATTTCTATCCCTGCACCTACATTGTCAAGATGGAAAAGGCTGGCAACGGTTGCTTGGTGACGCTTTCCAACTTATTCACCCAAAAGTTTGATCATCTGCACATGGCTTAAACCTCGAGGTGAGGGGATATGCACAGGATTGCATAAGGCTTCTGGAGGTTGCGACGTTAGGAGACGTCGCAACCTCGGCTTGCACATAAGTGAAGTGATTCAAAACAACTCACTTCTTTTTCAATTCATCAAGTAGCTTTTCCATCTTGCTCAGTTTTTCCAATACTTCGTCGTTGTTGTCCTCCACCATTGCATCAACGAAGATGGAGTTGATGAGCGACATGCCGATGATGCCCCCGAGGAACATGAGAATGGAAAAATAACAGCGGGCAAAGAACGCCAATGAAGGACTGCTGTTTGCGGCAATGGCATCGGGCAGTTCATACCACCCCTCGATGGAGAACAAGCGGAAGATGCTATACAAGCTGATGGCAGGGTTGCCGAAATATTCCGGGGCGATGTTGCCGAAGATGGTGGCCGACAAGATGGAGAAGATGACCA
Organism: Prevotella sp.; assembly: GCA_017524385.1. Taxonomy (GTDB): domain Bacteria; phylum Bacteroidota; class Bacteroidia; order Bacteroidales; family Bacteroidaceae; genus Prevotella. The sequence continues at coordinate 6,350 of JAFWSS010000143.1, forward strand.
GCATCACGATGAAGGCCAAAAGAACAAGAAATGAAGCCTTGACAGCAAGTTTCAGTCCTTTGAGCAATTTCTGGATGTTTGGAATGAAGCGCAGCATCTTGAAAGACTTGAACAGTCTCATCGAGCGCAATGCCAATACCGCGTTGGTTCCCATCGATAGCTCAATGAATGGGCCCGCAAGAGACGGCAGGGCAATGAACAATATGATGAAGTCGAATTTGTTCCAATCACTCCGCCAATAGTTTTTCCATCCATATTTTGAAATCTTCGCCATGGCCTCACATGCGAATATCAAGGTGAATGCAGCATCAGACAAATCAAAGAGCAGAGAGTTTGGCCAGAAACCACCAAAAAACAAGATGATGGTGTTCAACACTATGGCTGTCAGTATGATGCGTTCATTGCAGAACAATTCCCTTATTCCGTTCATCGTAGTTGCTGTTTATGATTGAAAAGAATTTCTTAAGCCTTCCTAAGATATCCCATATCCAAAGCCTAAAGCCCAAAGCGTGTTTGGGATATTTCTGTTTGGCAAAAATAAGCAAAATTCCAATATTCCCAAATATTTCAGGCGAATTAGTTCTAAAATTCCCGAATTTGTTCGTCGAGCAAGGACGCTCCTCCTGTTTCACTCACACTTAGGTCGTCGTTGCAAAATAGAAATAATAACCCGAAAACTTTGTCTGATGCAAATTATTCACTATTTTTGCATTTGACAAAAAAGATGGATTTATGCAACATTTACATCAAGGCACCACTTTGCAAGGGGGAAAATACCAGATAGAGCATATGCTTGGACAGGGTGGCTTCGGCATCACATATTTGGCGGAGCAGAATCAGTTGAAGATGAAGGTTGCCATCAAGGAATTCTTCATTCACGACTTGTGCATCCGCGACGACACGGCAAACGTGCGCACACTCACACAAGCCGACATGGTGGACCGCTACCGCAAGAAGTTTTTCAAGGAGGCTCAGATGATAGCCCGTTTCAACCATCCCGGCATCGTGCGCGTAACCGACATTTTCGAAGAAAACAATACGGTGTACTATGTGATGGACTATTTGGAAGGTGAGAGCCTTGCTGACATCATCAAAGAAAACGGCCCCCTGTCTGAAAGGACGGCGGTGCGTTACATCAAGAAAGTGGCTGACGCGCTTGACTACATCCACCAGTCCAATGTCAATCATCTCGACATCAAGCCCGCCAACATCATGATACGTCGTTCTGACGACGAACCAATCATCATCGACTTCGGCGTGTCGAAGCAATATGACGAGCAGAAAGACCAGGCGACAACCACGCCGCCGGGGGTGAGCAATGGCTATTCTCCGTTGGAGCAATATGAGCCTGGAGGTGTCAGCACGTTCTCTCCCCAGTCCGACATCTATGCCTTGGGGGCGACACTCTACAAACTACTGACGGGGAACACTCCCCCTAAAGCATCCTACCTGCTCAACGAAGGACTACCACCCTTGCCAAGCCATATCTCCCCACAAGTCTGCAAGGCGATAGAATGGGCCATGCAGCCTCGGCGCAACGACCGCCCTGCGAGTGTAAAGGAATTGATGAGGATGATGAGTGCTGCTGGTCCAGAAGAAACATTGTTCGCGGCCCCAAGGGAAGAGGAACGGGATTCCCGTGGCGGGGTTGATGATGTGGCTACTCCCTATGATGATGGAAAGAAACGTCGTGTATTAATAGCCGTCATAGTGGCTTTGCTATTGATAATTGTGACAGGGGGGTATTATATGCTGAAGACCAATGAGCCTATGGACAACGCTGATTCCAAACAAACGACAAGCAATGTTAATCCACCAGAGGCTGCTGATGGTTCAAATCCTGCAGGAGCACAAGACTCCCCTACAACAGATAACGACGCCATCCAGCCGTCTGCGGAGATTGAAGATGTTTCAACGTCGGCCGATGTGTCGGAAGTGGCTGCCGACACGCCCCTACCCCCAAAGAGCCATATCAATCTGGATGGTTCCTTTTATAATCAAAAAGGTTCTTGGCCGGTAAAATTTGACATCCAAGTCAACAATTGCAAGATCAGTGGCACCTACAGGAATGTCAGTCAGAATGTGAGTATGAAAGTAGTGGGCCGTATGTATGATGATGGCTCCATGGAAATATATGACAATAATAGTATCCTGTCGGTCAACCTTCACAAGACCGATAGGAATGTTTATGAAGGCCAGGCCACATCCGGAACAACAACACTGCAAGTAAGATTGGAAGAATAACAGTAAAGACGCGGATCTGCTGTCCTATACGACACTACCACTCCTCAATGTTTGCATTGTCCTTCACCGTTTTGACGTCATTTTTCGGCAGGTGTGGGAAGAATGTCATGCCAGTGATGCGCTCCACCTGCTTGATGCTGTTGACATAAAGTTCCTTTTTCCCGTTGCCGTCCGCGTTCTTGCAGACAAAACCGATGCCTTTGGGGTGGCTGCCGTCCAGGCAGAGAACGACCTTGAAGAAGGCTTCCGGCACCACCACCTTGTTTTCACCGATGGTGACATGCTCTTGGTTGTAGAGGACAGGGCCGCTGACAATCTGCACCGAACCATATTTTTTCGCCCACCGCCGGCAGGCGAGTTCTATCTGGTTCCACGTGCCATTGTTCAAATTACCATTCTGCGGACAGCAGTTCGTATAAAGGAAACTCTCATACATCGCATCGCCATCCCATTTGTTGTCGCCAGCCGGACACATATGCCCCCTGGTCCATCCGCTGCCCTTGTAGTCGCTCGACGTCGCTCGAGGCGAGGGAACGTCGGTGTCCTCGTGCCACGCGTTGTTCGGTCGTTTCGCCGGGCCGTCGGTATGCTCTGCCGTTAGGCGCCACGCCACCCAGTTGGGCAACCTTGTCTTTTTGTTGTAAGACACCACATAGCCTTTCCTGACAAGGATTTGTTCGGGTGTGTTCTTCAGCGGAGCAGGGATATCGACGTCGACTTTCTTCTTGCCATCAGCCTTCCTTTTTGCTTCAACCTTTGCAGAGGGGTCGGTCGTGACAAAATATGTAGGTCTGTCGTCGTTTTCCGCACTGTTCGAAGATGAACATTTGATGTTGAAAACGACGATGACTGCCAACAACAGCAATATCACCACAGCCAAACGATATACTCTCATAACTGCTGCAAAAATATATAAAACCGTAAGCTATGCAAAACAAATAACATTTTTCATGCCTTTCAAGAAGGAATATCTATTCAGCAAATAGTAAAAATTTATCAAGGATCCGCCTTCGCAGCAATTTTGAGAAACGCTTCCGCCCCATTCGGCACGTCTCCTGTTCCTTATGAAATGGCATCAACACTCTCGCGAAGCAGACGGATGACATCGTCGGCAGAGATTTGTGCGAAGACGTCGGCACCCTGAAGCAGTGCATCGGCCATTGAACGTTTGTTCTGGTGCAGACGTATGATTTTCTCCTCTATGGTGCCTGCTGCAATGAGTCGATAGACTGTGACGGGGCGCTCTTGCCCAATGCGGTGTGCACGATCGCTGGCTTGGTCTTCTATGGCAGGGTTCCACCACGGGTCGAGGTGGACCACATAATCGGCTGCCGTCAGGTTAAGCCCCAACCCTCCGGCTTTCAGGCTGATGAGGAACAAGGGTTCTTCGCCTGTCTGGAATTGTCGCACCAAACGATTGCGCTCTGCGGGTGTGGTGCTGCCGTCAAGATAGAGATAGGGTATGGATTGGCTGTCGAGAGCCTCTCGGATGAGCGCCAGATGGCTGGTGAACTGACTGAACACGAGAGCACGGTGCCCTCCCTGCCGCAATTCTTCAACGAGGTTGAGGAAGGCGAGGGTCTTGCTCGACGGAATCTGCAATTTGTCATTGACAAGCCGTGGGTGGCAAGCAGCCTGTCGCAGGCGCGTGATTTCAGCCAATGTCTGCAACGTGGTTTTGGAACTTTCCTCCAAATTGGCAATGGCCTGTTGGCGAAGGTTGTCGTAGAGGGCAAGCTCTTCCGCACTCAACTCAACGCGCAAGGTGATTTCCGTCTTCTCCGGCAATTCGTTGAGCACGTCGTCCTTGGTGCGGCGCAGCAGGAAGGGAGATAGCATACGGCGCAGCAGTCGCTGCCGTTCCATGTTGTGGTCGCGCTCGACAGGCAGTATGAACCTGTCGGTGAACTGCTGATAACTACCAAGCAAGTCGGGATTGGCAAATTGGAACAGGTTCCATATCTCGCTGAGATGGTTCTGCAAAGGTGTGCCGGTGAGCATCAGCCGGAAGTCGGCCTGAAGCTTCATGGCCGCCTTCGAGGTTTGCGTGTCGCGGTTCTTTATGGTGTGGGCCTCGTCGAGTACAACGGTGCTCCAGGTGCGCTGGCAAAGCAACTCGCCCTCGGTGACCAGCAGCCCATAAGTGCTAAGCACCACGTCGCCAGCCTCGGCGCCATTCACCAGTTGCTGGCGGTCTATTCCCTGCTGATTGAGAATCTTGACTGTCATGGCGGGCGCAAAGCGACGCAGTTCCTGCTGCCAGTTGTGCAACAGCGAGGTGGGCATCAGCACCAAGGCAGCCCCTTGGCTGGCTCTCGACTGCATCAGCGTGATGGCCTGCAAGGTCTTGCCCAGTCCCATGTCATCGGCCAGGCAGGCCCCGGCTCCCCAATAAGCCAAACGACTCATCCACTTGTATCCCTCCAATTGGTAAGGCCGAAGTTGGGCGTGGATGTTGGCTGGGACGGCAAATGACATCTTGGCCGACTCCTTGATGCGGCCCATCAACTGTCGGAAAGGCTCATCAGCAATTATCTTTACGCCCAAATCCTCAAGACCTTCCAATTGGAATCCGTTCATCTTGGACACCTTGGGCTGCTTGCCACGTCCGACGAGCATTTTGTCGATGGCATCCAACTGCCGTCGGAGCTGCTCGCTGAGAGCGACATATTCGTCGTTGCCAAGACGTATGAAATTGCCCTCCGCCTCTCGCAGGCGCTCCAGCAGTTCGGCCATCTTCAACTTTTCCTTGTTGCCGATGTTGAGGTCACCCTCCATCTCGAACCACTGTCCAGCGGAACTGATTTTCAACCGCAGCTTGTCTGCAGTGACCATAGGCCTTGCCACGCGCATCCTCACTCCTTGCGGCCATTCCACGAAAGCGATGTCTTGGGCAGTCCTTAATGCTTCCAGCAATTGCAGGCATTGTGCCGTGTCTATCGACCAACGATTGTCGTCTGTCTCTTCCGAGGCAAAGGGTTGCATCAGCTTGCGCACAGCTTTCAGGTTTTGTCGCTCAGCCTCCAAGTCGCGCTCCGTCTGCACACTTTCCTTGCCAATCTTCGTGCTGACGATCTCCATGCCCTTGCCTGGTTGTTGATAGGGAGGGTGACTGCCAAATGGTTTCACGGCCAAAGAGACACTAAAGAATTGCCTTGCTGGTGTCTCCGCGTAGACACGATTGACGGTTGCCATTGGAGCTATTTGTACGGCAATGAGCGGTGATGCCTCGACGTGTTTCAAGTCTGCAGCGTTTTTCAGCAGCGGACTCATCACGGTGAACGTGCTGCTCAAGTTTTGGAGCAGTTGGGTGAGTTGTCGTTTGCTCTCCTTGGGGAATGTGCCCACATCGTTCAATAGCGACAGCGTCTGTTTTTGCTTGGCATTGACACGAACCACGGTGACTTGCCTGTCTCCCTCTTCAGTGAGGCAAATGCCCGAAGAGTCGAGGCGGTCCAAATCGATGTTCGAGCGCACTTCGTAGCCCTTTGCACAAGGCCGGACGGTAAGCTGGAGAGGCTCTTCCTTGATGTCTATACGCTGTTCTGTTCTCGCATCGAACACACTCTGGCAACCTGCCAAGGCAACAATGACTTCCAATCCAGACAAATCGTATTCCACCTGCCTATACCAGCCATAGCTGTAACTCTTAACCATGCGAGCCACCTGCCGGTCCTGTGCTGTCATATATCCGTTACGGCTGCCCTCAAACGACTTCAGTGCTATGTTTCGCCCCTTGCTCCATGTGATGCCGCCATCTTTCGATTTCTGCAATTTCGGCTGGACACGATAATATTTCATATCCACGACATAAGCGACGCGCTCAACCTCCATCGGCGGTGCTTGCTCTTTCTTGACAGCGGCTGGATGATTCAGTTTCAGCAATTCCGCCATCGTGCGTTCCCATTGTGCCAGTCGTTTCACCTTGGGCAGCAGCGAGGTGGTGAGGCCTGTACTCTTTTGCAGCCTCTCCGCCGAGCCTTTCAACTTGTCATCGTCAAAACTGTAGAGCAGACACAAGTAATCATATTTTTCTTGGATGACATAGTCGACGGCTGCGGTGATTTCTGGAGTATCCTTGTCTAAAATCTGATAGTGGCGCATGAAGAGCGTTGAGAGCCGCCAACTCATCTTGTCTTTACAATTCTGAAGTGGATAGCTATTATAGAAATCTGCTGCGTTGCCGAAGACAAGGTGGCGCAGTGCCAGCCTGAGCGGATAGCATCTGTCGTCATTTGAAACCTTGCGGCTCTTCATCAGAGTCTCAGCAGTCTTGCGCAGACCGTCGCCAGCTCTTCCTGTAGGTGGTGAAACGTTGCTGAGTCCCAATGCCACGCCATAGGCAAAGTTGGTGAGTGTTTCATCAAAGAAGTCATCGCCACTCTCCTTGAGCAATGACCGCAGCAGTGTGAAAGCTTCGGGAGCCTTGCCTTCGTGCAGTTTCTGCAGGGCTTGCAACTTGCGTTGGTACTCGCCGCCAGGTGTCATCTTTTCCAAGACCTCGGCCAGTTTGCCAGTTTTCAAGAATTCCACGTCATACAGATAGGCATCACGCATCTTGTTCCTTCGTTCCTCTTCTATGTAAGGATTCTCCAGGAACAATTGCCTTACAAGTTCCAAATCGTCGACGGGTTTTAGTTTCATCCATTCGTCAACGTAAATTGTGAAGAATAGATTTGAGAGGAGGCTGCCAGGCAGGCGTTGGGTGAATGGAAGCAAGTCGATTCGCTGCACCATGTTTTGCAGGATGCGCATCACCATGGGTTGCTTCGCTTCAAGTATCGGCCACGGTATCCGCTTCAAGCGTTCCTCGAAAGGTTCGTCGTGCATGGCGAGGCAGAAAGCCTGAAGGAATCGCTCATATATGGCGTTGTCAACAGTCCATTTTCTATGCAAAACATCAGCAATTTGTCCATCTCCTTCGGCTTGACTGTTCGCATCACATCGACCCAGCGCTCCAGGTTGATGCTTATCTTGCCGTAACCATACCTGCGCGGTAGCTCACCCGTCACAACTTGTTGCTTAAGCCAGATGCGGGCATTGCTCTCAATGGGCGTGACGGGCAGTTGGTATGCCTCATACAACTTTCTCAACTCTTTGTAGTCATACTCCTTCAACGTGCAGGCCATGGTTTGCACCACACAGCGTTTCGCTACATTTTCTGTTTTCTTCGTGTCCATACTGTCTTCAAGAATGTGATTTTTTCAATTCAATAAAGCATCTGGCTCTGCCTCATAGCCAAAATACCATCATCCAATTTTGATTGCCTGTCATTTATGAAACTATTCTATTTGACCATCAAACAATCCTTGCTGCGCCTTCCCTTTCCTACGATAATAAATACGATTCTTCACTTTTATCTTTTCCACTTGTTGCATATTGTCAAGATAGCGCTTCATTTTATCGTCCTTCCAATCGAGGTGTAGTCGACAGATGATCTCTTTTGCCGATATCATTTCAACACTATTTAGAAGTGCTATCAGATCCGAATCCAGTTTTTCTTTTTTCAATTGTTCAGGAGTCTTTTGTTGCTCAAGACTAAGCGTTAAAACATTGCCCATGGCATCAACTGCAGACGCGCCTTTTTGGATGAGAAGAAGATTGGCATTCTTTTCATTCTTCTCCGGGTATCTGACATAGATAGGTCGATTCTTTCTCAAGCCATCGATTACGCCCGACCAAGTGCCACCCTTGTCATCACTTTGCGCCACGAAGATTTCAGATGCCATGCCATAAATAATTGGATTGCGCGCCATGGCGAATTCAACAGACCAAGGGGCCTTAGGAGCAAAAGAACTCATCACCAGCACTCTCCCCTGAGTAACATGCTTATAATATTGCTTGAAACCAGACCCAAAAGTCATAATTCCCTGTGGTAGCACTATGATACTTTTCCCATTCGCCCCAACCGCAGAATCCAATGCTTGGCGATCTACTCCTTTAGCAAATCCACTAACCACCACTTTATTCATTTCCGTAGCTTTCTTTGCGATAATGTCGGTAAATGACAGTGACTTGGCGTCTGCACTTCTTGAGCCAACAATGGCTATTGAAGGTTGCTGCAATAGAGATTTGTTGCCCTTGGTGTATAATACGGTAGGGGCATTGTATTTCAAGTTGGTTTTCAATAATTTCGGGTAGTCTTCGTCGGTGATAGGCAAGATATCATAACCTTGAGTCATCAACTCCTCCACAAGGAATGAATTGTTTGCCAATTGTGCTCTTGCTTGTTCAAAGAGTGTCTTCTCATTTTCATCCAGCCCAACCATATCCCAATTTGACGAGTTTTCAAACAAGTCAATTATAGATATCTGTGGAATATGCCGAAAGCAATTCACATAAATCTCATTCTTACGCTTATTCCACATTTTAGGTATTAATGCAAGCGTCACCCAATATGTCAATTCTTGTTTTATCATAATGTACCTCCTACAGTTTTTGCGATTACGATTGGAACAATACACTTTGCTCCCTTCTGCGTTAATAATTTACCAACTTCTTTTATTGTAGCACCACTATCGTATATGTCGTCAAGCAATAGTATGATTTTACCCTTTACCACATCCTCATCCACATCAAAAGCACCAGCAACATTCTCTTGCTTGCTGTATGAATTCTGAAACATTTTCTGTTCTTGTGTAATGCGTATCTTATTCAAGCCATGACTGACAGGAACATTTATCACACGGGCAAACCTGGTAGCAAAGTTCTTAACAAGATCACCAGACTTTGTTGGAGGGACGTACATCACCAAGTCAAAATGCAATCCGTTGTATTTCTTGCCAAATACAGATAATGTTTTCTTTAAGAGGAAGACGGGGAAATCCCCACCGTTTTCATATTTACTTCTGTGTAAAGCGGCGCCTATATTAGATACCCCATAGTATGATGCAGCGTATCCGTTCACCAAACGTGATGCCTTTCCCAAATGCTCCTTTATGATTCCTATTTCCTCACTAGTATAATCAGACTTCCTTATACTATTTTGATATTCATTTACAAGGTGCTCTGTTACCATGCCGTTTTCATCTTTCACGGTTTTCTCCAGCAGGATTTTGCAGGGCGATGGAATACAAATCCTAAAACCACCTTTCCTTATGGTCCATGTGGCAAGCTCCAGTACAGGGAAATAGGTTTCTCTAAATTCGTCCAATTTAGCAGACAGTAAAGGAGAGTGTGCTACGTGAAGTTTTTCCAGATTAGTGTTGTCGCAATTAGAGTAACACGCCTGTTCGTCGCTATCAAGAAAAGCGCAAAGGTATTTCATTCTTGGCATATCAGTGTATACATATTGTTCCATCGAATGGAGGTCTTTCAGTTTTGCTTCTCTAAGTTCCTCAAAATGAGATGTGTTTAGCTCTGGCGCATTAAACTGATATTCATATTTCTTTGTTTTGCCATACAACACTTCCTTTATGATTCCTTGGTCTATCAAATCAGCCTTAATCACCCTGGCTTGTGTTTGCTTGAGATTAGCTTTTTTCATAACCTCTCTTTCCGAAAGAGGTTCATTTTGCAACAAATCGATAACCTTTTGATACTTACTTATTGTAGGACGTGCTCCTTCAATGAATGAAAGCGGGAGTATGGAATCTGCGGCAATACCGCTTTCGTTATCTTTATTCTCATTGTAAAACAAGAGAATGAGTGTTGGTTTTCCATCACGTCCTGCACGACCGATCTCTTGATAGTAATGAATAGGTGATACTGGCATTTGAGTGTGTATGATAAAGCGGATATCAGGCTTGTCTATGCCCATGCCAAGGGCATTTGTTGACACCACACACTTCCATTGATTTTTCATCAGTCCATTTTCTATTGACTTGCGGGTATCGGCATCAAACCCTGCATGATAATCTGTTGCATTGACACCTACGAAACGAAGCCATTTGGCATAAGTTTCAGTGTCTACCCTGGTGCCGGTATATATCAGGCCAGAACCGCTTAGTGAATTTACATTCTGCGCCAACCATATCATTTTCTCTTCTTCCGATTGCACCTTAAGCACTTTCAGCTCAAAATTGGGTCTTACAAGATTTCCTCTAATGGTTGTCAACAGCCCTCCTATCTGTTTCTCTATGTCTTGTTGAACTCTTATCGTTGCTGTAGCCGTAGTTGCAAGAATAGGCAAATGCTTGGGAAGCAACTGTACCAAATTAATAATCCTGCGAAATGATGGCCTGAAGTCATGCCCCCATGTGGATATGGTGTGGGCTTCGTCAATGACTATCATGGAAAGCTTGATCTTGCGAGTTGCTTCTATCCACTCATCGTTCTCTTGTCTTTCAGGTGCAATATAAAGTATCTTGACCTCATTTTTCAGTGCTCGCTGAATGGCATCCTGGTTCTCCTCATAAGATTGTTCTGAATTTATGTAGGCAGCGGGGATTCCTTTTTGAAAAAGGTATCTAACCTGGTCGCGCATCAGTGCTATGAGTGGAGAGAAAATGACAGTAACGCCATCAAACTGAGTGGCGGGAAACTGATAGCATAAAGATTTGCCGAATCCCGTGCGTTCGATCATAAGGATTCGTTCTCCTCGGAGAATTCGTTCAATAGCCCTCCATTGCTCATCGTAAAAATGGTCTAAGCCAAAGATTTCCTTCAGTCTGATTTCGGCTTCTTGTCGTGTTAACATCTTTTGCATAATATCAATCAGTTTTTACTTCATCTACATCCCTGGCTCCTTAAACGTTTATCACAGAAATCACCTTCTTCAGTGTCTGTCCATCAACATCTTGATGAGCGGAAGTTGTGATATGATTTTATGATTCAACCATTCTTTATCCAACAACGGTTCTTGCTCTTTATCCACAAGGATTGACCATAGAAACAAGCAAAATGCCATATGTTGCACCATTCCAAATTTGAATTGTAAGATTTTGAACACAAAGGTAATAATAAATAATTCAATAGCAAAAAACAACTCCAAAAAACTAGTGAAATTCTGACATGATCAAAAAAAGCCATTCCAATGATAGCTATGTGAAAGGCTACGGGTAGGCGAACTTGCTCGGGAATCTGAGGATGAGAGGGAAATATGCGCCATAGAGACATAAAAGACTATCTGCACCTACAAATAAGATATATATAGATAATTTTGAATACCTACTTATGATATTATCTCCCAATTTATGAGATAGAGTCCTTTATTGTAGTTTATACTCAAAAGGAGCGGCGGGCAGACCTTCCTTGTTGCGCAGGTTGGGTTGTGCCGTCTCGTCGTAGCCGAAGCGGATGACAGGATGCGCCAGGCTCTCCGGGATGTGCAGGATGATTTTGTTGCCGTCGATGGTGGCATCCTCTTTCCGGAAACTGCCGTGGTTGCGGGTGTTCGCCCAGAACCAGTCAGGCTGCTTGCCGTCGCTGGTGACGAGGCCACCGTCGCAATGGTCGAACTCCAGTATGACCTTGTCGCCTTCACGGTTGACGCCCTTCAATGTCGGACCTTGACACTCCACGTGAGAGAAGCCGTAGGTGTGGTTCAATGCCCATCGGCAGAGCCTCTCACCCACAATCCATTTGTAAGGCGGGTGGATGTCGTTCAACACATCGGGGATGTCGGTGGTCACCACCATGCCCGTGTTCTTCTGCCGCATGGCCTCTGCCTGTGCCGTCCAGAACCGGGGCAGGTCTATCCATGTCTTCTGTACGATATCCTCCCGGCGTATGGAATAGAGATAAGGGGAAATCTGCACGTAGTAGAACGGCAGGTCGGCATCCTCCCATAGTCCGCGCCACACGTCGACCAGATGCTCCTGTTTCTCTGTATAGACGTCTGTCTCTCCCAGATCCAATAGGTTCGCTTCGCCCTGATACCACAGGAAGCCACGCAGGGCATAGCCTGTAAGCGGGCGGATGAGGTGTTCGAACATCGGTCGGCGGCCCGGTGTCTTGCCGTCGGGAATCCATTCCTCTATGCGTGTGCCGCCCCATGATGACGAGATGAAGCCCACGGGCACCTGCAGCGAGTCCTGCAACATGCGTGCGAAGAAATAGGCTGCCGCCGAGACAGGCTTCAGCGAAGTGGAGTCCACCCGTTGCCAACCATCTGTGGGCAGCACGTCACTGTTCAGGTCCGGCTTCACATAGAGCACGCGGATGTCGGGATTGTTGGCCTCGCGCCACGCCTTCAGCTGGTAGTCGGCATCGCCTTTCTGGGGTTTCCTGTATCTTGGATGGTTGTTCATCGAGTACTCCATGTTGGACTGTCCTGAGGCCAGCCACACCTCGCCCACGAGCACGTCCGTCAAGCGGATTTTGTTCTTTCGTCCGCTGATGGTCATCGCCTGCGGTCTGTTGCTGGCCGGCATTGCTTTCAGTGTCACCCGCCACAGGCCGCCCTTGTCGGCAGTCGTGCTCAACGTTTGCTTGCCAAACGACACTTTCACTTTCTCGCCAGCATCAGCTACGCCCCAGACGCTCACAGGTTTCTCTCTCTGCAGCACCATGTGGCTGCTGAACGCCTCTGCCACCTTGACCTCAGCCAGTGCCGTTGCAGCCAGTGTCAACATGGCCGCTATTGTTATTAGCAGTTTTTTCATATCTCTTTTTGTTATTCATATGGTTCAATCATCACCCATCGGTCGTCCGTGCGACCACCCTCACGAGTAAGGATGCCTTTCTCGTGTAGTGAAGCCAAGTCTCTTTGAATAGTACGCCTAACATATGATTGCAAAGATAGTGCAAGGCAAGCGAAAAACCAAATTTTGGCTCAGCGAACGCAAATCCATGTCACCATATCATTTGCTGAGTCGCGACAAAATAAGGAAAAAGGCCAGTCGTCCAGGAAGGCGAACGGCTGTCACGCCACCAATAAATACTTCAAATTTGTCCAACACGAAATTTATTCGTCCCAAGCGGTTATTTTATCATTCTTTTGTGCTACCTTTGCCATGCCATTCATTTTTTTTGCTGCTTTTTAATTGCATCACCAAGGCAAGTGAATTATTTGATATGGCAAAATCTTGAGCAACTTTTTGTTGTTCAGCAAATAATGTTAAATCTAAAAGGTGCGGATTCAAGGATTTATTTTTGGAAAAAAGTGTATCTTTGGATTCGAATTCACCATGGGGGCTGAAAATGGAATCACACAATGAAATGCTCCTGTTGTGGGGCCTCGGCATAGACGCCTGGATTACCATCGCTACGGTGATGACGATTATCGCCGTGATGCTATTTACGAAGGTGCGTACCGATGCTGTCATGCTCATCGCCATTGGCGTGCTGTTCATCACCGGCGTGCTCGATGCCAAGGAGATGTGCTCGGGTTTCAGTGCAGGCACCGTCGTTGTCACGGGCGTTCTTGCCGTTGTGATGGCCGCACCTATTACCTCTTGTATAATCTCTACAGAGGCTTCCCCGAATTGGAAGAAAGGGCAGCCGCCTCCTGGGATGAGGCTGTCGCTTCTGCCGAAAAAGTCGTCAGTTGCAAGAAGATGCCCTCCCGTTGCATCCTGAACATAGGAGGCAAATATACCTTTGGCCCCGTCACCCTCGGGTTGGACATCCACAATCTCTTGGGCACCCGTTATCATCGTAGCGGCATGAACACCAATATCATCCCACAGCAGGGCAGGTGGTTCATGTGCAGCATCGCTGTCCGTTTATGAAGTATTTTCGGGCGTTTTATTGTTGTCATTCACATATTCATTTTGTCGTGACGCAAACAGGTGACGTGATGCCGGAAAGTGCCATTGTGAGTCAGGAAAAGATAGAGCAGATAACCGAAATATGGAATGAACGTCATCCAAACAAAGAGTTTCATCCACATAATCCACTTAATATGGATGAAATAATCAATGTTTATTAGGAGTTGACATTAATCAGACGAACAAGTATGAATGATTTAGAACAATTAGGATATATCCAGCTATATGAAAATGACTGGGATTATAGCTGTGGTATTGAAATGGAGATTGTCAATGGTATTGTGTCTGTGTATGAGCATAATATAAAAGAAAAAGAACCAGACTGTCTAAGACGTATTTTAAAGGTTGGTTTGCGATTACTACTGGAAATCATAGATGCCAACCATTTCATTGAGGAAATGAGAAAAAGGTTCGGACAATACGATGGGGTAAAAATCCTTCGTGATTTTCTGGAAGAGAAAGGCATAAAGTATGAGTTCCAGGAGTATTACAATATGTTTATTTTTTGGAACCATCTGTCCATTCGGGATCATGCACAACTCAACACATCTGCTGAAGTTTTTAACAAAGCTATACTGAACTGGTATGGATACAGTCTTTACTATAGAGATGAAAGAAGAATGACCTACGAAGGTGAATTTCCTATGTTTGGGCCATGTTTCATACATGTTGACATTCCTAAAGAATCACCTATATGTCATGTTAGAATCGTATCACAACAAAAGATAGATGAGAAGGGGATGTCTCCTTTGTTAGAATACATGAGAAAGAGTATGCCCATAGAGCCTTATTATTATGATGGCGGCTACGGAGTATCGCCCAAGCCGCATGAAATAAGTCTTTGCTGGGAGTTGCCTCAGGGGAATGTAATCATAAAGTGGGATGGCTTCAACTACACAAGAGGTGATGGTGAGAATCATCCGCAGAGTGATGGCCTTGACTATGTAGAAGTCGAGCTCTGGGATTGCTCTTGCATACAGAGATGAAGCGCACCTCGAAGGTAACATCGCCTTATACCCAATTAGTTATAAAGACGTGTCGCAAATATGTCGCAAATTTTTGATAACAAATGGTATGTGGGGATAAGTAACGATAAGAACAGTTTATATCTTTGTTATTCTTGTGGCTTGAGTATCACTCAATGACCATCCTTACGACCACCCTCACGTGTGAGAATACCTAATTCTTGAAGAGTGGCAAGTTCACGTTTAATAGTTTTTTCCGATACCTTAACCTTTTGGGTCATTTCTTGAATTGTTATCAGCTCATTAGTCTTTATGAGGAGCAATATAAGTCCTTGACGATCAGATACTTTTTTTAAGGATATCTTTTAGGTCATCTTTTGGGTCATCTTTTGGGTCATCTTTTGTCTCATTGGATGATACAAAAGAGCCGTTTTCTTGTCTTTGTCCCATTGTAGGCACTGGCAATATCAGTTCCACCTCATCCAGTTCAATCTTGTTCTTCAATTCTGGCTCACCCCAATTGGTTTCTTTCCAAACAGATATAATCTTGGGGAAGCCGGAACCGATGTTTTCGCCAAAACCCACCATACGGAGCATATTTTGGATGCGAGGATTACGGGCTTTGGAGTTGCCACCCTCATAGATTTGCCCTATAGGCAACCTCAGTAAATAGGGTAAATAGGTCGACAAAATTATATCCAAATTACAGTTTTTTTTTGACTTTAAGTGATCAATAGTTCGGTAAATTATAGTTAAATTCATTAACATTCAAGATAGATTCAATATGAATAAATGCCATTTATTTTTTACATAAATTAACTTGAAAAATTTGGCTAATTGTCTGATATTTAATAACTTTACATCGGAAACCA
>JAFWSS010000144.1 GCA_017524385.1 Prevotella sp.
GTGTTAGTTATCCCCTCCCCTCAAGGGGAGGGGCAGGGGTGGGGTCTGTAACTTGTTGTTTTTCAAGACTTATTCACCCCACCCCAACCCCTCCCCTGCGAGGGGAGGGGAGATGCGCACCGCTCTTTTGCTCCCTGTCCACTTTTTCAAGTGGGCTCAATTTTCAATTTTCAATCTTCAATCCCTTTTTCATTTTCCTCAGCGCCTTGTCACGTATTTGGCGCACACGTTCGCGCTTCAGACCCATGTCCAGCCCGGCCTCCGCCATGGTGTGGCGGTTGGTGCCGATGCCGTAGAGGAGCGATATGACGCGTCTTTCACGTTCATCGAGTTTTTCGAGGATGGCACTCAAATGGGCTTCATCATTCGCACGGATGAAGTCGGCGTCGGCATAGGGAGAGTTGGCGTTAACCAACAGATTGAGCAAATTGAAATTATTGTTGCTGCCAGCAGGGATGGGGGCATCCATGGAGACAGGATGGTTCCTCCTCGCTGCTGTGGATGAACTATCCTTTGCCGGCATCTTGAAAAAAGCACCGTTTTGTTTGACAAACCGCTCCATGGCATCGCGGATGATGGGTGCGGCGTATTTCACGAAACGCTTTCCCTTTTCCGGCCGAAACCGCTTGGCTGCCTGGATCATACCCATGTTTCCCTCGCTCACAAGGTCGTCGAGAGACACGCCTTGGCCCATGTATTGATGAGCCAACGAAAACACAAATCGCAAATTGGGTTCAACCAACAAGCCTACGGCCTTTGTGTCACCCTCTTGGATGCGACGGGCCAATTGCATTTCCTCTTCGTCGGTGAGCAATGTGCACTCACCTATCTCTTCCATATAGGCTTCCATAGCCTTCTTGTAGTTTGCCATAGTCGTGGATGTTGATGAATGGTGCAAAAATAATGATAATCGGTGGATTTTCCAAAAAATCCACCGATTTTTCATCTTTGAAGTCCTAACGGGGAAAGCCCCAAGGGCTCTACAGACCTTAAAAGCCTTAAATTACCTGATGGTGACCATCGTCGCCCCATATCCATATTCTTGGAAAGAGGCGTCCTGATAGGTGTATGACTTGTATTTGTACTTCAGTTCCTTGATGATGGCCTGTCGCAACACTCCTTCGCCTTTTCCATGGATGAAGACTATCTTGCACCCCTTCTCTTTCTTATGCTCCTCCAAGGTGCGATGAAACACCTCCAATTGGTGATTGAGGATGTCTGACGCCGACATTCCCGCTGTCGTCTCGAGTAATTCGCTGGCATGAAGATCCACCACCAATTCGTCGCCGTGGTGGCGCTGTGGAGCCTTTCCCTTGCTCTGCTGATTGTCGTAACGACGTACATAGGTATTATTGTCTTTGGCAGCACTCTCCTTCCGTGCGGGAGTCTGACCTCCATACATCTGCTGCTTGAGGGTTTTGGCATCGACAACAAGAGGTTTGGCTACCGTGTCGTTTTCCACTATGGTGACCAGCATGGCAGGGGTCTCGAAGAAGTCGTTCTCCCTGAAGGTGTGCAACTTGTAGAATTTCACCGTGTCGATGCGCAGTTGCACGTCGATGGTGGGCTTGAGGATGAACCCCTTGTCGCGCTTGTAGGCAACGACCTGCACGGCTACGCGTTCCATATCGTTCAGGTCGGCCTTGCCAAACTCCTCGATGAATAGTTTGGTGTTCGGCTCCACCTCTGCAGTGTAACGCAACCGCCAACTGTTCCCTTCCGCCCAAAGGTAGGTGAAACGCATGTAATAGTTGCTGTCATTGACAAAATATGTCTCGAAATTAGTGGTGGTCACTGCCTTGATGTCGATGGGGACGAAAGCAAGGTAGGCGGCGAGCGCGTCGCCACCCTTGCGCTCCTCCACAGGGGGACGGAACGTGATGGGACGGTCGGCTGGTTCGAGGTCGACGTCATCGTTGGACGCAGGGGCATGTGTGGCGACGGGCTTGCCTCCCTTGTAACCGGGAACCGCCGAGGTATGCACCTTCGAAATATTGTAGTCGTCTGTCTCCACCACCACAACGTCGGTGATGAGGGTGGGTATCTCAAAACCATCCTCGTCTTCCACGAGAACGATGTTCTTGCCTTTGAAACCAGAGACCCTGCCACCACCGGTCTCGGAAAGGAATCTTACTTTATCGCCTATTTTCATTATTTTCTAAATCTTTTTTTCAGGAGTTAAAAGGGAGTTAAAGAGAAGTTTAATTTTATGGAGTTAAAAGGGAGTTAAAGAGAAGTTTAATTTTATGGAGTTAAAAGGGAGTTAAAGAGAAGTTAAAGAGAAGTTAAAGGGACATATGTTCACTTACACTACCCTAATTCTCCAATTCTCTAATTCGGGATGATAAGACTCTGCTTAGCACAAATTCTTAAATTCTCTAATTCGGGATGATAAGACTCTGCATAGCACAAATTCTCAAATTCTCTAATTCGGGATGATAAGACTCTGCATAGCACAAATTCTTAAATTCTCTAATTCGGGACAAATCCTACTCTCAAGGGATAATAAGTGAGCTGTCTCCATAGC
The DNA here is from genome assembly GCA_017524385.1 of Prevotella sp. Taxonomy (GTDB): domain Bacteria; phylum Bacteroidota; class Bacteroidia; order Bacteroidales; family Bacteroidaceae; genus Prevotella. The sequence goes on from JAFWSS010000144.1 coordinate 2,528, forward strand.
TGAGGAAACGGAAATCGTGAGCCAATGCATAGTCGTAGATGCGACGCCAGTCGCCTTTGACAAACGCGCTGACAAGCAGCAGCAAGGTGCTTTGAGGCTGATGGAAATTGGTCACCATCATATCCACCATCTTGTAGTCATAGCCTGGCGCGATGATAATCTGGGTGTCGGCCTGCAAGGCCGACAGCCCATGACACTCAAGATGTGCCAGAATGGCTTCCAACGCCTCCTTGGAAGTGATGTCCACCGTGTTGTCGTAAGGCTCCCATTGACTCACATGCACCCTTTCGTCAGCAGAAAAACGTCTCTTGCACATCTGTGCGCCGATGTAGTAAAGGCTCTCCAGCGTCCGGACACTGGTGGTGCCCACAGCCACCACCCTGCCCAATTTTTCCAACAAGCACTCAATGGTGGTCTTGGAAACACGGAAATGCTCAGAGTGCATCTCATGACCCTCTATCAACTCGCTCTTCACCGGGCGGAAGGTGCCGGCGCCCACATGGAGTGTCACCTCTTCGCGACGTATGCCACGGGCGTCGATGTCGTGCAGCACATCCTCCGTGAAATGCAGTCCTGCGGTGGGGGCCGCCACACTGCCTTTCACCTTGGAATACACTGTCTGGTAAGTGGTCTTGTCGCTCTCCTGGGAAGGACGGTTGAGATAGGGAGGGATGGGCAGTTCGCCCACGGCATCGATAATCTCGGCAAACGACACATCGGGGTCATTCCATTCGAAACGCACCCGATGACCCGTATGCACCTCGCCGGTACGAGTGGCGGAGAGTGTCACCGTCCTCCCATCCAGCACAAGTTCCTGAAAGAGGCGTTCACCCTTCCATTTCTTCAGATTGCCTACCAGGCAGCACCACTCGCAAGTGCCACGAGCCTGAAACGCCACCTGATAGTCGGAGGGGGCGAGAGGTTCAAGGAGAAATACCTCGATGAGAGCACCTGTGGATTTGCGGAACCGCATGCGGGCCATGATCACCTTGGTGTTGTTAAACACCATCAGGGCATCGCCAGGCAGATAAGTCGGCAGATGGCTGAAGACATCCTCCGAGATGTCACCATGCCGATAGACAAGGAGTTTGGAGGCATCGCGCCGAGCCAACGGGAACTTGGCAATGCGCTCATCGGGGAGCGGATAGTTGTAATCGCTTATACGGACGTTTTTGGTATTCATCTTTTCTATTCTTAATGCATGAAGAGCGACAACAAGACGGAGAGGAAACAGACGGCAGCGAGCGTGAAAGCCACGACATCGACATCGGCGACGGCATAGCCCGTAGAGGTGTACTGCGACGAGACATAACGCTGCCCCGAACCACTCTGTTTGTCGACCAACCAATAAACCAAATATACCAGCGACCCTACAAGGGTGCCGAAAGCAAGGCCCACAAGAATGTCGAAAGGATAATGCATGGCGAGATAGAGCCGTGTATAGCAATTGACAAGAGACCACCCCACCATAAGCCACGTGAACACCTTGTTGCGCACCGCCCAGGCAAAAAAGACGGCGATGCCCGATGTGTTGGCGGCGTGGGCGGAGAAGAAACTGTAGTCGCTGCCTCGCCTTCCATTCACCACATGCACCATGTTCATCCATTCAGGGTCGCTGCCGGGACGTGGACGTGCGACAAGTGGCTTGACATAACCCTCGGTGACCAGTTCGGTGATCATCAAGCAGAGGGCGCAACAAACCACCATAAGGGTCACCTGCGCCATCGTCTCCTTGTTCTTCACCACCATGTAGAGCAGCGCGATGTACAAGGGCACCCATATCACCCCAGTCGTGAGGGTGACCATGAGCGTGTCGAGGAACATGTTGTGCGCCCCGTTGAACACGCCCAGGACCTGTCTGTCCATCTCCACAAGGGTCTGCAAGTCCATAAATGGCGGTTGTTAGATTTCCTCTATCGTGTTGTCTTGAAGCCATCCTCCTTTGCCATCGGGGGCCTGAACCTCCTTCCAACCCTTGATCGTACGGTCGGTGATATCCACACGTGTGCCCTCATGCAGCACAAGCACTGTTTCGGCATTGTCGGCCGGCTGCTTGCGTATGCTCACCGAGGAAGAGACGACGATGGCTCCCTTGCGGTTCTCCAGCTGTCTCTTCTGCTGGTAGGCGAAGAGGTTGGCGAATATGAAGAGCAAGAAGAAAGCCACAGCACCGAAAAAGCCCACTTTACGAAGAATCATCCGCTCTGCGAAGAGATAAAGGAGCAAAAGGGTGAGCACAAGGATGATGCTGGCCACGGCGACATAGGCCCATCGGTCGACACTGGTGAAATTGACGAGGGAATGATACCATCCGACAAAGAGCATTTCTGACTGTGGCGACATCTTGTCGATGGTCTTGGAACGGGCGAACTGCAGGTTGAACAAGATGTCTTTGTCGCCAGGAGAGAGCAGATGCGCCCTCTCATAATTCAAGATGGCCTTGGTGAGGTTGTCGGAACGGAAATAGGCGTTTCCCAGGTTGTAATACAACTCGGCACTCTCTCCATCCTTCAACAATGTCTCATAATCCTTGATGGCCTGTTGGTATTCACCCTTGAGGTAGGCCGCGTCGGCGGTTTCCTTGGTTGGAGCGGTGGCAGCGCCAACAGCGACGGGCAGCATCAACGCCAACAGCAACAACGGGGCGGCGGAAGCCGTGGTGCGCTTCTTGTTCTTCATCGTGTTCTCTATGTCCATAATGGCCTGCATGGCCGATTCGAAAGTCTTGTTCATATTGCCTTGGGCATCGCCGGGAGCATACCGCTCGAACTCACATTCGTCGAGTGCTTCAATGAACTTGTCTACGGAGGTGTCGTCCACACCGTGCTCGGCAAGTTTCTCACGGACATTCTCACGCGACAGTTGCTCCTCTGGCATGTTGAGTTTGTCGCCAACATAGCCCCATAGCGCCTTGAGCACCTCGTCGTAGAAGGCGTTGTTATCTCCTTTGAGCATCAACCTGTTGGCTGTGCGCAAACGTTTGGCGGCCACCTTGTTGGCGTTGCGTGCCTTCATCTTGATGACATTGGCGTTGTCGATGGCGCGCTTGCGGAAGATGGCGAGCAAGGCCACGAAGATGGCCAGCGGGATGAGAATCCAAACCCAATAGGCTGGAGACTCGAAAAAGAACTCTCCTGGTTTATGTTGCTTGGTCTTGCCACGCTTGATGGAATGAATGTCCTTGTCGCGCATGTCGGAAAAGTCGCTCACCGACCCGTTGCCGTCACCTGGTTCAACGGTGAGGGTGAGGGGGTCGGTCTTGACGGTGACATAACCATTGGTGCTGGTATCGTAGTAAGTGAGGGAGATGGCAGGAATGGTGTACTCACCAGGGTTGCGAGGGACAGCGATGAAGTCGTATATCATATTGCCTTCCACGCCGTTGGCGGTGAGGCTGGTCTTGTCGGTCACCTCAGGGTCATATTGGTCGAAGTCTTTGGGGAATTCCACCACGGGTTGCTTCAACAATTTGAGGTTTCCCGTACCCCCTACCACGACACGCAGTTTGACGGGATTGCCGGCAGTTACATTGGGGCTTTCCAATTGTGCTGAGATGTTGAAACGCCCCACCCCACCTGAGAAGTCGGCGGGTTTGGAGGGAAGGGAGTCCACATGGATGGTGAGACCCGGTGCCTCGATTTCACGTTGCACTTCCTCATATCCTGAACCGCCATTGAAGAAGACCTCAAAGGGGTCGGTGCTGGTGTTCCTTTGGACGACGATGCCCTTGAAGGTGATGCTGGGGATTTCCAAATCTCCTGTCATCTGAGGATACATCACATATTGGCTCCATGTGACACATTTATATGTTTTTCCATTGACATTTTCCAAATGGAAACTTTTCTGTTGGGGCAACTCCACCTCCTGCGTGTGGAAACCGGTAAGGTCGGGCATCTTGCCATTGAGTTGCGTAAGGTCAACGAGGGTGTAGACCTTGTAGGTGAGGAGTATGGGTTCCTGCTCGTGGACACGGGTCTTGTTGGCACTGGCCCTGATGAAAAGGTCGTTATGGGTGATAGGGGTTCCCGACGCTTTCATCTGCGGTTCGTCATCATCTTCATCTTGATGGAAACGGGTGGGATTATTGCCTGTGGAAGAGGTTGGAGCATTGCCCACCACCGTCACTTTCACGGCATCGGTCTTGATGGTTTTTCCTTCCATGACAACAGTGGCGGGGGGAATGGTGAACGTACCGCTTTTTGTTCCCATGAACACATAGGTATAAGTGGTGGAAGCAGAACTGGTGGCATGCCCATTGACCACACTGTAACTCTGCTGCTGTGACATACTGGGACCATATTTATACTCGAGAGCATCGGGGATGTCACCAAGCCGTATTTCGGCATTGGTGGTGTTGATGGTGTATTCCAATCGGAAATTATCACCTGCAGTAACCCTTGCCGGAGCGTGCACGACGACTCTCTGGGCATGCAGTGAGAGCCCCACACATATAAGTATGAATAGTATAACGGTTCTTCTCATCTTTTCATCCATTAATGATTGTCACCAATTCTTCTGTAAGTTCCTTCTTCTTGGTTGCTGCAAGGCCTTGTTGATCCTATCCTGAGTACGTTTCTCCTGCTGTGTGGCGGCTTGTATCAACCGTTCTGCATTGTCGTCACTGATTTGCTGCTGTTGGACGGGCTGCTCATCGGAGTTCTTATTGTCCTTACCTTGATTATCCTTGTTCTGGTCTTGCTGGTCTTGCTGGTCCTGCTTGTCCTGGTTTTGCTGGTCCTTGTTCTGATCCTGCTTGTTCTGGTCCTGCTTGTCCTTGTTCTGCTTGTCCTGGTCCTGCTTGTCCTTGTCCTGATCCTGCTGGTCCTGGTTCTGACCTCCTCCACCGTTTTGCTCTTGTTTCTTCTTCTGCAACTTCGCCAACTGAAGGTTGTAGCGTGTCTCGTTGTCGCTTGGATTATTACGCAACGCTTCCTTGTAGGCTTCTATTGCCTCATCATACTTTTGGTTGATATGGTACATCCATCCGATATTGTGATAAGCCATGGCTTTCCTGATTTTGTTAGGCTCCAACTTTCCCGCTTCCATGAAAAAACGAATGGCGGAATCAGGATGTTCCTGCATGTTGGCACACCCCCTGTTGTAAAGGGCCTGCGTATTGTTTTCATTCAACGACAAGGCTTTCATGTATTCCATATCGGCTTTTTCGAAGTCGCCTCTCATATAATATTTGTTACCTTTGCGCACATACTGCCTGTCGGTCTGTGCTTGCAAACCTGTAGTCGTGAGTGCTACGACAAGTAAGAAAAGTATACGTCTAAGCATGGTCTTCATTTGGTTGATATGTCTGTCTTTCGTTTAAACAATTTCAAATTCTTCAGCCGCGGGTTGATGCTCTCGCGGACGATGGTCTCGATGATGAGCAGCAACAGGGCGAGGAGCGCTACAGCTTGGAACTGCTCGGCATACTCACTGTAGATGATGGTTTCACTCTCCCCTTTTTGCATCTTCGAGATTTCATCCTCCAACTTCTGTTGCGCCTGGCTGGTGTTGTCCACATGGATGTAGGTGCCACTACCCGCCTTGGCAATATCCTTGCACATCTGCTCGTTGAGCCTGGTGATGACGATTTCGCCCTTGTTGTCGGTCAGGTTTCTCCCTGAGGGCATCTTGATGGGAGAACCCTTGGTCGTACCCACGCCCAGGATGAATATCCGGAACCCTTTCTCCTTGGCTTCCTTGGCCATTTCCAGCGCCTTACCCTCATGGTCTTCTCCGTCGGTGATGAGGATGATGGCTTTTTCTGCCTTTTCATCAGGAGTGAAACTATGCATCGCCAAATTGATGGCTTCGGCGATGTCGGTGCCTTGAGTGGCGATGAGGTCGGGGGTGATGCCATGCATGAACATCTTGGCGGAAACATAGTCGCTGGTGATGGGGAGCTGCACGAAAGCATCGCCGGCATAGACGACAAGCCCCACCTTGTCGTTCTCGAATTTCTCCACCATGTTCTCTACAAGGAGTTTGCTCTTGGCCAACCTGGAGGGTGCCACGTCGGTGGCTAGCATGGAGTTGGAGATGTCCATGCAGATGATGACCTCTATGCCCTGGCGTTTCTCACGACTGATCTTGGAGCCCATCTGAGGCCTGGCGAGTGCCACGATGAGAAGGGCAAGCGCTGCCATAAGGAGCCAGAACTTGATTTTCGGCCTGCCGGGCGATGTATCCTCCATCATCTGCCTTACGAGTTGGGGGTCGCCGAACTTCTTGATCCGTTTGGCGCGATGCCTGTCGGATAGCAGCCTGATGACCCACATCAAGGGAATGATGAGAAGGAAGTAGAGATATATGGGATTTTCAAATCTGAACATAATGTCGTCGTATTTATGGGATGCGTCGGAAAACGGTGATGCGCAGCAGCACCTCCAACAAGAGGGCGGCGATGGCGGCGATGGCGAAAGGCAGGAACGCCTCGTAGCGCTTGCTGAACTTCTTCACATCAAGCTTGGTCTTCTCCAACTTGTCGATGTCCTTGTAAATCTTCTTCAATTCGGCCTTGTTGGTGGCTCTGTAGAAATTGCCGTTGGTGGTGGAAGCAATGTTGTTCAGCGTTTTCGTATCGATTTCAACCTGCATGGGAACATATTGGATGGTGCCTCCAACATTGACGGGATAACGCGCTACCTTGTTGGTGCCAACAGCGATGGTATACACCCTGATGCCATATTTCTTGGCCAATTCGGCTGCTGTCATCGGGGAGATGTCGCCACAGTTGTTGCTGCCATCTGTGAGCAGGATGACCACCTTGCTCTTGGCCTTGCTCTCCTTGAGACGGCCCACAGCGGTGGCAAGACCCATGCCGATGGCTGTTCCGTCCTCTATCAGTCCATTGGCGGCAATGTCGGTGCGCACGTTGATCAACAAGTTGAGCAACGACTGGTGATCGAGGGTCATAGGGCACTGGGTGAAGGCCTCGCCGGCGAAAATGTTGAGACCGATGTTGTCGTCGGGCCTGCCGGAAATGAACTCTGATGCCACTTCCTTGGCTGCTTCCAGTCTGTTGGGACTCAAGTCTTCAGCGAGCATGCTGGTGGAGACGTCCATGGAAAGCATGATGTCTATGCCCTCCACGGTCTTCTCTCCCCATGAGTTGTGGGTCTGCGGCCTGGCAAGCATGAAAACAATCATGGTGAATGCCAGCATGCGCAGGAGCATGGGAAGATGAAGCAGCCTCACCCTCCAACTTTTGGGTGCAAACTGGTAAGGGAAGGTGTCGCTCATGCGCATGGCGGGCTCTGTTTTCCTCCTGTAGAGGAAATACCACAGCACATAAGGGATGAGCAGCAGCAGTAACAGGAAATATTCTTTGTTAACGAAATACATGTGTAACAAGTTAAGGAATTAAAGACCGAGGAGTCCCCAGACTGTCCATACCACCCAGGCAAGGCTGCCAATGGCGACAAGGCTGGCGATGGTGATGGCCGTCTTGAGGATGATGCGCGAGCGTTGGCTACGCTTTTCATTCTCCGACAGGTTTGGCTTGACTTTCTCCACGGTAGGAACGTCTTCCCGCTTGGTGGTCTGTATGAATTCCACAACACTGGCCATGTCGCGGTCGTTCTCGTTGAGCATGGCGGAATACTTGGCGAATTTCACCATGTCGGCGGTCTCGAGAAGTTGCCTCAATTCGTCTAATTGCGACTGATCTTCCACCTTGCGGAGTTGCTCGATGATCTCACCGCTGGTCATCTCCATGGCGTTGATGCCGAACCGCTCTTCAAGATAGGTGCGCAAGGCGCCGGTCAAGCGCGTGTAGTATTCCTTCTGGTCGCCACCTTGGGCAATGCCCTCGGCCTTGATTCGCTGGATTTCATTCATAGCCTTCTGGTGAGGTGGCACATGCCTGATGATGCGTATCTTGGAGATGATGGGCTTGTTGTCCTTCAGCCTGATGTAAAGGTAATAGACCAAGGCGGAGAGGAGCACCACTAGGATGCTCAACCAGAATGGAAGGCTCCACTCACTCCACTCGAAAGGATTGTCCTGCACACTCTTTGGAGGGAAGAACTGTTCGGGATGAAGCGTATCGACCTCCACTGGAAGGACCTTGAGGGCGAGATTCTTGCTCTCATAATCCTTTCCATCCACATTGACAACCATGGGGGGGAGATAATAAAGGGTGTCGTCGAAAGAAGTGATGGTGTATTTCCTCGATATCCGCATCCGCTTTTTGTCGAGGTGTACGGAATCGCCATCGACCACATCTATCACCTCCACACCAGGTGTAAGTTCCTGACGAGGTTCCAATTGGGGGAAGACGGCATTCTGGCCCTCCGTCATGGTGACACTGAGCGTAAGCCCCGTCTGCTGCCCTATGAAGATGGTGACGGAGTCGAGCATGGCCTCCACCGACACTTGGGCCGTGGCCTGCAAGGCTGCGACTGCCAGCAACAGTATGAGAAAACTCTTTTTCATAAACATAAATGTTATGTTCTCATCGAGAAAAGCAACTTGAGCGACTTGACAAAGTCTTCGCTGGTGCTTACCGACACATGGTCTACATTGGAATGGGTGAACACCTGGCGCAACTCTGCCTGACGCTTGAACCAATATGCGGTGTGGGCGTGACGGAGTTTCTTGCTGCTGGTGTCTATCACCATCTCATGGCCTGTCTCGGCGTCGCGCACTCGGATGAGCCCCACGTCGGGCAGTTCCTTCGCCCTCTGGTCATACACCTGGATGGCCACCAAGTCGTGCTTCTGGTTGGCGATGGTCAACTGGTTTTGGAAGGATGACCTGACGAAGAAATCACTCATCAGGAAGGCAGTGCAACTATGCTTCATCATACGGGTGAGAAACTCCACCGCCATGCCTACATCGGTGCGCAGGCTCTTGGGCTTGAAGGTGAGCATCTCCCTGATGATGAAGAGGATATGTTTCCTTCCTTTTTTCGGGGGGATGTATTTCTCTATCTGGTCGGAGAAGAAGATGACCCCGATCTTGTCGTTGTTTTGAATGGCACTGAACGCGAGCGTTGCCGCAATCTCAGCCACCATGTCGCGCTTCGTCTGACGGATGGTGCCGAAATCGAGAGAGCCGCTGACATCGACAAGGAGCATGACAGTAAGTTCACGCTCTTCCTCGAACACCTTGACATAGGGCCGATGGAAGCGTGCCGTCACATTCCAGTCGATATCCCGCACATCGTCGCCATACTGGTATTCACGAACTTCGGAGAATGCCATTCCCCTTCCTTTGAAAGCGGAGTGGTATTGCCCCGCGAAAATGTTCTGGCTGAGACGCCGGGTCTTGATTTCGATCTGTCGGACTTTTTTGAGCAACTCCGAAGTCTGCATCAAGGCACCTCCACTTTGTTGATGATACGGCTGATTATCTCCTCGCTCTTCACGTTGGTGGCTTCTGCCTCATAGGTGAGACCGATGCGGTGGCGCAGCACGTCATGGACGACGGCTTTCACGTCTTCGGGGACGACGAAACCTCTCCTCTTGATGAACGCATACGCACGGGCGGCCTTCGCCAGATTGATGCTGGCGCGGGGGGAACCACCGAAACTGATGAGGTCGCGCAAGTCGGGAAGGCCATAGCGCTCGGGATACCTGGTGGCAAAGACGATGTCGGCGATGTATTGCTCTATCTTCTCATCAATATATACCTGACGCACAATGTCGCGAGCATCCATGATCTCACCTGATGTGATGACGGGTGACACTTGTGGAAGGCTGCTGTGAAGGTTCTCACGGATGATGAGTTTCTCTTCTTGAAGGGTGGGATAGTCGATGACAACCTTGAGCATGAAACGGTCGACTTGCGCTTCTGGCAACTGATAGGTGCCTTCCTGCTCGATGGGGTTCTGTGTGGCCATGACGAGGAAGGGAGCGGGAAGTTCAAAGGTGTTGTCGCCAATGGTCACCTGGTGCTCCTGCATCGCTTCGAGCAAGGCGCTCTGCACCTTGGCGGGGGCGCGGTTGATCTCGTCGGCGAGGACGAAGTTGGCAAACACCGGGCCTTTCTTCACATGGAAGTTCTCATCTTTCTGGGAATAGACCAAGGTGCCCACAACGTCGGCGGGCAAAAGGTCTGGGGTGAACTGTATCCTGCTGTACTTGGCCTCGATGAGTTGGGAAAGGGTCTTGATGGCCAAGGTTTTTGCCAAACCTGGAACACCCTCCAGCAGGATGTGACCGTCGCTGAGCAATCCGATGAGGAGCGAGTCTATAAGATGTTTCTGCCCCACGATGACCTTGTCCATTCCCAAGGTGAGGTTGGAGACAAACGCGCTTTGCTGTTCTATCCGCACATTGAGTTCGCGGATGTCGAATGAATCTGCCATTTCTTATCTGTTTGTTAGTTGTTCTTTCTATTCAAGATGGCTTTTCCGCCAAATTCAACGCAAAATTACAACATTAAACAGTCATAGGCGAAAAAACCATTCTAAATAATATTAAAAAAGATTCCTAAAACTGATATTTTAAGAATCTTTTCATTTTCAAAGGATATTTGTCCCAAGATTTCAAGACTTCACAAGGCTCCAATCCTCCTAAGGCTTCCTGGTTCCTCTTAAATTCCCTAATGTCTCATCAACCTTCCCACTGTGATGGCGGGATGGTTTTCTTGACGTATTCGAGGAAGGCTTGCAAAGCGGTATGGGTGGCTATCAGGAGGTTCTTGTCACGACCTTCATCCTCTTCCAACTTGAGGGTATGGATGTCATCCTTCGAACCGTATGCGAGCCAGATGGTGCCGACGGGTATCTCCTTGGTGCCTCCACCAGGCCCGGCTATCCCCGTTGCAGCGATGGCGTAATCCACTTGGAGTGTCTCACACGCCCCTTTCACCATGGCAACGGCAACCTCTTCGCAGACGGCGGTCTTCTCCTCTAGCAGTTGGTGGTCTACATGAAGCAGGCGTTCCTTCACCTCGTTGGTGTAGGAGACGATGCCTCCCTTGAAATATTCCGATGCGCCTGGCGTGGCGATGATGGCCTCGGCGATGCGACCTCCCGTGCAACTCTCTGCCGTACCAAGTGTCTTGCCCGACTCATAGAGCCTTGTCTGAATCTCTCTGCTGATGACTTTGTTTTCCAGTTCCATTGCTGTCTTTTATGAAAGTTGATGCTACTTGAATGTGACTTTGCAGAAGGCGGGAGCATCAATGCCGCAGAATTGCTTGTCCTTGTATTTGTAATAGCCGGTGATGGCAATCATCGCCGCGTTGTCGGTGGTGTAACTGAACTTGGGGATGTATATGGTCCATCCATACTTTTTGGCGTGCTGACGGAAGGCGTTTCTCAAACCGTTGTTGGCCGACACTCCTCCTGCCAACGCCACGTGCTTGATGCCTGTTTGCTTGACAGCGAGGCGCAACTTCTTCATCAGGATGTCAACGATGGTGTATTCCAGACTTGCCGCCAGATCTTCCTTGTGGTGCTCCACGAAGTCGGGGTCTTCAGCCACCCACTCGCGCAGATGGTAGAGGAACGAGGTCTTCAGACCGCTGAAACTGTAGTCGAGACCGGGTATGTGGGGCTCGGAGAATTGATATGCCTTTGGGTTTCCCTGTCGTGCAAGGCGGTCGATGATGGGGCCTCCGGGATAACCCAAGCCCATGACCTTCGAGCATTTGTCGATGGCCTCGCCGGCGGCATCGTCGATGGTCTGACCCAAGACCTCCATACGGTCGTAGGCGTCCACCTTGACAATCTGTGAGTTGCCTCCACTGACAAGGAGGCAGAGGAAAGGCGTGGGAGGTGCAGAATGGTCGTTGTCATCCTCCTTGATGAAATGAGCCATGACGTGGCCTTGCAGGTGGTTGACATCGATGAGCGGTATGCCCAGCGCCCTGGCGAATCCCTTGGCGAAGTTGACGCCGACGAGGAGCGACCCCATGAGACCGGGGCCGCGGGTGAAGGCCACGGCGGAGAGTTGCTCCTTGTCGATGCCTGCTCGCTTGATGGCTTGGTCAACCACGGGAACGACGTTCTGCTGATGAGCCCTTGATGCCAGTTCTGGCACCACGCCTCCATAGTCGCGGTGGACATCCTGGGAGGCTGTGACATTGCTCAAGAGCACGCCGTCGCACAACACGGCTGCAGAGGTGTCATCGCAACTGCTCTCTATCCCTAATATGTATGTCTTCTTCTCTTCCATAACTTTTCAGGAGTTACAGGGATGTGATTAGTATGTGAGCACTTCCACGCCGTGCTCTGTCATGACGACGGTGTGCTCCCATTGTGCGCTGGGGAGTTCGTCTTCGGAAATGACCTCCCAGCCAAAAGGGTCGCCCTCGTCGATGAACACCCTCCATGTCCCCATGTTGATCATGGGTTCGATGGTGAACACCATTCCTGGCACCAGGAGCATCCCCTGCCCGCGCCTGCCGTAATGTGCGACGTCGGGCTTGTCATGGAACTTGAGGCCCACGCCATGACCACATAGGTCGCGCACCACACCGTAATGGTATTTCTTGCAATGTTTCTCTATGGCATGGCCGATGTCTCCCACAAAACCGTAGGGCTTGGCTGCCTCCATGCCGATTTCCAGACATTCCTTCGCAACCCTGACGAGCTGTTCCTTCTCAGGAGAAGTCTTTCCGATGATGAACATGCGGGAGGCGTCGGAGTAATAGCCGTCGAGGATGGTGGTGAAATCGACATTGACGATATCGCCCTCCATCAGCACATCCTCTGCCTTCGGTATGCCATGGCACACCACCTCGTTGATGCTGGTGCACACGCTTTTGGGATAGCCCTCATACCCCAGGCAGGCGGGTATGGCGCCATGGCTGGTGCAATAGTCATGGCAGATGCGGTCGATTTCGAGGGTTGACATTCCTGCGTGGATATGTCGTGCCACCTCGTCGAGCACACCGGTGTTCACCACGCCGCTACGGCGTATGCCCTCTATCTCTTCCGGCGTGCGGATGAGGTCTCGGGTGGGCACTTCCTTGCCTTTGCGCTCCCAATACATCACCTTTTCGTCCATCTCGGTGAGAGGCTGTCCTGGCAGGGGCTGCCATCTGTTTTTCTTTTTCATTCCCATGGTTGTTGTTGATGAAAAATATGATTTCAAACAGGTTTAGAAACTTGAAGCATAAGAATAACTGTTGGCGCGGATGTAACGATGGATTTCCTTCGTCCAGTCGCTGCCGTTCTCTGGGCAATAGGTGGCTATGCCCAATTGGCTGGCTGCAGCCACGTTACGGGGGCCGTCGTCAAGGAAGAGCGTGGTGTAGGGCATGATTCCTTCCTTCATCATCACAAGGTGGAAGAATGCGGGGTCGGGTTTCATCACTCCCTCGCGATAACTGGCATAGACAGCGTCGAAATAACTGTTGACAGAGTTTCCCTCGCCGTCGAAAGCGGGACTTTCCGCCCATTCCATCATGAAGGGGTTGGTATTGGAGAGCAGGATGAGCCTGTAGCCCTCTTCCCTCAGTCGGCGAAGGGCTTGCAGATTGCGGCGTGGAACCTCCTTGCGATAACCGAGCCAGGCATGGGCACACTCCTCATAGGTGAGCTGACGGCCACACTGGCGGCTGAGTTGTTCGATGAATTCCTCCGCAGTAATCTTACCCTTCTCCAATTCGCCGAAGATGCCGCCCTGGGTGTATGGGTCGAGTTGCTTGTCGGCATCTTTCAAGCCAAGGGCCTTGAATCTGCCGACGGCTTGGTGATGGTCCAGGGTGACGACGACGCCACCAAAATCAAATAATATGTTTTCTACATTCATCATTTTCTTTTCAATTTTTATTATCCTAAAATCAATCAAAATAACGGGGTTTCCTTTTTCTTGCCTCCTCGAGGGAGAGCAGTTGACGCTGGTTGTCGCCATAGTTGTCACGGAGTTGGCGGTAGTCTTCGTTGAGTTGCTCGGCATACGCTTCCCTGCCTTTTTTGTCAAGCAACTTTGCTGCTGCTATGGCGTTTTGAGAAGCATCCTTCATCCACACGATGGGACCGCCATAGACCGGGGCGATCTTCAGCGCCACATGGAGTTCGCTGGTGGTGGCGCCGCCTATCATGATGGGGATGTCGAGCCCGGCCTTGCGCAACTCATTGGCCACATTCACCATCTCTTCAAGACTTGGGGTGATGAGTCCGCTCAAACCTATGAGGTCCACTTTTTCCTTCTTGGCTTTCTTTACAATCTGGTCGGCTGGCACCATCACTCCCATGTCCACCACTTCGTAGTTGTTGCAAGCCATGACGACGGCAACGATGTTCTTACCGATGTCATGGACGTCGCCCTTGACGGTGGCGAGGAGTATCTTCCCTGCCTTGGCGGCATTTCCGTTGCGTTGTGCCTCGATATGGGGTTGCAGGATGGCCACCGCCTGCTTCATCGTGCGGGCTGTCTTCACCACTTGCGGCAGAAACATCTTTCCGCAACCGAAGAGTTCGCCTACCAAGTTCATGCCTGCCATGAGCGGACCCTCGATGATGTCCACCGCTCGTGGGTAAAGGGTGAGCGCCTCTGCCAGGTCCTCTGCGAGGAAGTCGCCGATACCCCTTCTCAGCGACTCCTTGAGCCGCTCTTCCACACTTCCGCTACGCCATTCCTCTACCTTGCGTTGCGCAGGCTCCCCGCCGCTTCCAAGGGCCGCCTTCTCTGCGTCTGCCTTCTCCTTGATGTCACTGGCCAGCTCTATGAGCCGGGCGGATGGATGCTCGGTGCGGCAGAGGATGGCGTCTTCGATAATCTCAAGTTGCTCGGGTGGGATGTCGTCGTAAGCAACTTTCGTGGCGGGATTGACAATGCCGAAGTCCATTCCTTCCCTGATGGCATGGTAGAGGAAGACGGCATGCATGGCCTCGCGTATGTAGTTGTTGCCCCGGAAGGCGAAAGAAAGGTTGCTGACACCACCGCTGACATGCGCAAAGGGGAGGTTTTGCCTGATCCACCCACAAGAGCGGATGAAGTCGGAGGCATAGGAGTCGTGCTCTTCCATGCCTGTGGCGATGGCCAGCACGTTGGGGTCGATGATGATGTCGCAAGGCGACATGCCCACGATGTAAGTAAGCAGATGATAAGCCCGGCCGGCAATGGCTATTCGCCGTTCATAGGTTGTGGCTTGGCCTTGCTCGTCGAAGCTCATGACAACCACTGCAGCACCAAAGCGACGGATGGTGCGTGCCTTCGAAAGGAAAGCCGCCTCGCCTTCCTTGAGCGAGATGGAGTTGACAATGGCTTTTCCCTGGACACACTTGAGGGCGGCGACAATGACTTTCCAGTCTGAAGAGTCGATCATGACGGGAACCTTGGCGATGTCGGGCTCGGAGGCGATGAGGTTGAGAAACGTGGTCATCTCTCTTCGTGATTGGAGAAGACCGTCGTCCATGTTGATGTCTATCACACGAGCACCATCGGCCACCTGCTTCCTGGCGATGGACATCGCTTCATCGTATTTCTTCTCACTGATGAGGCGCAGGAACTTGCGTGAACCGGCTACATTGCAGCGCTCTCCAACGTTGACAAATCCTACTTCGGGAGTGACAACGAGTGGTTCCAGGCCGCTGAGTTGAATCGCACGCATTCTGGGAGCAGGGACGCGTGGCACCTTGCCACGCACCATTTCTGCAAACATCTTGATGAAATGCTCGTCAGTGCCGCAGCAACCTCCGATGATGTTCACCAGCCCTTCATCTACGAGTTGCTCCATAAGAGGCGTCATCGTCTCTGCCGTCTCGTCGTAAAGCCCCATGGAATTGGGAAGACCGGCATTGGGATAGGCCGACACATAACAAGGGGTCTTGGAGGACAGGTCTTGCAGGAAGGGTTTCATCTGGGCGGCTCCGAAGGAACAGTTCAAACCGATGGAGAAGATGTCGTAACTGCTGACACTGGCAAGAAAGGCTTCTATCGTCTGACCACTGAGCGTCCTACCGGCGAGGTCGCTGATGGTGATGGAGAGCATGATGGGAAGACGGGTCCCTCGCTTTTCCATGACTTGTGTCGCAGCATCGATGGCGGCCTTGGCATTGAGGGTGTCGAATATGGTTTCTATGAGAATGATATCGACACCTCCTTCCATCAAGGCATCGACCTCCTCAAGATAGGCTTTGAGCAACTTGTCATATGTGACAGCGCGAGCACCTGGGTCGGAAACATCGGGACTCATCGAGCACGACTTGTTGGTGGGGCCGATGGAACCCGCCACCCAGCGGGGATGCTCAGGGGTGGCGTATTTGGTGACGGCCCTCCTGGCGATGCGGGCACCTTCCAATGCCATCTGGCGGCTGAAGGACTCCAGATGGTAGTCCTTCTGAGAGATGCACTGCGAACTGAAGGTGTTGGTGGTGATGATGTCGGCGCCTGCCTGAAGGTATTTGCAATGGATGTCATTGACCACGTCGGGGCGCGTGAGATTGAGCACGTCGTTGTTGCCCATCATCAAGGAGCGGTTGTTGCGGAACCGATAGCCATGGAAGTCGCTCTCGGAAAGCTTGTATTGCTGGATCTTGGTTCCCATTGCACCGTCAAGGATGACGATGCGCTGGCAAAGGGTTTGTTCGAGGGTGGTCATTGTCGGATTCGGAATGATGGATTGGGAATTATGCCGGGGAGTGACGGGTCAATACACCTTCTTCGCCCTGTCCATCTCCCTACGGTCTTCTTTCTCCTTGAGGGTTTGACGCTTGTCATATAGTTTCTTTCCCTTGGCAAGGGCGATGTCCATCTTTGCACGACCCTTGTCATCGATGAATACCAGCGTGGGGATGATGGTGAATCCTGGTTGCTTGGTGGCGTCTTGCAAGTGGCGAATCTCGCGCTTGTTGAGAAGCAATTTGCGGTCGCGACGCATCACATGGTTGGAATAGGAACCGTAGAAATAGGGGGAGATACTCATCCCCAACACCCACATCTCTCCATTGATGATGGTGCAGTAGGCATCAACCAAAGAAGCCTTTCCCATACGGATGGACTTGATCTCTGTACCCGTGAGCACGATGCCGGCGGTGTAAGTTTCTACGAAAAAATATTCAAATGAGGCTTTCTTGTTCTTGATTTGCACAGGGCTCTTCTTCCTGAGCAATTGCTGTTCCTTGTTCATCTTAATCCTTGATAATGGTGGCGAAACGAGAGAGGTGCTCGTCGATGTAATACGCTACGGATGAGGTCCACTCCTCTTCGTTCTCCACAAACTCGTCGTCATACTCGTCGAATTCGGGCATCCTTTCAAAAAGAGCCATGAATTCCTCGTCGCTGCATTCGCGCTCTATCTCCTCATGATGATGGGAATAGGGCTTGTGTGCCTTGTTGACAAGCGACGCAAGGGCATCAAGACCCCACTGTCGCATCATCCTAGAAAAGGGGTTCTTGAAAATGAAAGGACCGTAGCCGTTGTGGATGAGTTGCACGAAACCTCCATCCATCACCTCGTCGCGAAGGATGACATAGGCGAGCAACGTCACCTGGTCGGCATTGAGTTCGGGAAGCGACTGGGCATCAAGCGTTCCTCCTATGGCATCGTAAATGGCCTTGACGAAGACTCCGACAAACTCGTCCATGCCTTCCTCACTTGCTGTCATCAAATCGCGCTCTCTTACTAATACCTCTTTCATCTTATAATGTATTTTGAGTGTGCAAAGTTACAACAAAAAAAGGAAATAGTGTCAAAAGAAATGGAAAAACAACACCTTGTTGATAAAAAAGGGCTCTTGGGAGAATGGTAATTGGGAATTTTTTCGTAACTTTGCAAGCAAATCAGCAAGATAAACCTACATTATCATAATATTTACTTATAAAAACTCTTTAAGCAACATGACTTATTCCAATGAAGTCAACAACATGTGTGTTGTTGCGAAAGGTCCTCATCACGGACCAGCCCCCATTCCCGAGGAGGGCAAATGGATTCAGGCAAAGGAGATCAAGGATATCTCCGGCTACACCCACGGTATAGGTTGGTGCGCTCCGCAACAGGGAACGTGCAAGCTGTCCTTGAACATCAAGGAAGGCATCATCGAGGAATGTCTCGTGGAGACCATCGGATGCACCGGAATGACTCACTCCGCTGCAATGGCATCGGAAATTCTCCCTGGAAAGACCATCCTCGAGGCACTGAACACCGACTTGGTGTGCGATGCCATCAACACTGCCATGCGCGAACTCTTCCTGCAAGTGGTTTACGGACGCACACAGAGCGCCTTCTCAGAGGGTGGACTGGTGATCGGAGCCGGACTGGAAGACCTGGGCAAGGGCCTGAGAAGCCAGACGGGCACGCTCTATGGCACAAAGGCCAAAGGCACGCGCTACCTCGAACTCACCGAAGGATACATCACCAAGATGTTCCTCGACGAGGACTCTCAGGTCTGCGGATATGAGTATGTGCACCTGGGCAAGATGATGGAAGCCATCAAGGCTGGAATGGACGCCAACGAGGCCGTGAAGAAATTCACCGGCACTTATGGAAGGACAACCGCCGAGCAGGGTGTTGTGAAGACGATTGACCCACGTAAAGAATAAGGAGGAAACAGAATATGATAAGAGAAGTGAAATTCGAGAGTCAGGAGCGCCGCATCAACCAAGTACTCGCCGCGCTCAACGAAAATGGCATCAAGTCCATCGAGGAGGCTAACGAGATTTGCGAGTCCATCGGCATCGACCCATACCAGATCTGCGAGGACACGCAAGGCATCTGCTTCGAGAACGCTAAATGGGCTTATGTCTGTGGTGCTGCCATCGCCATCAAGAAGGGCGTGAAAAACGCTGCCGACGCCGCCGAGGCCATCGGCATCGGACTGCAGAGCTTCTGCATACCGGGGTCTGTCGCCGACGACCGCAAGGTGGGTATCGGACACGGAAACCTGGCTGCACGTCTGCTCCGTGAGGAGACCGAGTGCTTCGCATTCCTCGCTGGACACGAGTCCTTCGCTGCCGCAGAGGGTGCCATCAAAATCGCCGAGATGGCAAACAAAGTGCGCAAAAAGCCACTTCGCACCATACTCAACGGACTGGGAAAGGATGCTGCCATGATCATCAGCCGAATCAATGGTTTCACATACGTGCAGACCAAGTTTGACTACTACACTGGAAAACTGGAAATCGTGCAGAAGAAAGCATACAGCAACGGACCAAGGGCTAAAGTGAACTGCTACGGTGCTGACGACGTACGCGAGGGTGTCGCCATCCTCTGGAACGAGAACGTCGATGTCTCCATCACTGGCAACTCCACCAACCCCACCCGCTTCCAGCACCCGGTGGCCGGCACTTACAAGAAAGAGCGCGTGCTCGCTGGAAAGCCCTACTTCTCTGTGGCTTCCGGTGGCGGTACAGGCCGCACACTGCACCCCGACAACATGGCTGCAGGACCTGCCTCCTATGGCATGACCGACACGTTGGGACGCATGCACAGCGACGCTCAGTTCGCTGGGTCTTCCTCCGTGCCTGCACACGTGGAAATGATGGGATTCCTCGGCATGGGCAACAACCCGATGGTGGGCGCCACCGTCGCTGTCGCCGTGACCGTTGACATGGCACTCAACAAGAAATAATCCCGAAGATAAGATTTCAAAGAAAGAGTCTTGGGCGTCATGCCCAAGACTCTTTCTTTTTTGATGAATATTTCTGTTTTATCCCGATTTAGGAAATTGGAGAACACTTCATTTCAAGAAAAATGCTGCAATCCTCTAATTCGGGATAAAAACACATGCACTAATTCACGGTCACCTTTGCCTCGAAAGAAGGAAGATTGGAGTCGGTCTTGTTCAATTCTGTGTTAACAAACGACAAGTGCACTTCCTCGAAGCGAATCGTGCAGTCACCCTTCTTCATCGCTGCATCGCATTTGACAGTGACTGAGAACACAGGACCTGCATTGCCTTTGACTTTCGCTCCTTGAAAAGAAAGGGACATCAGACGATAGCGGTTCGGCTCCACTTTCTTGCACATCACGGAGAAGCCTTTCGTGCGCTCCGTGGGGACGACGAGGGATGAGCCATGGTCATCGGTGGCCAACTGGATGCCTTCTGGCAACACGATGTCAAACTGCAGACCATTCACCTCGTCGGAGTTGTCGAGCGAGATGTTGATGACGGCTTCCTGGCCAGGGGCGGCAGTGACGCCAATGGTGGAAAACACATTGTCACCGGCACGGGACACCGTGGAAACGGCGACAACTAAAAGGATAGTCCATATCAGTTTCATTTTTTCCATAATGCTTCTTTTTTGATTTTTTGTTCTGTGGGTGCAAAAATACAAAAAACACACCAATCAAAAAAAAAAACATAGTTAAAGATGAAAAAAAGATGGGCCTTCCTCACACGTCCAACATACTGTAACAATGTTGGGACCCTGATTTGTGGCTAAAGCCATCTTTGCAACCGGGTTGCAAAACTTTCACCCTATATTTGCAGCCAGAAACAACAACATCGAAAAAATGGCACATACAAATCATCAAGAACATTGCGAACATGGCTGTTCACATGGCCATGGACATCAAGAACATCATCACGGCCATGGACACCACGACCATGGGGATGGACACGACCATCATCATGCACACGAAGAAGGCCATGAGCATCATCACGAGCACCATGGGAGCCTGAAAGGCCAAATCATGAAAATCGCCATCGCAGCAGTGTTGCTGGTGGCGGCTGTGGTGGTGGAACACACCTGCCATCTGAACACTTGGCAACTGCTACTCCTCTACCTCCTACCCTACCTCGTCGCTGGTCATGAGACACTGCAGGAGGCGTTGGAGGGCATCTGCCATGGTGATGTGTTCAATGAGCACTTTCTCATGTCGGTGGCTACCATCGGTGCCTTGTGCATCGGATTCCTGCCGGGAGCGGAGACGGAGTTTCCCGAAGCCGTCTTCGTCATGCTCTTCTTCCAAATTGGCGAACTCTTCGAGGGATACGCGGAGGGGAAAAGCCGCGAAAGCATCGCACAGCTGATGAACATTCGCCCCGACGTGGCTTTCGTGGAGCGTGACGGCCAACTCCAACGCATGGCACCGGAACAAGTGAAACCTGGTGACATCATCGTTGTGAAACCTGGAGAACGAATACCACTTGACGGCGTGGTGACAGAAGGGGCCACACAACTCAACACAGTAGCGCTCACCGGAGAGAGTTTGCCACGCGAAGTGGGAGTGGGCGACGAGGTGTTCTCTGGTTGTGTCAACATTTCTGGAATGGTGCGGGTCAAGGTGACCAAAAGCTACGGCGAGAGCACGGCATCCAAAATCATCGACCTCGTGGAAAACGCAAGCGAACATAAGTCGCGCAGCGAGGCGTTCATCACACGCTTCGCACGCTATTACACCCCGGTGGTGGTCATCGGGGCTTTGCTGCTGGCCATACTGCCGCCATTGATTTCAGGACAGTTCAACTCGGAATTTCCCAAATGGCTCCACCGAGCACTCATCTTCCTCGTCGTGTCGTGCCCCTGCGCACTGGTTCTCAGCGTACCCCTCACCTTCTTCGGTGGAATCGGAGGAGCATCAAGAAAGGGCATACTGGTGAAAGGGAGCAACTATCTTGACATTCTCGCACGTACAGGAGTGGTGGTGTTCGACAAGACAGGGACGCTAACCCATGGAAAATTCGCAGTGGAGGCCGTACACCCAGAAACATGCGACGAAAGGCACCTGCTACACCTGGCTGCTCACGTGGAACATTACAGTACACATCCCATCGGAGCTGCACTGCGTGACGCCTTTCCCGACGAAGCCACCGACGGATGCCTGGTGGAAGAGGTGGAGGAAGTGGCTGGACAAGGCGTGCGGGCCAAAGTGGAAGGACAGGTGGTCTGTGTGGGCAACACGCGCATGATGGAGGCCGTGGGAGCGAAATGGAGCGACTGCCCGCACGTAGGCACTGTCATCCACGTAGCTATCAATGGCGAATACGCAGGGCACATCGCCATCAGCGACAAAGTGAAGGATGACAGCGCGGAGGCCATCTCACAATTGAAGGAGATGGGGGTGCAACTTGTGGCAATGCTAACCGGAGACCGCGAGGAGGTGGCTGCACATGTGGCAAACCAACTGTCTCTCGACGAATACCATGCCGGGCTACTGCCTCAAGACAAGGTTGAACACATGAGGCAACTCATAGAGGGAAAGGGAAAGGCAAAGGACATGGGCGTGGCTTTCGTGGGCGATGGCATCAACGATGCTCCCGTACTTGCAATGGCCGACGTGGGCATCGCCATGGGTGGCCTGGGAAGCGATGCCGCAATCGAAGCGGCCGACGTGGTGCTCATGGATGACCATCCGTCGAAAATCGCAACAGCCATAGCAATCGCAAGACGCACACTCCACATCGCACGGCAAAACGTATGGATGGCCATCGGAATCAAAGTGGCGGTGCTCATCCTGGCTTCATTCGGACTGGCTACCATGTGGATGGCTGTCTTCGCCGACGTGGGTGTCACTGTGCTCGCCGTACTTAATGCCATGAGGACGTTGAATGCATGACGGATTTGCCACAACAGGCAGCGAACAACGACAAGGATGTTCAGGCGGATTTGCAATCCGGCTGAAGGTAATATAAGGATTTCCAATCCGATTAAATCGAGCATAAAATCCTGTTAACAACGATTTTAGCGGATTACAAATCCTGATATTCTGTTCTGCCGGATTGCAAATCCGGCAGAACATTTTTGGCGTAGCTTGTACCACAAGGATGTTCAGCCGGCAAACAACGACAAGGATGTTCAGCCGGATTTGCAATCCGGCTGAAGGTAATATAAGGATTTCCAATCCGATTTAATCGGGCATAAAATCCTGTGAACAACGATTTTAGCGGATTACAAATCCTGATATTCTGTTCTGCCGGATTGCAAATCCGGCAGAACATTCTTGGCGTAGCTTGTACCACAAGGATGTTCAGCCGGCGAACAACGACAAGGATGTTCAGCCGGATTTGCAATCCGGCTGAAGGTAATATAAGGATTTCCAATCCGATTAAATCGGGCATAAAATCCTGTGAACAACGATTTTAGCGGATTACAAATCCTGATATTCTGTTCTGCCGGATTGCAAATCCGGCAGAACATTTTTGGCGTA
>JAFWSS010000145.1 GCA_017524385.1 Prevotella sp.
CAGTAGGTTTCTGATGTTTGCGACGCTCGGAGGCGTCGACCCCTAGATGAACTCACGGGGTGCACACATACAGAGCAAGAGGTTGGTGCGCACATACAGAGCAAGAGGTTGGTGCGCACTTAGGGGTCGACGCCTCCGAGCGTCGCATATAGAGTAAGAGTTTTATGCGCACAGTAGGTTTCTGCTTTTTGCGACGCTCGGAGGCGTCGACCCCTAGATGAACTCACGGGGTGCGCACATACAGAACAAGAGGCGTCGCATATAGAGTACCGAGCCTCTTCCTCTAAAGAAAATGTGAAATTATTTGTCGGACTGGCATATAATACCCGTTTTTTTGTCTATATTTGCAAAAACAAAGGTTTGAGCCTAAACTTCTTTATCCCAAGACAACAAGAGAACACATCATAACCCTTTTCATCATGAAGAAAACCATCATCATAGCCGTGGCCGCCCTGATGGCTGCCATGAACTTGAAGGCACAGACACAAGGAAACATCAATTTCCGCTTCCGCGCCGGTGGCAACCTCTCTACACTGTCGGGCAACGACGATGCCAAGGAGAAGATAGGATGGTCGCTCGGTGTCGGCGTGGACTACTGCCTCACCGACCTGTTCGCCCTCAGCCTCGATGTCAATCGCGACCAACTCGGCTGCAAGAGCAAGGCACTCGACAAGAAACTGAATCTCGAATACCTCAGCATCGGCCCTTTGGCCAAGTATTACGCCACGCCCTGGCTCGCCCTTCAGGCCGGCCCTGAAATCGGCTTCCTCAGGAAAGCCAAGATGAGCGGCATCAACCAAAAGGATGCTTACAAGAAGACGGAGTTGTCGCTGCCCATCGGCCTCTCCATCGAGCCAAAGGTGAGCAGTAAAAAAGATGTCGCCCTCATCATCGACCTGCGCTACCGTCTCGGCCTTTCCAATGTGAACGACGAGGACGCCCTCATGGACGATATGAAAAACAGCACCTTCACCCTCACCATCGGATACAAGTTGGGGATGTGAAGAAACAAGGAGTCTACTTCAAACGTGGACACAACGAAGCAAAAGAGAATCATCGTCACAATAGAGGAAGCCATCTGAGCCAGAGTGATAATGTCTGGCCAGATGGCTTCTCTTCATAGCGGGAAACTCAGGGTTTCATACCCTCATCCCGCATCCATATCAAGTTTAATCTTATCCTACTCTTCCCACAGTTTATTGAGGTTGACAGTGGGTAGCACATTGTCGTCGTCGTCAAGGCCGATGTCCAAATCGTCCTGGTCGGTCAAGCCGTTCAAGCCCGACACATTCAAAGCAAAATCTTTTTCCACCTCACAAGCCACGATTTCGGTACGAGGAGGCATATATGTCCTATTCTTTTTCATATGCTATCCTAAATTAATCATTTGACCACATATTTGCGACCATTCACCACATAAATGCCACGTGGCAAAGCTTTCACGCCAGCATCCTTTGCAACAAGCTGCCCGTTGAGGTTGTAAACCTCACCGCCCGGCACACCTCTCAAGGCAACAGGCTCCATCAATGTCTCGCTGATGCCGTCAACATCGAGGTCGAAACTGATGGCAACGGACTCTGCATCCGATGTGTCCTCTATCAGGAAATAGGCTCTGTTCTTTCCCACCGGAGTGTCTTTTTTCACGATGTAGAAATTGTATGGCGAGTCTGCGCCGGCCTTGTAACCGAAATAGAAATAGACCTTGTTTTCATCGCCTGCGGAGAGTGTCACCCCTTCATAGGTGCCATTCATCGTGACAGGCACCTCGGGGAATGAGGCGTCATTCTGCACGACGGAAATCAACTCGTCCTCGTCGCCATTGCCCATCGACATCATCTTTCCTTCAAGCACCTCGTCGGCCTTGAAGAGATAAGGCTTGTTGGCCTCCATCCCATTCACCTGTGTGAAATTGAGTTTGAAGCTGTAGGATTTTTCAGCGGATTTGGTCACGCTGACCGACTTATACTCCAACACCCTGACAGCCGGAGTCTCCCCATCGCTGGTGGTGCCGAAGGTGGCAGCCAAGTCGGATACTTCATATGGCAAGACGATGGTGATCCAGTGGTCGGTGATGTATTCCTGCTGGTTGGCCGGGGTTTGCTTGACATAAACGATGCTGTTGCGATCGGTGGGCAGATACCCCACCCATTCGTTCTGCAACTCAGCATCACTGTAATAAGAGTAATCGTAGAGCACAATGTTCATCTCTCCGGGATATACCGGCACC
This sequence comes from Prevotella sp., assembly GCA_017524385.1. Classification (GTDB taxonomy): domain Bacteria; phylum Bacteroidota; class Bacteroidia; order Bacteroidales; family Bacteroidaceae; genus Prevotella. Next base: position 2,228 of record JAFWSS010000145.1, read on the forward strand.
GTATTCGGAGTTGTCTGCTTGACGATGTCGTCGGCTATCTGTACGCCTTCCTCATTCATCAACTTGTATGTGACGTGCCAGATGTCGGTCGATGTGGGACTTTGTGTGATAGGCGTGGCAAAGAATGCATACCACCAGAGATTATTTTTATAAGATGTGCTAGAACTTGTTCCCGTCTTATGAACCAATTGGTTGTGGCTGTCGAAGAATTGCCTCGATGTGTCAAGTCTGTCGGTTTCCAAATTCGAACTCACGTTCTCCAGACTTGCCAGGTAGTTGGTTGCCCCATAAGGTCCCATAGCCATAGTGCCACCAGAAAGTTTGCTGTTGGTTGCCGTATTGACATACAATTGCCAGCCAATCGGTTTCTTCGCTCCCAGGCCCATGGCATATTCAGTCGCACTTGTGCTATTCCAAATCAGCCATGGATTGGAAATCGTAGGATCGTTCAACTTGATATGAAAATCATACGCATCCCCATAGAACGCCCATTGGCAATGAGTTTCTTTTGTCATCGGTTGGTTACGTCCATATTTAGGGGTGGGAATAGCAGAGGTGCTCTTGTAACCTTTGATGGTCCGTTTCGGTGACCCCCATTCATCCTCAGCTCCTTGGTCGTAGTAAACAATGTAATTGTTTGTCCCTCCCGAATTGTAGGAACGCAGGTAATGCCAGATCGGGTCGCTTCCCTCTTCTGAGAGATGGAATGGAGGGTCGAACACATAATCAACCCATACCGTAGTGACAGAAGCGTCCACCTCGTCGATAGGCTCTGTCAACGCTTCATCCTTGTAAAAGGTATAGGTGCAGTAGGCACGCCAGAGCGCCTGCGGCATATTGCCCAACAACTCGGCACCGGAAGAGAGATTGGCGGTGCCAGTGATGGTCCGTCCATCCGTGTGTGTCGTCAAATTATAGGTGATGTTCACTGCTTGCGATGCCAAAGCGCACGACAAGAGGGAAAACACCAGCAAAATTTTACTCATCGCTTTCATAATATACACAAATTAAATAAATATTAGTCTGCCTTTATTTTGCAAATATACACTTTTTTTCCCTAACTTATAATATAAAAATACTTAATAAATCTAAAATCATAAATCTATTCGCTACAATTCGCTCGATTCATCTATCAAGCTGCGTAAAAATGTTCCGACCTGCGGTTGGATTATTAATGCCGGACGGCCAACGAGATATCAGGGAACCCATGTGTGATATATAACAGTCGCCCCTTCCCCACAACCCAGGGCGTTGCCCTGGGCTAAGAGCAGGTTGCCCTTTCAGGCCTTTCAGGGCGTTTCAACCGCAGAAGCAGGTTGAAATGTTCTGCTTGCTCGATGATGCGCTATGCCTTTCCGTCTTCACCAAGATAGGAGTCTTTGAAGCCAAGGAAATAGAGCACCCCGTCGAGGCCTATCGTGTTGATGGATTGCTTGGCGTTGGCCACCACTCTCGGTTTGGCATGGAAGGCTATTCCGAGTCCTGCCTCAGAGAGCATCGGCAGGTCGTTGGCACCGTCGCCCACGGCGATGGTCTGAGCAAGGTTGACCTTCTCCACTTGTGCTATGAGCTTCAGGAGTTCGGCTTTGCGGTGGCCGTCGACCACTTCGCCAAGGTATCTTCCCGTGAGGCGGCCATTGTCGTCGATCTCCAACTCGTTGGCATACATGTAGTCGATGCCGTAACGCCGTTGCAGGTATTCCCCGAAATAAGTGAATCCTCCGCTGAGGATTGCTATCTTGTAGCCGCAACGCTTGAGAACAGCCATGAGCCTGTCCACGCCTTCAGTGATAGGCAGGCTCTCGGCTATCTCACGCATCACGCTGACGTCAAGCCCTTTGAGCAGTGCCACCCTTTTGGTGAAGCTCTCCTTGAAGTCGATTTCTCCCCTCATGGCACTCTCGGTGATGGCTTTCACCTTGTCGCCCACCCCCGCACGCATGGCAAGTTCGTCGATGCATTCGGTCTGTATGAGGGTGGAGTCCATGTCGAAGCATATGAGGCGTCTCATACGTCGATACATGTCATCGTTCTGCAAAGAGAAGTCAAACCCCATGTCGGCCGAAAGGCGCATGAGCTGCTCCTGCATCTTGTGTCGGTTTGGTGAGCCACGTAGCGAGAACTCAATGCACGCCCTGCTCTTCTGCTGTGGATGGCGTATGCTCTGCCTGCCGGTCATCCTACGGATGGAGTCGATGTTCACTCCTTGTGCGGCGATGATTCTGGCAGCCGCCTCTATCTGTGCAGCTGTCAGCGTGCGCCCAATGAGTGTGAGGATGTGACGGTTCTTGCCTTGCCGTCCAACCCACTCCTCGTATTCATCGTCGGTGATGGGAGAGAAGCCGATGTTCACTCCCAATTCGGTGGCCTTGAACAGCAGTTCTTTGAGCACTTGGCCGGAATGTTCCTCATCGATGCGTATGAGGATTCCTAAAGACAGTGTGCTGTGGATGTCGGCCTGGCCGATGTCAAGTATCTGTGCGTTGTATTTCGCAAGTATTCCCATCGCCGACGCTGTCAGTCCGGGACGGTCCTGGCCTGTGATGCTCACCAGTATCTGTTCTTTCTTTACTTTGTCTTCCATTGTTGTTGTTTTGGTCTATCAAGCAGCGTAAGTTGTACTAACATATCATTTCGCATTTGCTCCCAGCAGCTGGATTTGCCACCGTCGAGGGTGTATCATCCGCACTCCCGTGGCACACACCAACATGCAAAGATACGTTTTTTTTGCCATCTAACCTACATTATTCATACGAATTTCCAATCAAACAGCATTTTAGGGGGTTAAAAGGAAGGGGTAAATAATTAACAATTAACAATTTATAATTAACAATTTGCAATCCGCTAAAAGCGTCATTATCAGCGCTTTATACCAAGAATGTTCATCGGGATTTGCAATCCCGATGGAAATAATATCAGGATTTGCAATCCGCTAAAATCGTCATTATCAGCGCCAAGAATGTTCATCGGGATTTGCAATCCCGATGCTAATAATATCAGGATTTGTAATCCGCTAGAATCGTCATTATCAGCGCCAAGAATGTTCATCGGGATTTGCAATCCCGATGGAAATAATATCAGGATTTGTAATCCGATAAAATCGTCATTATCAGCGCCAAGAATGTTCATCGGGATTTGCAATCCGCTAAAAGCATCATTATCCGTGCTTTATACCGATTTAATCGGATTGTAAATCCTAATATTCAAGGCTGCCGGATTGCAATTGACTTCCGCTTCGCACGTCGACCGTTGGTTCCGGCAGAACAACCTCGGCGTTTTTGCTGGCAGAACATTCTTGTCGCTTTTGCCGACTGAACATTCTTGGCGTTTTTTGCCGGCAGAACATTCATAGCGCTTTTGCCGGCAGAACATTCTCGGCGTTGGTTCCGGCAGAACATTCATAACGCTTTTGCCGGCAGAGCATTATTGGCGTGGGTGATGCATATCGGATGTTGGTTTTGTATTTTTCTTCTAAAGAAAAGTGAAAAACTTTATCTGACTGACTTATATTTCCCGATTTTTACTTAAATTTGCCACAACAATCATCCATACACCTAAAAACAAATGAAAAAAAACCTACTTATTGCCTGCCTGGCAGCGCTATGCTCGACAGGCGCCATAGCACAAGACTACGACCTCACCAAACTCTACCTTCAAAACGCGGGTTTCGACAGCCGTTTCGATTACACCATCGACGACACCGGCAACGTGGAACAGGAAATCCTCGACGTGGACGGTTGGACGAAAGACATCAGTGTCAACTACACCATCACCGGCGTCTATCAGATAGGCACGAAGAAGACCTTCAACGGCGCCTCCGTACCATCCACCGGACAAGACGGCACCACCGACGGCGGAGTGCTCGCGCTGAGCACCGGGTGGAACCAGTCGATGCTCTTCTACCAGACGGTGGAGCTCCCCGAGGGCAAATACTCCCTGGTGAGCGCCTTCTACAACAGCGCCGACAATACGGCCGGCCGCAGCCGCGTGGAATGGCTCCCCAACGGACAGAGCGCCGTCACCTCCAGCATCGAGTCCTTCCCCACCGGCGTATGGATCACCGACACCATCCGCTTCGAACTCACCAAGTCCACGAAAGGACGAATACAAGTGGGGTTCCACGCCAACGCCGGGCAAGGGTCGGCCAATTTTGCCAAACCCTGCCTCGACTTCGTGAAACTGCTGCGTGAAACCGACATCGGGAAGGAGGAGATGGACCATTACAAGCAGAAACTGCAAGCCGTGATCGATGAAGCTGTCAAAGCATACGGCGACGGCAGCGGCAACGACGCCGGCGACCTGAAAGCCGCCATCGACGCCGCTAACGCCGTGATGGGCGACGACAACGCCACCATCGAACAGGTGGACGAGGCCATCGTCGTGCTCACCGCCGCCCTCGACAAATACCTGTGGGCCAACCCCACGGGCGACATACCCACCGTGACCACCGATCATCGCTACGCCCGCGGAGCCACCATGGCCTTCGGACGCATGGGCTACACCGGCATCCCCGCATCGCAAGTGTCGGAGCAAGGATTCTGCTGGGGCGAGACTCCCGAGCCCACCATCGACGACCATCGCACCACCCGCTTCCTGACCAACAACGGACGCATCTACTGGTTGGAAGACCTCACCCCCGCCACCTGCTACTACATGCGCGCCTACGTCATCACCAAGGGTCGCCAGGTGGGCTATGGCGACGTCATCCGTTTCTACACCATCCCGAAAGGCCAAATCTCCTTCACCATACGCAACAGCGACAATTCGAGCGCAAACGCCCGCATCCGCGCCGCTGCCGAGCAAGCCGTAGGCTGGTGGAACAACCTGACGGAGATGAAAGGTTTCTCGACCAGCATCGGCTACAACGCTGGCGTGCCCACGGCCGAATGCTCCTATGGAGGATGGATGAGCGTGGGCTCCAACCAGTCGTACCAGAGAGCCGGCACCATCATGCATGAGATGCTCCACGGCATCGGAGTCATCCCATGGGCCGACACCGAGTGGAGCCGGTTCAACCTGCGCTCTGGCACGTCGAACGCCGCCGGCTATGCCACAGGCTCGGGCTTATGGCTTGGCGACCGCGTCACCGAGGTGCTCCGCTTCTGGGACAACAGCACCACCGCCCAACTCAACGGCGACTACCAGCACATGTGGCCCTACGGCATCAACGGCGCCTCGGAGGACAACGGCAGCGACGTGCTGTACATCGGCAACTCACTGATATGCCAGGCCCTCGGCGAGGACGGCCTGCAGCACACCTCCAGCCTCTTCGCAGAACCCTACCACGCCTTCGAGCACCAGGACGGCGTGAAATACTACATCAAGAACGAGGACAGCGAGCGCGGGCTCTACACCTCCTACCTCACGCCCACCAACGCCAACACTCTCGCCTGGCGCGCCATGACACCCGACGAGGCCGCCGCCAACGACAGCTGCGCCTGGCTGGTCACCTTCACCCCCGGCAACCAATTCTACCAGTTGCAGAACGCAGCCACCGGGCAGTACATGACCTACACCGCGAGCAGCATACGCACCACAGCCCGCACCACACCCTCCAGCAACGAGGACTTCCAGATGATGAAAGGACGTGTCGACGTGGGCAAGAAAGGCCTTCGCGGATTCTGGCTCATACACCCCAACAGCAACTGGACACCCGCCTGCCTCCAGGCCAGCGCCAACGGAGCAACCACGGCGGCCACCTTCAACATCGCCAACAAAGCCACCACGCAGCGATGGCTCATCCTCAACGAGGAGGAGATGCGCTCGCTGAACCAACTGCTGCTGGCCGACATGCTGGCAGAGGTGAACGGCAAGCTGTCGCAAATAAAAGCCCTCATGGCCGTGCCACACACTGAAGACATCAACGGCGTGGACGCCACGATGGAGGCCACCCTCAGCAGCATCGAGGAACGGATGGCCAGCGCCGCCAGCACCGCCGACCTGCAAGCCTTGCTCGGCGAGGCAGAACAGGCCGCCTTCGACTTCCTCGGCAACGTGACGCCGAAGAGCATGGAACAGCCCTTCAACCTCACCTACATGCTCGTCAACCCCGACATGGACAGCACCGACGGTTGGTCGGACGCACCCACCATCAGCTACTCCTGCGCGGAATACTACGAGAAGACCTTCGACTTCAACCAGACGGTGAGCCACCTGCCCGCCGGCACCTACCAGTTCCGCTGCAACGCCTTCCAGCGTCCCGGCAAGGCGGAGGAATGCACCGGACGCGCCACCACCGCCTTCATCTACGGCGGCGACAAAAGCGCCAACCTGGCCCACATCACCAGCGATGCGCAAAGCACCAAACAAGGCGGCAACGAGTCGTATGTAGGCGGCAAGTACTTCCCCAACAACATGCAGGCCGCCAGCATCTACTTCGGCAAGGGACTGTATGAGAACCGCCTCACCACCAGCGTCGCCAATGACGGCGGTTCGCTCAAGGTGGGCATCCGCAGCAACAGCATGCCCGGCTACTACTGGGTGATCTTCGACCATTTCCGTCTCTGCTATTTCGGTTCGCTCACGCCCGAGGCTGTTGACGGCATCTCCGCACCCGCGACCACATCCTCCTTCACGAAGAAGGGAGTCTACAGCCTCGACGGCCGACAACTCGCCCCCGACGCCTCGCTGCTCCCCACCCTGCCCTCCGGCATCTACATCGTGGACGGGAAGAAAGTCGTCAGATAAACATACACAGGTTATCATTTGCACTCACCACCAAACCAAACCATTTATGAAAAAGAAAACCATCCTGTTGGCTATATTCACAGTAGCAAGCCTTTGCTTGTCTGCGCAAAGCCATTATGCCAAGTACCAAGGGCAACTGCCATTCAGTATGCCCATGGTGGCAGCCCCATCCATCCCCGACAACGAAGTGAAACTCACCGACTTCGGTGGCGTAGGCGATGGCGAGACCCTCTGCACGGAAGCCTTCACCAAGGCCATCGACAACCTGTCAAGGAAGGGTGGCGGCCGCCTTGTAGTGCCACGCGGCATCTGGCACACCGGTCCCATCATCCTGAAGAGCAGCATCGACCTGCATCTTGAGATGGGCGCCGTGATCCTCTTCGCCGCCGACGAGACCCTCTACCCCCTCATCGACACTTCTTTCGAAGGCCTTGACACCCGTCGCTGCCAGTCGCCGCTGAGCGGTTTCAACCTTCACGACGTGGCCATCACCGGCCAGGGGGTGATAGACGGTAACGGCCGTTACTGGCGCCCGTTGAAGAAATCAAAGGTGACCGACGCACAGTGGAAGGAGTTCACCAACGGCAAGGGCGTGGTGACGAAGAAAGACTACTGGGTGCCGTCGGAAGGTTATGCCAAAGGCGAGGCATCGGCCAACATGAACGTGCCGGAAGGGTTGAACACTCCCGAGGAATGGGAGAGCATCAAGCGCTTCCTCCGACCAGTGATGGTGAGCCTCGTGGGTTGCAAGAACGTGCTGCTGCAAGACGTGATTTTCCAGAACTCCCCCGCCTGGAACCTCCATCCGCTGATGTGTGAGAACGTCATCATCGAGCGCGTGCTGGCCCGCAACCCGGCATACGCCCAGAACGGCGACGCCCTCGACCTGGAGTCGTGCAAGAACGTGCTCATCATCGACTCGAAGTTCGACGCTGGTGACGACGGCATCTGCATCAAGAGCGGCAAGGACGCCGACGGTCGCAAGCGAGGCATCCCGTGCGAGAACGTCGTGGTGGACGGCTGCACCGTCTTCGCCGGCCATGGCGGCTTCGTGGTGGGTTCGGAAATGAGCGGCGGCGTAAGAAACATCATGGTGCGCAACTGCCAGTTCCTGGGCACCGACGTGGGCCTGCGCTTCAAGAGCACGCGCGGCCGTGGCGGCATCGTGGAGAACATCTTCATCGACGGCATCTCGATGACCGACATCAAGACCGATGCCATCACGTTCAACATGTACTATGGCGGCAAGTCGGTGGCGGAGATGCTCGCCGACGGCGACCAACCCAACAACACCGACGTGAAACCCGTGGACGAGACGACCCCCATCTTCCGTAACATCGACATCCGCAATGTCATCTGCAACGGCGCCGGCAGGGCCATGGAGTTCAACGGCCTGCCCGAAATGCCCATGGACGGCATCTCGCTCACCGACATCCAAATCATCGCCAAGAAGGGCGCCGAGTTCCACAACTACAAGAACCTCACACAGAAGAACGTGAACATCAAGATTGAGGAATAAGGTTCACTTTCTAGGAGGGTTAAGTAATTAATAATTAAAAATTTACAATTAATAATTTATAATTTAAGCTTCGGAAGTAAAAACATCTTACAAAACTAGAATTTATCTTGTATGGCTACCGGTTGTGAAGTGAAGCCCGAAGGGCTGGGACGACCACAGGCAGGTGGTGGAGCGAAGCGTAACCCCTGCTTGACGATGATATGAAATCAACAACCCCGAAGGGGTGGCAGAGCAACGATA
>JAFWSS010000146.1 GCA_017524385.1 Prevotella sp.
GGCAGACTCCAAGCAAGCTTGGTCTGCACTCGCTTAATCGCAACATTGGCCTGCGGCCGAAGTTGCTCACGCTCGGCAGACTCCAAGCAAGCTTGGTCTGCACTCGCTTAATCGCAACATTGAAGATTCTTGCTTTGGCGGGAATCTTTTTTAGGGTATATAGGGCTTATAAGACTTATGGATATTGACTTTTGGGCACAAAAAAAGGAGTACCGCTGTACTCCAACCTTTGTTAACCTTAAATCTAATACTATGAAAAACACGTTGCAAAGGTAATCAGTATTCCGACTTCTTGCAAGTTTTTGGGGCATAAATTATGATTTTTTAAATAATTCTTGACTTAAATCAAGTAATTGTGCTCGCCAACAATGTATTTTTATGTGATTTTACGGTATTTTTATGCTTTTGGAAACAGCACCACTCCCTCTTGTTTCTTACCGTCCATCATGATGCGCAAGGGCTTTTCAAACCTGACATGCCTGACAAAGCGGGTCTCTTCGACGGCTGGCATGGCATCGAGGATTTCCTTTCGCCACACGCCCTCGCCTGTGTAGGTGTTGACCGTGAAGTACCCCACACCGAAACTGGTGAGGTTTTGGAAGAAATGGGTGCCTTGGCTGGGGTCGATGCGGTAGTTCTTCAAGCCTGCCTCCACGATGAGTTTGGATGCACTGATATGCGGCCATTTCACCGGTATGCCCAACCAATAGTCGCTGGAGCCCCATCTCCCAGGCCCTACGAGGACGTAGTTGCCTCCTTCCTGGAGGAATTTACGGTTGATGCGCTCTATCTCGTTGGCGATGGTGGGGTTGTTGGAGGCCGTGAAATTGTCATCGGTCTTCACATACACCACGTCGGTGATGTCCTCATTGATGCCATGCCCTAGTGACATGTGGGAGCGGAGGAGGCACTCCTCGTCGTCGATGGTGGAGAGGTCGGTTTCAAGCATCTGTTTCGAATCGACGATGGGCCTGATTTGCAGAAGATGGAAGTCGAGCATGCGGTTGTCGAGAATGTTGCAGGCGAACTCTATCTCCACAGGGCGGTGCATGCCTTCGGAGCCGAACTTCATGGCCATCTGCATGATTTCGGGGAAGGGGAAGACGTTCTGCTGAAGGACGCCGGCAAAGGATATCACCTTGCGCCCGCCTTCGTAGATGCCATCCCTGATGACTTGATCGTAGGGGTCATAGGTGGAAGCGATGAAGTTGAGCGACTTGTCCTTGTCGGCTTCCTTCACGCGAAGCTTGAGGATGTTGAAGCCGTCGTCAACCTTGAAGTCGGTGGCGGCGTTCTCCATGTCGAGGGCATAAAACTTGGTCTGTGTCTCCTTCAGGGCGGTGTCCATCTCGCTGGTTTGAAGCACCTGGTTGGGGTGGTAGGGACTCACCCTTAGCGTCTGCCCTCCGTCGACGATGTATTTCCCAAGTCCCAAGGCGAGGCTTGCTATGCCGTCCTCGGCCTTCTCGTCGCCGATGGGGTAATAGTTGAGCGACCTCAACACGCCGCTGATGTTGGGGTAGAAATGGCTGCCATACTGCCTTCCTACCACTTCCTGCAAGATGACGGCCATCTTCTCTGAGTCGATGACGTTGCTGGTGGCCGTCATATAGGCTTTGGAGTCACGGTAATAAACCGATGCATAGACACCTTTGATGGCGCAGGCGAGCATGCGAAGCATCTCGTATTTGTCTTCCAGGTAGGGTATCATGTAGGTGGAGTAGATGCCCGCAAAGGGTTGGTAGTGGGCATCCTCGAGAAGCGACGAAGACCTCACGGCGATGGGGCTTTTGGTTGCTTCGAAGAAGGTGAAGAAGTCGGCGATGAGGTTGTCGGGAAGTTGAGCCTTGAGGAAATGAGAGAGGATGACCTCGTCGGAAGCGTCGCTCAATGCAATCTGGTACAGGTTGTTGGCATCCATGAACCTGTCGAAGATGTCGGTGCACAGCACCACCGTCTTCGGGATGGAAACGGAAGCGTTGTCGAAGGCGTTGAACTCCGGGTGGCGCTTGATGATGTTGTCGAGGAAGGCAAGGCCGCGGCCCTTGCCGCCAAGAGAACCCTCGCCTATCCTGGCGAAGTGGGCATACTTGTCATACTTCCCCCTGTCGAAGACGGCAACCACACCTACGTTCTTCATCTTGCGGTATTTCACGATGGCGTCGAAGATGATTTGCCGGTGGGCGTCCACATCCTTGAGTTTGTGCCATGTGACATGCTTGAGGAACTGTGAGACGGGGAAGATGGCTCTGGCACAAAGCCAGCGGCTCATATGGTTGCGTGAGATGTGGTAGAGCATCGACTCCTTGGGAATGTTGAAGATGTTGTCCTGCAACTCCTTGAGGCTCCTCACTCTCATCACCTCGTGCTTGGTGACTGGGTCGCGGAAGATGAAGTCGCCGAATCCCAAGTGCTCGGCAAGCAGCTTGCGCAAGTCGATGTTCATCTTCTTGGAGTTCTTGTCCACATAATGGAAACCTTCCTCCATCGCTTTAGCCTTGTTCACTTCCTCTGCACTTTGCATGATGAGAGGTACGAACTCGTCACGGGAGCGTATCTCGCGGAGGAACTTGAAACCTGCCTCCGGGTCTTTCACTCCGTCCTTGGGGAAGCGCACGTCGCAAATGATGCCTTGTGTGTTGTCGGAATATTTCTCATAATAGGACATGGCCTCCTCGTAGGTCCTGGCCAGCAGCACCTTGGGCCTGCCGCGCTTGCGTTGAGCCGCCGTGTGGGGGTTGAGGGCTTCGGTGGAGAATCGCTGGCTTTGCAGAAGGATGTAACTATAGAGATTGGGAAGGACAGAGGAGTAGAACCGGATGTTGTCCTCCACGAGCAGAATCATCTGAACACCGGCTTCGCGGATGTCGTGCTCGATGTTCATCTTGTCCTCGAGAAGTTTGATGATGGAGAGGATGAGGTTGGTGTCGCCCAGCCAGCAGAAGACATAGTCGAAGATGGACATGTCTTCGTCTTGGATGCGCTTGGTGATGCCATGTGAGAAGGGGGTGAGCACCACGCATGGCAGGGAGGGGAACTCGGCCTTGATGTCGCGCGCCACGCTGAAGGCGTCATTGTCGGCGATGCCGGGCATGCAGATGACCAGATCGATGGCTGTGGTGGAGAGCACGTGACGTGCCTCCTCCGTGGTGCACACTTGGGTGAACGACGGAGGGTAGCGCATGCCCAGTTCCATGTATTCGTCGAATATCTTCTCGTCCACCCTTCCGTCGTCCTCCAACATGAAGGCATCGTAGGGGTTGGCCACGATGAGAACGTTGAAGATGCGGTGGGTCATCAGATTGACAAACGACACGTCTTTCAGGTAAAACTTGGTCCACTCTTGTGGTATGATGTTGTCCATATGCGTCTATTATTATGTCCTTTATTTATCTCATTTTCTCATTCTGCAAGTCTCAGACCCACAAGAGGACTATGAATGCTTTTGTCCTCATTCATGCGATAGGTGGCTCTTGCATGCCAAGGGTCTGAGGAATAATTGCCGCCACGAACGACCTTCCTTCTTACATATACATGGGACAGCGTGTCGGAATAGGCCAGTTTGGTGGTGTCGCACCATTCCGAGACATTTCCTCCCATATCGCTAAGCCCCATTGCGTTTGGCGACAATTTTCCCACGGGATGTGGCTTCCCACCGCTGACTTCCATCGTCCATTCGAGTGTGTCGGCCGTTTGCCGTGGAATGCCATCCATGCCTTTCTTTGCGGCATACTCCCATTCTTGTTCCGTAGGGAACCTGAATTTCCGCCCGGTGACCCTGTTGAGGCGATTGATGAACCGTTTGCATTCCTCCCATGAGACACATGACACGGGCAGGTCGTCGCCTTTTTCGATAGACGGATTGGCGCCCATCAGCACCTCCCATTCCGCTTGGGTCACCTCATGGCGACCCAAGGAGAAAGACCCGATATGCACCTCATGGGGTGGCAGCTCGTCGATGTAAGGACTGTCCTCGAGCGTCGCTCCCATGACAAACGTCCCGCCTTCAATTGGCACCATGTCGGCCAGCAGCCCCTTGATGACAGGGTCGTCGGCATCGGGTAGTCGCTGCTCCACATTGGTGAGTCCATATATCCATGAACGATTTTTTATCACATACAGCCCCCCAATAAACAACAGGACGGCGGCCAGGACAAAGAGAAAAAAGCGATTACGTCTCGGAGCTTTCAAAGAAGATGGTGTCATATTGTTTTATATATGATATAGGCAACCTCAAAGGATGCCAAAACTGTGTGGGTGCAAAAATATGTTTTCAATTTTCAAAGTTGCGATTAAGCGAGGGCAGACCAAGCTGGCTTGGAGTCTGCCGAGCGTGAGCAACTTCGACCGCAGGTCAATCTTCAATTTTCAATCTTCAATCTTCATTATCTTAAACTCCGTGAGTGCTCGTTTCTCGATGGAGAATCCCATTCCGACCTTCACCACGGGGCGAGGGTCGGTGGCGTAGCGCAAGGCATACCCTTTGTCGTTGATCTGGTCGAGGGCATCCTGCGCTGTGCCATTGAGTTTCAGTTCCATCACATAGATGGTGTCGGGCATGAACACCACCATGTCGGCGCGTCCACGGGCGCACTTCACCTGCGTCTGCACATAGACGTTGAGCATGGAGAAGATGAGATAGAAGGTCCATTCGTAAAAACCTTCAGCCACGGTCACCTCCTCCAACTTCTTCTTGAAGCCTTCCACGTAGGGAAGGCCTTCGAGATATGCCTGCAGCTCGCGTAGCGCAAGGTCTGTGTCTTTGGCACGCAGGGCTTTCCAAAAGCGTGAGGCGAAGCCAGACTGCACCTCGTAACCTTCGATGCCTGTGACGATGGGCAGCAGTCCCTCGGTGAACCCCACGCGCACCTCCCTGTTGGGAATACTCAGGGTGTATTCTTCCAAATCCCAATCGTAATCCTTGATGGTGAGGTATCCGCTTTGGTAGAGTAGGGGCAATGCGTTGCGCATATTCTCCGTAGGTTGGTCAAAAGCAGAAGAAGGCACATGCAAGTCGTCCATCTTCGTGATGTCTGTTCGATAGCGACGCATCTGCTGCAAGAGGTAGGAGGGCGTGCCGCTCTCAAACCAAAAATAGGCCAGACGGCGCTCGTTGAATGCCTTCATCAGACTGAAGGGGTTGTAGATGTCGGGCGACTCCCCGGCAAAATGGTAGCCGTCGTAGGTGTCGCGTAGTTTTTGTCGCATCTCTGCAGACGAGCATTTGTAGCGTTCCGCCAGACGTGCCACGTCGGGCTGCATCTGTTCGTCTATCTCCTCGCTGGTGATGCCGCAGATGGCAGCGAACTCAGGCAGGAGTGTGATGTTGGTGATGTTGTTCAACGTGGAGAAGATGCTCAGCTGCGAGAATTTTGTGATGCCGGTGATGAAGCAGAAGCGTATCATCGCCTCGTGGGCTTTCAGGCATTGGTAGAACTCCTGCATCACACGGCGGAAGGCGGGCAGCTGTTCCTCCTCATGGAGTACGTCGAGCAATGGTGCGTCATATTCGTCGATGACCACCACCACCTGTTCGCCCGTCTGTTTGTAGGCACGTTGGATGAGGCCGGAAAACAATGCTCCCGGAGTGGTTTCTATGGGGTTGTTGCCATACACTTCTGCAAGAGGTAGCAATTGCCTCATCA
>JAFWSS010000147.1 GCA_017524385.1 Prevotella sp.
AAGTAAGCATTGTTGATCATGGAGCTGTTGAGCAGCATCTTCTTCTGAGCCGTCGACAATTGGTTGTAGCTCCTCACTCCCCAGGAGTTGGTGGCGAACCATTTGTCGAATGCGGCGTCGTTCGCGGCAAACAGGGTCTTCGACCCCGTGTGCCTCAGCACTTCCGTCTGGTTCAGGTCGTCTATCAGGCGGATGAGCGTGTTGTACTCGCCCTCATGCTGCAGCTGCTCGTAGATGGAGTTGCCCAACCATGACGGTTGGCCGGTGAGCAGGTACTCGTCCTCGCAGGACTGCAGTGACCAGACTCCCATCAGCAGACCACAGCCTATGAGCGCATGGCGTGCCATCCGCTTGAACGACATGTGTCCTAACTTTTTCTGTTTCATAGTCGTTAGTTGTTGATATTAAGTTTTTTTTATGAATTAGAATTATCTTGTATAGTCTTTACTCTTTTCCGTCACAGGCTTTTATCCCATAGGGGCTGTATATATATATAATAGGTGTATTTCCAAGATGTCCTTTTCAGATGGACATCATCATCCGTGAATGATGCTGTCTGTCCGGTGTTTTCTTATAGGTTGGAATGTGGATGATGGGAGCATCTTGATGTGTGCACCATGGTTTGTTATGCAGTTCTTTGCTTTTTGATGTTTTTCGCCCTTTTTGAAACAAACGAAGAAACCGGTAGGCAGGCGTGGGCCTGCCACCAGTTTCTTTGTCCTATGTGTCACGTTGGGATTGACTTCATCAGATATTCAATCTTTCAGTGAATGATGTTTTCGTGATTATTTGACACTCACCTTCATCACGCGCACGGTTCCGTCGTTCATGGTCTCACGAACGATGTTCACGCCCTTCTGGAGGCCGTTGGTGCGTGTGCCGTTCACGGTGAAGAACTCTCTGCTCACCACTGAGCCGCTGTTCAGCTGCTCGATGCTGAGAGGATTGTCGCTTGGCTGCAGGTTGCTGTTCTTGCCATAGTAGAAGAGCTGCCAGTTGGTCCAGAGCGTCCAGTCGCTGTTGATGAGGACGTCCTTCTTCAGACCAATCACGAGCTTGCCGTCCTCGCCCACCTTCGTCACGACGTTGTTGCCGGAGTAGAGCAGTTCGGTACCTTCAGAGTTGTAGGTGCAGAATGCGTCACCGCCAGTGGTCATTGAGTTGGGCACTGCCAGCATGGCTTCTTCATTGCAATAGATCCAACCGTCGGAGAGGCCTTCCATTACGAGGGCTTCAGTGCAGAGGCGCTTCAGTGCTACGCTCACGGTGTCCTCGCCTGCAGCGGCATAGAGGAATGCGTTGTTGTTGGCTGCGGGATTCTCAACCCAGGAGTTGTAGTCGACGTCAGCCAAGCCGGCACGATAGAAGCCTTGTACCACGACACGGTAGGTTCCCTCGGGCAGGCCGGAGAGCACCTGGAAGTAGTCGAAGTTGGTGTTGAACTTCTCAGCATCGCAAGAGGTGGCGTTCACGGCTGCTCCACCTGTCCAGCCCTGGTCGTTGCCAGCGGCGTAAGCCGGGTTGATGATGATGGTGCTGCACTCGATGGGGCTGGCATCGCTGGCGTTGGCCATGTCTTGCGGGATGCCCAGGCGGTGCATCATGGTGTTGATTTGCTCGAGGAGGCCTTCCACATCGCTGTTGGAGAAGGTGTGGTTCTCCAAGCCGTCGTTGATGGAGGTGATGAGGGCCTCAGCTTCGCGGATGATGTCGGCGGAGCATACTGCGCCACCAAGTGCGGAGGCCAGTTCCTCGTTGGCTTCAACCAACTTGGCGAAGAGGGCCTTCGATTCGTTCACTGCTTCTTGGATGTCGAAGAGTCTTGTCAGGGCGGCGAACATTGCTTCTCCGTCGTCGCCGTTGACCACTGCCTTGGCTGCGTCGATGGCGGCTTGCAGGTCGCCTACGACGTCCTTGCCGATGGCGCCGTTGAGGGCGTTCTCAGCATCGATGATGGCTTGCTCGAGCACGGGCTTCACCACGTCGGCCTTGAAGCCGCACCATGTGATCTTGAAGTTGTCCCAGATAGACCAGCTGTCGCCCAACTGGTTGGAGGAACCCTTCACACCGATGCGCATCACGTCGCCGTCATTGGCCACGAGGCCATAGGCAGACTGGGTGTACATACCGGCACCGAAGGCAACGGAAGCACTCTGCATGCCGTTGGGGAAGTAAACAGTCGTTCCGTCGGGGAGTTGCTCGGAGGTAGCGTCGTTGGCGCTGCTATAGAATTCAGCATCGTAAATCTGCATCGGGTCGCCATAGACGTTGGTGAACGGAGTGGTGTTGGCGTTCATGTAGACGAACACCGGACAGGTCTCCCTTGTGGTGTATTGCTCGCCGTTCAGGTAAGCCTGGAAGGCGGTGCGGCCGTAGCGGTAGAAACCTTGCACGGAGATGCGGTACACACCCTTGGGTGCGTTCTGCACGTTCTGGTAGATGTCGAAGTTGGCGTTGTTCCAAGCCTCGTAGCATGGGTTGTCGGCCAAGCCGCCGGCGGTCACGTTGCCACCAGAAGCAGCCTCGCGGGTCCAACCTTCACCATACTGGGTGAAGTTCGGGTTCACCATCAAGTTGGTCATGTCAACCTCGGTTCCGATCGGGTGACGATAGACCTCATCGATCATGGTTCTCACCTTTGCAATCTCAGCCTCCAACTCTTCGTTGGTGGCGGTGCGGGCTTCCAGAAGGTCCTCGCAGTCGAAGTCGGCCCATTCGCCGCAGTCTGTGCGATAGAACTCAATGTAGTCCTCGCTGGCAGCAGCCTTGTAGGCTTCCTCGCGCAGGGAGATGATTTGCTTCCACAGACCGATGTTGGTCTCCAGGTCTTTGGAGGCTTTCTGCACGGCAGCGATGGCAGCCATGATCTCTTCCTTCGTGCTGGCACTCTGGATGGCAGCAGCAGCCTCATTGTAAGCGTCGAGATAGGAGTAGGTGTAGATGTCCTCGATGTTGCTGTAGTCGGCAAGCTCGATGTTGTCGAGGATCAGCTTGTAAGCGTCGCCGCTGTCACCGAAGTAGGTGAGGGAGAAGTCGTCGAAGATGCTCCAGTCTTCACCGATGGTGATGTCCTTGCGGGCGCCAATCTTCATGTAACCGTTGCTCACGGCGATGAACACCTCGTTGTCGTTGCAGTAGCCTGCCTTGAAGAATTCGTCGGCGGCAACCATGTTGTTAGGAATCCACCAGGTCTCGCCGGTCTCAGCGTCGGTGGCGGAACTCCAGGCGCCGGTGGACATCTGGGCGGTCAGGCCTGCAGAGAAAGGTGAGAGGATGTCGGTGGTGATGCTGTCGGTGCCGTTGGTGGCATACAACTTGGCATATTTCGACTCCTTGTTGTCAGCCTTGTAGTTCTGGTAGGCGGAGTTGGTATTGCCGGCGCGGTAGAATGCGTTGGCTTTGAGCTTGTAAACACCTTCGAGAAGACCTTCAAACTCTTGGTAGGTGTCGTAGTTCTTGTTGTATTGCTCGGCATTCTCTTGTCCGTTGTAAGCGCCCCAGGCGGTGCCTTTCCATCCGGTGCTGATGTCGTTGCCGTCGAAGCTGGGGTTCTTGATGAACAGCTTCGTCACGTCGACAGGATTGTTGACGGTGGCGTTGGCATAGTTCTCCATGATGAGTTCAGCCTCACGATTCTGGATGGCTTCCTTCACAGCTGCGATGGCGGCGTTGATTTCTGCAAGAGTGCTGTTCGTGTTGTTGTAGACAGCAATCTGGTCGGCCACGCTGGCACCGATGGACTCAGCCTTGTTGAGCAGGTCCTTCAACTGCATGGCGGCGTCGTACAGGTTGCAGTAATTGATGTATTCTTCAGTGAAGAAACTCTCGCCGTAGGCCTCGGGCACCAACTTCCAGTTGATGAAAGCACCACCTTCAGCGGTATTGTTGGCTGTCAGGACGGTGGTGTTGGGGTCGTTGGTGCGGTTGAGTCCCAGATACAACAGGTTGTTGTTCACATCGGGGTTGAGGGCTGAGGGAGAGAAACGATAGGTTTGTGCGCCTACGTCGGTGATTTCCCACAGGTGGTTGGCCTGGCCGTTGTAGTCCACAAACATGTTCTCAGCGTTGTCGAAGAACACCCAGAGCCATGCGCTCTTGCTCTCGCAGTAGTCGGTCAGGTGATAGACACCCTCGGCGCCTTCCACCGACTCGATTTTCACTTTCAAGCCTTTGTGTCCCACACTGGCTTGCGTGCCCCAAGCGTTGCCTTGGGTGAAGAACATGTTGCTGCCGACGTTGTAGAAATAGTAGGTTTCTCCGTCGACCATGCTCGCGTACTCTGCTGGCGCTGCTGGGGGAGCCCAGACGTTGTCGTCAACAGCTTTCGCTGCACTGCTTCCCAAAAGAAGCACTGCACCTAAAAGGAGTAGTTTTGCAAATCTCATAAAGGTTAAATTTAATAAAGTTAATAAATATCCTGCAACTGAGTTGACAGGCGCACGAAAAAATAGGTTTTTTAATCTTTTGGGTTATCACCGCCCAGACATTCACATGCGTGTGGTGATTTGGTAATGTAATAAATTGGTATTTAGAGCGTTCTGATGGTTGTGACAAGAAGGCTGACGGGATGGTAGCTGATGCTTGCCCCACATCTTGCGCCTATTGCTTGAACACAATATGCCCATCTTCTTACTTTTAGTTGCAAAGATAATAAAAAAAATGATACGATAACTTAATTTTCCTTATTTTTTTTTCAATTTGGTGTATTTTTTACATTTAATGTCCCTGCCCACCCATTTTTCTAAGGGATAGGACAAAAATCATGGGTTTTTCAAGGGGGGATAGTGTTACTAGTCTTCCTAGTTTTCCTAGAAACCCTAGACACCCTAGAAACTCTAGTATCTCTAGTATCTCAATCCGCTAGTGCCTCTATAGGTGGTCAAGAAAAAGACCCGTCCTTGCGGGCGGGTCTTATGGCGTTTATGGCAGTTTGCCTGAAAAATATAAATCGTCCCTGTAAAAATTATAAATTTTCAATTGTAAATTATTAATTATCAATCGTTTTTGTCTTTTTGCTTACGACGATGCCCTTGTGGTGTTTGCTCACGCGTATGCCGTCCACGCCGTAGAGAGGTGTTCCTTCCGGGGTGGGGGTTGTTTCTGGAGCCTTGATGCCAGTGGCGGCATTCATGGCCTCTTTCACTTCTTCTTCATTGAGGGCGTAGTTGTAGATGCGCACGTCATCGACATAGGCTTTCAGCATGGATGTGCTCCCTTGCTGTGTGCGTCCTATGTAGTTGATGGTGGTGTGTAGGTCGGCGGGTGTCACGGTGAGGCTGGTGGAGGTGGCCACTGGTTCTCCGTCCACATATATGGTGGTGGCGCCTTTGCTGATGGTGACGGCGACGTGCTTCCATCGTGTGGAAGGCAGTTTGGTGGTGCTTTCCACCACTTGCTCGCCATTGCCGTCGTTGATGACGAATGCCACGCCATTGCCATTGGAAGGTGTGAGGTAGGCATATTGTCCAGGACCGTTGCCGAAGTCGAACAGCCGTTGTTTGGGTGTGCTGGTGCTGCGCCAGTTCACCCATGCAGCGAAGGTCATCTCCTCGCTGGATGCTATTTCGTAGGGCAGTTGCACAAACTGCGACGTGCCGTTGAGGTTGAGCGACTTGGTACCTTCCACCTTGGTGACGATGAAGGAAGGTGTGCCATAGGTGGCGCCGTCCATCTGGTTGGGCGTGGCATCTGCCAGATTGTCGTCGAAGGTGTAGTGGGCAATCATCGTGTGTTCACCGTTTGTTGTCGCCTCCACGCTCTCGCATGCGGACGATTGGTTCTCGCTCTTGTCGATGGCTTTTATACGGTATTCATATGCGATGCCTTGTTGACAATTATTGTCAATAAATTTCGTAGTTTTCAACTTCCTTGCAATGGTGTGCCATTTGTTCGTGTTTTTTTCAGCCCTCAGCACCATGTATCCGTCGAGGTCGGTCTCCGTGTTGGCTTCCCATTCCAACAGGATGCTGGCGGATTGTGAGGTGGTGGTCAGGCCAGTGGGTGTTGCCGGAGCCACGGTCTCGCAGGCGGCGTCGATGGGTAGGAAGCGCCACAGTTGGCGCGTGGGGTCGTCGAGCAGGTTCTGTTGGTTGATGTTCATTCCTTGTACACGGTTGGACGAGGTGAGTGTCAGGTAGAGTGCGCTCTCGCGGTTGCGGATGAAGTACCATCCGTCGCCGGCGTGTTCCAGGTACCATTGTTGGTTGGTCGACGGTGTGCCGGTGCCGAAGGATATGACGTTGGCGCCGCTTGTCGTGGCGAAGTTGAGCACGTCCCAGTGTTTGCCGTCGTTCACCGACTTGATGTCATAGAAGCTGTAGTCGCCGTCCACCGTGCTGCCCACGGGTGTCACCTCCCATTGCGTGGTGGCTCTGCCGTTGTCGTTCGCCTGGCTGATGTTGGGCTGGCCGTTCAACTCGCCATGTTCCGCCACCAGCATGTTGGTGGCTTTGTTCATGATCTTGTAGGTTCCGTCGATTGCGCTAGGCTGCACGTCGTCGCCCCATGTGATGTCCACCACGCGCTCAGCGTTCTTCTGTCCTTTCTGGTATCCAGTGCCGCCGTGGATGACTTGCGTGATTTCGCGGGTTGGCCCCACGCCGTCGTAATAGACGTCGTGGTCGGTGCAGATGAACTGGTATGATGTGGTGTAGGCCTGGCGCTCGCTGCTTCCCAGGAAGGCTTTCACTTTTCCGTTGTCATGGCGGTAGACGGTGGCTGCGGTCCAGTTGCCGGGGTTGTCGGCATATCCCAGTCGCACGCCGTGGCGGCTGATGTCGCAGAACTCGCCCCTGGCGCGGCTGTCGAAGCCCCACCAGATGCCGACGGTCATACCGTTTTCCAGTCCGATGAATGCCTCTGCCACGTTGTGCATCTCATCGTTGTAGCCCACCTTTCCGTCACGAGCCAACAGTTGGTAGAAGGCCTTGTAATTGTCCATCGAACCCGCCAGTTGGTGGGTGTTGCCCCAGTCGTAATAGGCTTTGCCCACATTGTACCATTGGGCGGCCTTGTCGTCGTTGAGCGTGTTGCCGCCCACGATGGCGACATTGGCCATCGGCAGATAGTTTTCCTTCAGTGTCTTGGCGATGTCTCTGCTGTTGGTGGTCGTGGCACCCTCTTCCGTCCAATAGTCGGGTTCGTTGAACACGGAAACGCCGGCAACGCGGTGGTTGGTGTTGTCTTGAAGCCATTTCACATGGGCGTTGATGTTGGCTGCCCAGTGGTCTATGTTGGCTGTGTTCCCCGTGCGGTAATAGCCGTCCACACCAGCCTCTTGGTCGCAGGTGAGCACGAGCGGCAGGGTGTCGCTCAGGATGTTGAAGATGCCGTTTCGCCTCTTGAGGGCGTTGATGGGGTCGGAAGCAAGTTCGGTGTCGTTCACCAAAGGTTTCGTGTTGCGGAAACACGAGCGGCCTATGCCGACGTTCGCCTTGCCCATGTGGTTGACACCCTTGCGGAAGTTCTGCTCGCTGATCCATGCTTGGTCGAGGCCCCATATGGGTTGGAAGCGATGGCCTGCATCATAAATGGAGTAGGTGACGACGCCTACGCCAGGTGAGGACGGGGAGAGGTTGTCGCTGGAAGAAGGTATGCGTTCCTCTTGGGCTGAACACAGGGTGGTAAAGCCTGATAACAGCAACGATAATGTAAAGATATTTCCTAGTTTCATAGGCTTGTTTGATTTGATTTTTCCCCAAAGATAATCTTTTTTTTTGTCTTCTTCAAACACGAGCCACTTACCTATGTCATTTTTGCATTTATTAACAGTCTGTCGACGAGAAACTAGTTATTCTGCGAATAGCATAAAAGCATATACCACACAACGAATTTGGCTAGTCCAAGAATTATGTTAGGACCATTTACGCTGTTAGATTGGAAATACAAGTGAATGATGTAGGCTAAATCCATTTTTTCAACCGATTTTTTTGATTTTTCGGTAATTCTTGCTAATTTAGCAGCCCAAACGAGCACATTGTCACCATGGCCCCCACTTGAGAAAATTGCCCGTGGGCATACAGAGCAGTGAGAGGGAGGCCGAAATGGACAAGAAATCCGAAAACAATCCGTATATTTGACTATTTGTGAATAAAAAACAACCCA
The DNA here is from genome assembly GCA_017524385.1 of Prevotella sp. Lineage (GTDB taxonomy): Bacteria > Bacteroidota > Bacteroidia > Bacteroidales > Bacteroidaceae > Prevotella. Next base: position 8,104 of record JAFWSS010000147.1, read on the forward strand.
ATTTATATATGAATATGATGAAACCGAGAACATTGATTTTCACCTTTGCTTTGCTGATTGTCACTATTTGTTGTAAACGAGAGACTGTTAACACAGTGCCCGAACAGGTTAATCCTCCAAAACTTAATGCAGAGCAGACCCTCGTCATTGACAGTCTGGTTGCTAATATGGTTGGTGTGGAGGGCGGTACTTTCACCATGGGTGCCACCGCGGAGCAAGGAGACGATGCTGATGAGGATGAGAAAACCACTCACAGCGTGACGTTGTCTTCGTTCTCCATTGGCAAGTTTGAGGTGACGCAGGAGGAGTGGGAAGTTGTGATGGGTGAGAATCCTTCTCGTTTCAAAGGTGCCAAGCGTCCTGTGGAACAAGTTTCTTGGGAGGATTGCCAAAAGTTTATTGCAATACTTAACGCTTTGACAGGTAAGAACTTCCGCTTGCCGACAGAGGCTGAATGGGAGTTTGCTGCACGTGGAGGCAATAAAAGTAGGCATTATAAATATTCAGGAGGAGATGATGCCGGCGAGGTGGCTTGGTATGATGCTTTCTATGTAGATGATTCAAGTGCAGACTACGGTAGTCACCCTGTGGGACAAAAGAACCCAAACGAATTGGGGCTATATGATATGTCTGGCAACGTATGGGAGTGGTGTCAGGATTGGAGCAGTAATGATTATTACAGCAAATCTCCATCGGTCGATCCCTGCAACTCAACTTCAGCATCCGAACGTGTGTATCGAGGGGGAAGTTGGTGCAACAATGCCGCGGGATGCCGTGTGTCGAATCGGAACGGAAAGGCTCCCGATTTCAAAGGCAGCAGCCTAGGGTTGCGCCTTGCTTATTAGGACTGTTTGACATTTTTCGCTCCATCGTGCGCAAGGCGGGAGATTCCTGCCTTGGGGCATTGGTGGATTATTCCCTTTATCAAGAAAAATGTTGGTTAGATAAACTATGGCAAATGATAGCAAACGATAGCAAAAGACAACAATGTTATAAAGAGGATAGCAAAAATAGCAAACTATAATAATGATTAATCAGGTTTTAGGGCCTTTAAGCACTTTGAAGCATTCTGGGTCTTTATTGACAGGTCAGTCGGGCCGTCATGGTCAGCCCTCCATGCCCTCCATGAGAAAAAAATATCAAAATAGCATGATGGAATCATTTTTTTTGCGTATATTTGCATGCTATGTGTCGAGTTGTGCTAGAAAACATTATCACCATACCCAGACACGGCATCTTTACCTAACCCATCATTAGAGAAAAAAACAAACCAAAACCATATGAAAAGACACTCCATCATTTTGACCATTGTCCTCCTCTGGGGGATGGCACTTGCCGTGTCTGCCAATACGACACAAAGAGTGGTGCAAGTGACCAACACCGTCACCATCTCCAGCGATGTGGACTATGTCATCACTTCAGTAACACCCTTCACCGAAGCAGGAGAGGTGGACATCACCAACACAGAGCATGCGGTACTCATCCTCGAAGCCGTCAAACCCTCAAAGGCTGCAACATGGCTCTCCCATGTGAAAATCAATGGCGTCAGGGCAGTCAACAACTCCAACTGCCAGGTGAAGATACACAACAGGGGATGCATCATCATGCCCTATGCCGCAAACTTCAAGCCGCTCACCGTCTATTCCGAGAAAAACTTCGAAGGCACCGCCGTCAATGATTTCGGGTTGGAAAACAGCGGCGGCTTCATGAACACCCTCTCCGCCGAGAAACTCAACAACAAGATACAAAGTTTCAAACTCAAGAGAGGTTACATGGTCACCTTCTCCACACAACCCCGGGGAAGAGGCTACAGCCGCTGCTTCATCGCTGCCGACAAGGACATCGAGATGGCCGAACTGCCCACCATCCTCGCCGGACGGATTTCCTCCTATCGCATCTTCAAGTGGAACGATACCAGCAAGTCGGGCATCGCCAACGACACCAGGGCCGACCCCTGCGCCCAACTCAACGTCACCACCTGCTATTCCTTCGGACTGGGAGAAGATCGTGGGCCCGATGTGGAATGCGTGCCGCATCACATCTATGAGGACTGGCCATCGGCAAGCGCTTGTGGCTCCGTGGGTTACTCGCCACATATGAAAACCAACAACGAACCCGGCAACTCCGCCGACGACCATCCGCAGAGTGTCGATGACATCCTCAACAACTGGGAGAACCTCATGGCAACAGGCATGCGACTCTGTTCGCCATCCTCACACGACGGAAGCCTCAACCACCTTCGCGCCTTCCTCGACTCCATCGACGCCAGGGGATGGCGATGCGACATCATCGACCTCCACTGTTACTGGCCGGAAGGCAGTTTCAACAACATCAAGGGGTGGGTGGATACTTACAAACGTCCCGTATGGATTTCCGAATGGGTGTGGGGCGCCTCTTGGAACAACAACGGCATCTTCGGCATTGCCACGGGAGCCAACCGCGACAATCCCACAACCGCCCAACTCAACCAAAACAGGGACGCCGTGAAGAGCATCTGCACCAAACTCAACTCCTGGGACTACATCGAGCGTTACTATTACTGGAACAGCGAAGCCAATTGTTCCAAGATTTACTGGAACGGAAGCCTCACCCCCGCAGGAGAATACTATGCCAGCATGAACACCGGCGTAGGATACAACGGCAAATATGAGTTCGTACCCACCCTCCCGCGCCAATTCGGCCTTTCCAATTTCAAGGTTGTCACGGAGGAGGGCAATAATACGCTCACCTGGCGCGACAACAACGGAGAATACAACCAACTCATGGAGGTGCAGCGCAAGGCGAGGGGAGGGCAGTGGGAGACCATCGCCACCGTGGAACTCAAAGAGACTGCCGCCAACTACACCTACGTTGATGATAACGCCCCCGAGGGAGCCGCCTACAGGGTGCATATCATAGACCTCGTGGGAGTGGACCACTACACCAGCGACGACATCGACGTGGGCGACGCCATCACCATCGACACCGGAGGGAAGAAATATGCCGGAGGCAACGTCTTTGTCAACGGCGACTTCGACCTGGGTTTCTACGATTGGACGTCAGGAAACGGCTCGCCCATCGGAATGCCCTATTTCGAAGTGGTGCAGAAGGGTGGACACGACGGTGGCCCATACCTGCAGGCCTGCGGTTCGGGAGGTGTAGACCACGCCGCATCGCTCAAGAAAGCCATCGCCCTGAAACCCAACCAAGACTATATGTTCTCCATCGCCTCGCGCAACGCCGGCATCTACCTCAGGTTCAGTCTTTCCAAGGACGGCAATGACGAGACAGTGAACGTGGCCAAATTCAATTCCACATCCGACTGGATGAAACAGACCGTCACCTTCAACAGCGGCAACTACGAGCAAGCCCTCCTCGCTTTCAGATGGCTCAACGCCAAGGGGCAGTTGGACAAGATAGAACTGAGACCGCTGTACAACACCCGCGAAGAGGCTGTGGCCGACGGTGTGGAGAAGGCCAAAGTGCAAGCCGCTGCCTTGATGGAGACCAACACCATATGGGAAGACCTCAACAGCGACATGTCATCCAAGATGGCCACCATCACCACTGTGGACGACGAGGCACTCTACACCGCACAGGACGCCATCGACGACATGCTGACCGCCATGCGCGACAAGACGGTCATCGACTCCTTGGTCACCGTGGCCAACACCATTGGCGACATGCAGTTCGAGGGGAAGGAACGCCTTGACGAAGCCCTCGCTATGGTTGGCAGCATCGGCACCGCCGAGCAGACCATCAATGTGCGCAAGCAACTTCAGACCGCCCTTGAAGCCTTCTTCCCCACCACGGAAGCCGAGGTCCAGCCACAGCAACCCAAGTTTGCCTCATCCAATGGATGGGAGGTGAAGGTGGGCACCTACAAAGGCGGCGACCAACGCCTCAACACCGTCGGCGGCAAGACCTGTTGGAACGCATGGTGGAGCAACGTCAACGCCTCACAAGGGAAGAAACAGACCATGGAAGTCAGGCAGAACATCCAACAACTGCCCGAAGGACTCTACATGCTCGAGTGCAAGGCCACCACGCAGCACTACTGCCTCAGCGACCAGCACGGCTACCTCGTCTGTCAGGGTGACACCGCCATGACCCCCAACCTGCAATACGACTATTTCGACCTGACTTCAGTGGGTGACATCTGGCAGACGCTCACCACCACGCCGCTATATGTGGAAGATGGTGGGGAGGTCACCATCGGATTCGTCGGTTCCAAAGATGGTGCCATCGACAACGCCTGGCATGCCATCGGCGATCCCAACAACATGGGCGACAAGCGTGAGGGATGGTGGTGCGCCACCGACTTCGTGTTGCGCTTCCATCCCATCCACAAGCATGCTGCTGAACCGGGTGTGTGGAAGACCATCTGCCTTCCCTACGCCTACAAGGTGCCAGAGGGAGCCAAATGCTATGTCCTTGCAGGCATCCTCTCGTCACACGACAAGGTAGCCTTGCAGGAAGTGGATCAAGTGGAGGCTGGGCAGCCGGTCATCTATATCGCCGACACCGACAACATCGTCTTCTATGAATATGGCGAGATGGCCAAGACACCGCTGCCCTATGCCACACAAAACAACCTCAGGGGCTTCTTCAAGACCACTGCAAGAGCGCCCATTGGCACCTATGTGCTCGACAACGGCTGTTGGATGAAGGTGGGCGAGGAGCGTCCGAAGATAGAAAACTACTCCGCCATCATCTACACCCTAGACGGGATGGAAGAGTTGGACGGATGGGACGGACTCGTCATGAACCTCGTGGACGATCCCGAAGGCATCATGTCGCCTAGCATGGATAGGCAGGGTGTCAGGATTTACAACATCAACGGACAACCGGCAAGCAACCAGAAGGGCATCGTCATCCAGGTCAAGGATGGCAAAGCCGTCAAGACGGTCAAGCATTAGCGGTTTTATCCCGAATTAGAGAATTAGCGAATAACGATGGTCCAAAACTCGTGTTCTTTTATCCCGAATTAGAGAATTAGCGAATAACGATGGTCCAAAACTCGTGTTCTTTTGTCCCGAATTAGAGAATTAGCGAATAACGATGGTCCAAAACTCGTGTTCTTTTGTCCCGAATTAGAGAATTAGCGAATTACGATGGCTCAAGCCTCGTGTTCTTTTCATCAAAATAAGACAATGAATCAAAAAAGAATCCTTCTTGCATTCCTCCTCCTGGCATCGTTTTTCCAAGCCAGGGCGGAATGGATCGATGTCACCGACATCTATTTTGACAACCCACGTTTCGACAATAATTCCGGCAGTGGCTGGGATTGGAACAGTAATGCATCATCTCAGACCGCCAATTTCGGGTGTTTCGAGTTCTGGAACGGATATTTCTATTTCTTTAAAACACTGAAACTGCCAAAAGGCAACTACCGCCTCTCCTTGCAAGGCTATTACCGATGTGGCGACTTCGGAGTGTGCTACAACGACTATGAGGCAGGAAGGGAAGAGGTCACCGCATACATCTTTGCTGGTGAGGAGGCGATGCAACCCATCAAGAGCGTATTCTCAAAGCCCTTTGGCGCTTGGAACCCCGGCTCGTGGTGGACGCCCGACAACGAGCATTATTACCCCGACAACATGCAAGCCGCAGCATACGCTTTCTCCGAGGGGGAATACCAGAACGTCTTTGAGTTCTCTTCCGATGGCGAATACATGGACGTAGGAATACGTTGTCTTGATTATCAAGGTTCCAATTGGTGCATTTTCGACAACTTCAAACTGGAGTACGATGGCGAAATCGTGCTGGCATCAGAATTGAATGTGACTATCGGGAGTACTGAAATCCTTCCCGGGGAAACGACATGGGTGGCGGCTGCCATCTTGCCGGAAAACGCTGCCAGCGATGAGGTGACATGGGAGTCGAGCAACCCTGTAGTTGCTTCTGTGGGAAGGAACGGTGACGTGTATGGCAACAGTGTCGGCACAGCCGTCATCACCGCCACCACCACCGATGGGTCCAACCTCAAGGCTTCCGCAACAGTCACCGTGGTGCCAGACACCTTGAAATGGGTGGACCTCACCGACTTCTTCCTTGTCAACCCCAGGTTTGACAACAACGGAACCGATGGTTGGGAATTCAACTCCAACGCCTCTTCACAAAAGGTCGGCTATGGCTGCTTTGAGTTCTGGAACGGCTATTACGCGTTCATACAAACGCTCAAGGGGATGCCCGAGGGAATGTACAAAGTCTCCGTACAAGCTTTCTACCGTACAGGCGACAACGATGTGGCCTATGAGGCATACCTCAACGGGAAGGAAGAAATCACCGGGATGATGCAAGGTGGATATGATTCAAGGCCTATCGCCAGCATCTACTCCTTCTCCTTCGACGACTACTCCACCAATTGCTGGAGCCCCAATTGGATGGGAGGCCCTTATTACCCTAACGGTATGGAATCGGCTGCGGAGGCGTTCTCCAGGGGCGCCTACAACAACAGCCTCGTCTTCTATCATCATGGTGGAGAGGATGACCTGCATGTCGGACTCTATGGTTATGACACCAATTATTCCAATTGGTGCTGTTTCGACAATTTCAAGTTGGAGTATGCCGGAGACTTCGTCAAGGCCACCAGCATCGATGTCAGTATCGAGAAGGCCGACATCATCGTGTCGGAATCCACCCAGTGCACCGCCACCGTCAAGCCAGACAACACCCTCATCAAGAACGTTGTCTGGACCTCTTCCAACGAGGGCGTCGCCACCGTTGACCAGAACGGTCGCGTCACGGGCATCGCCAACGGCGTCGCCACCATCACCGCCACCACCTGCGACGGTTCCAACCTCAGCGCATCAGTGACGGTGCGGGTGGGCAGCGGGTCGACCAATGATGCCATCGTCATCAACGAGGTGATGGCCTCCAACGTGGATGAGTTCATCAGCCCGGCCTTCAACTTCGACGGATGGGTGGAACTCTACAACCCCACACGTCAGGCCACCAAACTGGTGGGACTTTATCTCAGCGACGACGCCGGCAACCTCAAGAAATGGCGTATACCGTCCAGCGTTGGCATCGTGCCCGCACGTGGCTTCCGCGTAGTCTGGTTTGACAGCAACACCCTCAATCCCGCCCAGGCACCCTTCAAACTCGACACCGACGGGGGAGAACTCATCCTCAGCGATGGAGAGAAGGTCATCGCCTCCGTGCAATACCCGGAGAGCATGGAAAGGGTCAGTTATGCACGCACCACCGACGGCGGTGAAACCTGGGGGTTCACGGCAGATGCCACTCCGGGGAAAACCAACAAGAATTCACACTTTGCTGATGCCCAACTCGCCGCCCCCGTGGTGGACCAACCCTCGCAACTCTTCAACAACCCCCTCAGCGTGAACGTCACCATTCCGGCCGGCACCACCCTCAGGTACACCACCGACGGTTCATTGCCCACCATGTCAAATGGAAGCACGAGCCAGACCGGGCAGTTCAGCGTCAACGAGACGCAATGCTACCGCTTCCGTCTCTTCGCCGATGACATGCTCCCTTCAAGGGTCACCACGCGCTCCTACATCCAGCGCTCGCGTGACTTCAGCCTTCCCGTCGTTTCCGTCGTCACCGACCGAAGGTTCCTCTACGACGACTCCATTGGAGTATATGTAAGAGGTGTCAATGGCAGGCCCGGCAACGGCCAGTCGTCGAAATGCAACTGGAACATGGACTGGGAGCGACCCGTCAATTTCTCCTACCTCGACGCCGACGGGGAGATGGTGCTCAACCAGGATGTCAACCTCGAGATGTGTGGTGGGTGGAGCCGTGCATGGACACCACACGCATTCAAACTCAAGGGCAGCAAGGAACTGGGTGGCAACAAAAACCTCCCGTATCCCTTCTTCAAGGAGAAACCCTATATTCGCAACAGGACTCTCCAAATCAGAAATGGAGGAAACGACACCGGATGCCGCATCAAGGACCCGGCGCTGCAATACATCGTACAGAGTTCCGGCATCGACATCGACGTGCAGAGTTATGAACCCGTACATGAGTTCATCAACGGACAGTACATCGGCGTGCTCAACGTACGCGAGCCGAACAACAAGCATTACGTCTATGCCAACTATGGATGGGACGAGGAGGAAATCGACCAGTTTGAGATGTCGCCCGACTCTGGCTACATACAGAAATGCGGTACCGACGTAGCCTTCCTCGAACTGGTGGACAACCTCTCCGTCAACGCAGCAGACAATGACGTCTATGCAGAGATCTGCAAGATGCTCGACATCGACGAATACATCAACTACATGGCGGCAGAGTTCTACCTCGCCAACTGGGACTGGCCGCAGAACAACGTGAAAGGCTTCCGCAACAGGGACGACGGGAAGTTCAGGTTCATCTATTTCGACCTCGACGGCTCGTTCCAAGCGGGAGATCCCTTCGGGACGTTCATGTCAAAGGAATGGTACACGTTCGACCCACTCTATCCCACATCACTTGGACATATAGAGGGACCCATACGTTTCGTCACTCTCTTCCGCAACCTGCTCGACAATGCATCTTTCAGGAAGAAATTCATCGACACCTTCTGCCTCATGGGGGGAAGCGTTTATGAAGCCAACAGGGTCGTCGATATCGTTGACCAACTCGTGGCGAGGGTCAATCCTGCCATGCGACTGGAAGGTGGCTCTGCCGACAACACCGCCAACAGCATCAAGAACTTCATGAGGAGAAGAAACGGAGAGGCCATCAACAGCCTGCGCAACTACTGGATGTTCGACCTCAATGGCACCACGCCGCAGAAGGTCACGCTGCAAAGCAACGTCGAGGGCGCCGACATCCTCGTCAATGGTATGAAAGTGCCAACGGGATATTTCAACGGACACCTCTTCCAACCAGCCACACTCCAGGCTGTGGCACCTGCCGGACACGTGTTCCAAGGATGGGCCAGCGGATATGGCAATGAGTCCACGGTGCTGCCCTACAAGTCGGTGTGGAACTACTATGACGCCGGTTCGCTCGACAATAGGAACTGGACCTCGCCCTCTTACATCGAAAATGGATGGCACACCGGCGTTGCGCCATTAGGCTATGGGAAGAGCGACATCGGAACGGCACTCAACTATGGGACCAATGACAATCAAAAGCGACCGACGGCCTATTTCCGCATCAAGGTCAACTTCCCCAGCGCACCGAAGGCGAACGACAAGGTCACGCTTCATTACATCATCGACGATGGCTTCATCATCTATGTCAACGGCGTCGAGGCGGGACGATACAACATGCCCACCGGACATGTGAGCTACAACTCCTACGCATCCACCTATGCACAGAACAACCCCGACACGGGGACGATGCAACTTGATCCGGGCCTCTTCCACAGCGGTGTCAACATCATCGCCGTAGAGGTGCACAACAATAGCGCCAGTTCCACAGACCTCTATTGGGAAGCAGCGCTCACCACAACGGCCATCAACACTTCCGACGTTGATTACATCTCCCCCGACGCTACTATCGCATTGCCCGACGGTGACATATCACTCACTGCCTGCTACAGGGAGATGACAACTGCCGAAATGGCCGAGGCAGGATATCATCCCGTCAGTGTCAACGAGGTGAGTGCATCCAACAATGCGCTCATCAACGAATACGGGAAGAAGAACGACTGGGTGGAACTTTACAACGCCACAGATGAAGGTATCGACATCGAGGGGATGTATCTCTCCGACAAACTTGACCAACCGCTACAGTATAAAATCACCAAGGCTGGCACGTCGGCGAGCACAATCATTCCCGCACATGGCTATCTCGTCATCTGGTGTGACAAGTTGGAGACCACCAACCAGGCGCTTCATGCACCCTTCAAACTCGCAGGTGAGGAGGGCGTTGTCGTGCTGACGGCTGCCAACGGCAGTTGGAGCGACATCCTGCAATATGGACCACACGACGGCAACTCCACCGTGGGACGCTATCCCGACGGCACAGCAGACATCTATATGATGAACGTGCCGACCATCCAAAAAACCAACATCCTCACCAGTTACATGGTGAAGGTGGAGCAGGGTGATTTCACCAGTGTGCGCAACCCATATATCGCTTCCGCCAACGGCTTCCGCATCTATTATGCCGCCCAACAACTCTGCATCAAGAGCGAGGAGAGCAAATGGGCGAAAGTCGATATCTACACCACAGATGGAAGACTTGTGGAGCAGCAGACAGTGGAAATCAACCATGGAGTGGCGCGACTGGACATGAGGCATCTGCCCAGCGGCTTCTATGTGGCAAGAGCCACCGACGACCAAGCCTCAAAGGTGGCCTGCAAATTCGTCAGGTGATATTTGAGATGTTAAGAAGGGAAAGAAGTTAACGAAGTTATCGCTTCGCTCGAAGTTAGCGACAATAGTCTGTCAAAGGCAGAACTATTGTCGCTAATTTCGTTGCTCCTCTAACTTCGTTAAAAGTCAGTGCGCATATCCCCCCCCCTCCAGTAGGGTCAGGTCTTGTGCCTGACCGCAAAGGAGCTGAGGTGGGGCCTTTGATTAAAAGTTGATACAACAAATTGGACTCCCGACTTCGCAAACTTCAAAAAAGGAACTATTGTCTCTAACTTCATTAACTCCTCTTACTTCTTTAACTTCAAAGAAGGAACTATTGTCGCTAACTTCGTTAACTCTTCTTACTTCATCAACTTCAAAGAAACATTGACATTTATTATGGTTTATTCAATCGATTACGCAGGAAAAAGTTATAAAATTTGTTAAATTTTCAATTGTGTGGGTGCACAACATTTTTCCGTTGAAAAAATTTATTTAATAATTTTGGTCATTAAGAAAAATGCCTTACCTTTGCATCGTTATCCTGAAAACAATCTTTTTACCTTAAAAAAAACTAATACCTATTGAAGATTCGAAGCGGTCGCCTGAGAAGGTCATCGCTTTTTTTGTTTTTATAAGGTTTAGTTTTTTTCTTGGTAATCCTGGTTTTCCTAGTAAGCCTAGTAATCCTGGTTTTCCTGGTAATCCTGGTTTTCCTGGTAATCTTGGTTTTTCCTATTTTCCCCCAAAACTATCTATTATTCCAGGCAGGTCGTATTCCTTTACATCGTTGAGGTTGAGGACGACGGTGTCGCCATAGGTGATGCTTGATGCCATGAAATAGCCGAGGCAACCACCGGATACGTTGCTGATGGGGTTGGCTCCTTGGCCTTGTCCGGCGAATAAAGTCCTGAAATAGTCATAAGCAGGCAGGTCGAGGGTTTGGAGTTGGATCATGATGGTGTCCCCGTCGTAAAGGATATGCTCCCAGTCATCCTCTTTGTCATCAAGAGCCATTCGCTCCATCATGCAATGAATGTCGCGGAACACCATTCCCGGGGGATTCCCCCGGTCGTCGAAGACGCTCCATCGGTATGCCCTTTTCTGCATCTTCGGTGTGACATGCGGGTTGGAGGAGTGCCGGTCGACGCGGTAAAGGAAATAGTTGCGCTGCTCCGGGTCGGGGTCTGTGGCCCACAGCACGTCGACGAGCAATCGTTCGTCAATAATGTTGAACCAGTAGAAATTTGTGGAGAGGATGGTGGAATGAGCCGGCATGGTGGAGTACGCCTCGTAACGTTTTCCCTCGAAATCCACTGTCATGCGGTAGTTGTGCCCTGCTACCCCTACCAGGTTCGTCCGGTAGCATCCATCCTTCGGGTCATAGTTTAGTCGATGCTCCTCGCCGTTGTCATAGATGGAGATGCTGGCTCCTGGCAGGGAAACACCTTTTATGGAATCATTGACGGAGCGTGAGCGCCTCACCGACACCTCGGTGCCCTCATTGGTCACCCGTCCTTCGATGACCACCATGGGGTCAATCTCATGATAGTGTATGTCTATCTCCTTCTCGCATGAAACGAGTAGTAGCAGCAGCGTGGTGATGGTCAGCAACTTTTTCATGATCAGTATTTCACGGTGAATGAAACGTATGGGACGATGCCGAACATGGCGAAGAGTGTGGCTTTGGTGCCAGAAGGCTTGTCGTCATCGTTCTCAAACCTGATGACAAGTGGATTGTATCTGTTGTAGGTGTTATAGGTGCCAAACGCCCATAGGTGTGTGCTGCGCCGCCATTTCTTGGTATATGTTGCACCGAGGTCGAGTCGGTGGTTGGCTGGTGCGCGGTATCCGTTTCTCTCTGCATAATAGTAGAATGTGCGTCCGTCAATCTCATATTTCGCACTGGGGGCCGTGAGTGCCTGCCCTGTGTTGTAGTGCCACATGGCGGTGAACTCCCACGAGTCGTTGGCCCTGTAGATGCCGATGACGCTGATGTCGTGACGGCGGTCGTTGGATGCGGTGTACCACTCTCCGTTGTTGATGCCCGCAATCTTGTTCTGTGACCACGAGAGCGTGTATGCCAGCCATCCTGTCAGTTTTCCCTTGTTCTTGTGCGCGCAGAATTCCAGACCGTAGGCACGTCCTTTTCCTCCGAGCAGGATGCGTTCTATCTCTACCTCCGAATAGAACGATTTACCGTCGCGGTAGTCGTAGATGTTTCTCACCCATTTGTAGTAGCCCTCGGCGCTGAAATCGTAGTCGCCATTCCTTGTGATGCCCGTCCATCCCATTGCCACCTGGTCGGCCAATTCCGGTTTGAGCAGGTTGCTTGTCATGGTGTATCTGTCGAACGGCATGGACATCGAGGCGGCCCTGATGGCGTGTATGTCTTGTGTGCTTCTGCTGTACCCCATCTTGATGCTGTGACGTTGTGAGAGTTTGAGGTTGGCGCTCAGGCGTGGTTCCAGGTCGCAGTAGGTTTTCACGACGTGCCATTTCTCGGGATTGGTCGTGTTGATGATGTTCCCTTCGGAATCCAACTCATAGTAGGGTGCTCCTCCCAATACGGAGTGCAGTCGCAGGCGTATTCCCGCCGAGATGTTAAGCCTGTCGTTGATGTTGAGTTCCTGGTTCACCCACAGGGCATTGCTCCACGCGTCGCGTTTCTCCTTTTGATGCAGGAGGTTGATGTCCCATTCAGCCGACAGCAGTTGCAGGTAGGTGGACTCCAGTCCATACTTGAGAGTGAATTTCTTCGATGGTGCCCACCGCTGGTCGTGATGGAAGGTGAGGTGTCGGATGAATCCCTTCATCGTGTAGTAGATATCCATCATGTCGATGCCAATGTCGTCGGCGAAAGCGCTGTAGGTGAGTTGGGTGTGTGCATATAGACGGCTGTTGGCATTGTGCAGCCAACTGGCATTGGCCGTGGTGTTGTCCCATTTCATGTCGGTGAGGTCTTCTACTCCGATGTTGTCTCTTCCCTTGAAGAAAGTGAGCGACAACCTGTCGCGTGTTGACAGGCGGAAGGTGAGTTGCAGGTTGGCGTCGTAGAAATTGAATGTGTTGTCCCTGAAGTCTTTCTTGGCTTTGAGGAAGAAGTCGAGGTACGACCTTCTGCCTGCGAAGAGGAATGATGACTTGTCTTTCTGGATGGGTCCTTCCGCCGCCACGTTTGAAGAGAGTAGTCCGACGGTTGCGTTGAGATGGTATTGGCTTATGTCGCCCACCCGTGTGCTGATATCAAAGACCGACGAGGTGGCTCCTCCGTAGTTGGCTGGCACAAGTCCTTTGTATAATGCAGCGTTGCTAAGTGCGTTGTCGTTGAACGTGGAGATGAGCCCCATGAGATGTCCGGCATTGTATATGGTAGCCCCGTCGAGCAGGATGAGGTTCTGTGCCGAAGTGCCGCCCCTCACCTGGTATCCGCTCGTCGCTTCGCTCTCGCTTTTCACTCCAGGGAGCAGTTGCAGCGACCTGATGATGTCGCGCTCTCCGAAGAGTGCGGGAGTCTTGCTCATCGTTCCTATGTCGATGCGCTCCACTCCTACCTGCACTTCGTTGAGTCTGCGTTGTGCGGTACGAGACATCACGGTGACCCCCTCAAGGGTGTCCTCACGCACCACGTCGTCGGTCTGGGCGTGAAGAGTGGAGGCCCCACAAAGGAGCATCACCAATGTTTTCCACCGTTTCATATATGTCCTTGCAACTTTATAGGTTGTCGGGGTCTTTGGGGAGATTGAACTTGTCTAAAAGAATGTCGAAGAACACTTGTTCGTGTTCGGTCACCTTGCCGTCTGCAAAGATCATGTGGGCGATGAATTTGGCCACGTATGCCCTTTGCAGGTCGTTCATGTTAAGGATGGTTTGGGTCAGGGTTGGTTCGTCAAGTTGCCTGGATTCTTCACGCTCCTTTTCGGTGAGTCCAATGATGTCGATGATTTCCTTGACGAGTTCATACTCCTGGGGGTCTCTTTCTCCGTCAACCACCATGGCAGCGCAAACCACCTGGTAGATGCACTCTTTTTCTATGGATGAATAATTGGAGAGCACCAATTTGTCTAAAGCCGTAAAATTCAACATGTCATATTTTGTTTGATTTCCGCGACAAAGTTAATCAACTTTTTCTTAAACTCTCACCATTTTTGAAAAGATTTGAAAAAAAACATTCAGTGATTGTCGACAGACCATGCCAAAGAGCAACGTAAAAAAACAAATTGAGCGCGTTTTTTCTCAATGTAGGAAATTTTGCCTACTTTTGCAGGCTGAAATGGATGTGATGAGAAAATCATATGTCATAGAATGATGATGGATAACAACAACCGACCTTTTTACGCACATTTGAGCATGTTTCTGGCATGCGCCATCTGGGGTCTGATGTCACCCATAGGAAAAGATGCGATGACACACGGTCTCGATGGCATCGTCATGGTGTCGTTCCGGGTGGCAGGAGGTGCGCTTCTTTTCTGGTTCACCTCGCTCTTCCTTCCTAAAGAGCATGTAGCCACTCGCGACAAGTTCATTTTTGCCGGTGCAGCACTATTCGGACTGGTGTGCAACCAATGCTGTTTCACCATCGGGTTGAGCATCACCTCGCCCGTCAATGCGAGCATCGTCACTACGTCGATGCCCATCTTCGCCATGCTTCTCTCTTTCCTCATACTCCATGAGCCCATCACATGGAAAAAGGCGGGAGGCGTTGCCATTGGATGCTGTGGAGCAGTGACGCTCATCCTCACCAGCCTCTCGGCTTCAGATGCCAAGGTGGGTGATATCCGTGGAGACCTTCTCGTGTTGGGTGCACAGTTTTCCTATGCCTTGTTTCTCTCCCTCTTCAACAAGTTCATCAAGAAATATTCCATTTTTACTGTGAACAAATGGATGTTCCTGTGGGCCACCATCATTGTTTGGCCGTTTACAGGATTCCATGTGTCGCAGACCGAGTGGGCAGCCGTGAACTTCACGACATGGATGGAAACGGCTTATGTGGTGGTGTTCGGAACTTTTTTGGGATACATCCTTATCGTCAATGCTCAGAAGGTGCTGCGCCCCACGGTTGTTGCCATCTACAATTACGTTCAGCCATTGGTGGCCGTCATCGTCAGCCTTGCCATGGGTATCGGCGTTGTGAAATGGAGCCAGGGTTTGGCTGTGCTGCTCGTGTTTGCAGGAGTGTGGATGGTGACGAAGTCGAAGTCAAGACGCGACATGCTCGAGGAGGAGAAAAGATGACGCTTATGAACCCCTAAAAATCAAGTAGAATAGGTGTGCACTGAACTTCCCTGTGCGGATGGCAAGTAATTGATACCCCACCAGCACATTTGGAGCAGGATGAAAGCGGCAATGAGCATCCATAGCGACAGACGTAGACGGTGGTGAGGCATCAGCCGGTAGTGGATGTAGGCTAAATAGGCAAACCAGGTGATGGCCGCCCATGTCTCTTTAGGATCCCATGACCAGTAGTGCCCCCATGCCTCTTTTGCCCATAAGGCACCGAAGAGCATGCCGATGGTCATGAAGGCCAGTCCCACGTATACGAGGTTGTCGGTGATTTCCATCTCATCTGCCGACGCGTGGTCTTTCTTGAAAAACAGCAGATAGAGCGCCATGACGGTAGCGGCACCGAGGAGAGCGTAGGCAAACATATAGACGATGACGTGGGGGGCGAACCATGGGCTTTGCAGTGCGGGCATCAGCGTCTTGGAGTGAATCTCAGGCTTGAAGAGGTTGACGCAGATGAAGACGGTGGCGAGTATGGTCGAGAAAGTGAGTATCCACTTGTATTTCCACCGGCTATAGACCATGAGGCCTGCCAGTGGCAGGAAAAGGGAATACCACAACCGTGTCTCGCCCATGGTGCGGAGAGGTGGGCGTTCCAAGGATACCCACATGAGAAGGATGTAACAGAAAAACACAGCCAGGCCGGCCGCGGTGAAAAGAACTGCGATGCGACCTTTTTCTTTCCATGCTCCGACGGCCCCCGCTATCCACAGTAGCAGCGCCACGGAAGCAAAATAGATAAATTGATCCCAACTCATGGCTTACTCCTCCTCCTTACTCCTAAGACAAACATACATACAGCACCCGCCAGCATCATGTAGATACCGGTGTAGACTGCTGGCAACCAAGGGTCGCTCACCAGTTCCAAGATACTGATGTTGCTCATACTGCCCATCGCCGTGTCATAGCCATATTGATAGATTTTCCATCCCTCCACCTCGACAGGTTTGTTCACATCGACAGTGGCTTGGATGTTCTTACCCGTTTTGGTCAGAATCTGCACCTCAGAGGCGAAGCGTTTGGGAGTGCCGTCGTCATACTCCTCCATGATGAATCGTTTCAGTTCGATGGCGATGGGAAGTTCCTTGACCAAGCCGTCGTCGCTGAGGGCACGCCACTCCGGCTCTCCGATGGCGGTGATCATCTTCAGACGTTGCATGTCGGCGTTGCCCAGAGTGGCTGTGGTGATAGCAATGAAGAGTCCGAGATGGTTGAGCAGGAAGGGGATGTCGCGCCGCCAGTGGAAATGCAGGATATGGTGGATGATGACCTGGGAGAGTATGACGGTGATGTAGACATATATGATAACAAAAGGCCAGAAAGAGAGCATGTTGTAAATCCAGTCTCCGTTGGCGGACTGACGGGTGAGGCCCATGATGATGGTGAGGCCCACCGCGAAGAGTAGTGCCGGCACCGCCGCACGATAGGTGCTTAGGAAACGGAAGGCATATGTCCGTTGGCGAAGCAGGTAGATGCTGACACACAACACGATAAGTCCAGCGAGCACGATGATATTGGCTGGCCAGGCAAACGAATCCCAAACGACAGGGCCGACACTCAGTTCGAGCATCAGTCCTGCCACTACCAGGCCACAACAGATGATGAAGCCTTCACGGAGTGTCCATGGCTTGGTCCACATCAGAGTGATATGAGTTTGCCGTTCTTTTTTGCTTCCTCTATCCATTTAGGCTCAATCTCTAGCAGGAAGCGCTGCTTGTTGGCGTTCAAAGTCTTCATGTCGAGACCGATGGCTGCCTGAGCCTTCGCCTTGGTGGAATAGTCGGGTACGGGAATCTCGCCGATGTGACCATACTTGGCAGCCACACGGGCAATCAACAGACGTGCCTGCTGAGCATAGTCTACAGAGTGGGAGAGCAGGCGGGTCACCTCCTGGGGAGCATGGAAGGTGGCACCGTGTGAGGCGATGGCATAGTCCCAACGCCATTGGCTCTTTCGCAGCAGAGCCTGGATGGGAGCCATCTCTGCCTCGGTTGCCCCCTTGTCGATGATGAACTTCGCCTCGAAGTGGGCACGGGCTAACTCCTGCTCGGCACGGTCGCGCACCTCGTTGCACTTTTCCTGACGCTCATAGACATTTTGGCGCAACACCTCGGCGTCCTGACGGTGACAGGTTTGGCAGGTACGGTCTATCTTAGCCAGCGGCGACATGATTTGATGGTCGGAGAACTTTACTCCACCCTCGCTCTTATAAGGCATGTGACAGTCGGCACAACTGACGCCACGTTGGGCGTGGATGCCCTGTTGTGACATTTCCCAGCCTGGATGCTGGGCTTTCAGGATCTTGGTTTTGGACAGAGGGTGAATATAGTCGTAGAAACCAATCTCGTCAAACCACTTCTCTGCAGCCTCGCAGGTCAGGCCATAGTGTTGGGGGAAGACCAAGTAATTGGCCTTGCCTGGGTTGTCTGGGTCGTTGGGTTTGATGAAGTAATACTCCACGTGGCACTGCGCACAAACCAGTGAGCGCATTTCCTGATGGGAAGCTTTCTTCACATCCTTGCCCACACGGGCAAAAGCCTCGTAGATGGCGGGGCGTGCTGGGCGCAAATCCATCGTGCGTGCATCGTGACAGTCGGAACAGCCTATGGTGTTCACTTCTTCGGCACCCAATTCACTCCACTTCTTGGCATAGAAGTTGGCTGGGTCCATGACAGACTTCGAATCACTCAATTCGCGCATCATGCGAGGTACATCAGGCCCCTTGCATGTCCAGCAAGTAGCTGGCTGCATGTCTGCGGCGATAGAGTCGGCTCCTATCTGTATGCCGGGGTTGCCCGTGCGCAGTATCTTGCGCATGTCCTCAAGAGCGTGCTTGTGCCCACGGGGTGTGTTGTAATGACGTGAGAAAGCGTAGCCAGCCCACAACACCACCATTTCAGGACGTGCCTCCAGTACATCGACCTCTTGAGAACTGTTGAACTTTGACTTGAACGTGGTGTCCTCAGTCATTGCCCATGTTTCGTACTCACGTGGATAGTCTGCCTTGAACTTCTCGTTTTGTGCGATGATGGAGTCGGTAAACTCCGTACGCTTGTTGTTGAACACACTGGCCACCTCGGCCCGACGTTCCATCAACGATGACACGAGCAGGCCTAAAAGAAACACTAAGATCATGGAACCTCCGAAGAGTGCCCAGCCTTGCCATTTTTTCAATTTTTTTGCCATAATATTTGTTTTTTCAAATTTCGGTTTGGGATAGAAGTAGAGAAGTTCTGGCATTACCTGCCTATCATGCCATGAAGCCATTTTGGCACTGGACTTGGCGGCAATGGAGTCACACCCTCTGCTGCTGGTGTGCTCGACAGTGAGTTCATACCGCCATGGGGTACGTTGCGGTGGCAGTCCCAGCAGGCTTTGCCTTCACCGCGTTTGGCCATCATATAGTCGATGCGGCCGGTATTGACAAACTCTTGGTTGAGCTGGGTGTGGCAACGGATGCAGTTGTTCATGATCACCTGGGCGCTCATATCTTCTGCCATAATGGCTTGTCGCTCGGAGTGGGTGACAAAATAGGCCACATGCTTCATGCCGTCCATCGCCTTGAAACCGTATTTTGCCACCAAACTGGAGTGGGGCACATGACAATCGTTGCAAGTGGCGTCTCTGCCATGCGAAGAATGGCTCCACGAGGCGTAGTAGGGTGTCATGATATGACAGTTGACGCAGGCTGAAGGATTGTCGGCTATATAGGTATGTGCCCGGAGCAAATACATAAACAGCCCCCCTAAGCCCACCATCACACCACCCAAGATGAGCAGTCCCACTTTTTGCTTGTAAGAGAATCTGTCGATGATTTGATCAATAATCTTCATGGATATTTTATATTTTAACACAAAAATACTCATTAATGAGGAAAAGAAGGGTAACAATTGTTACTCCTGATATGTAAAATTTGTTAAATTTTAGAAAAATTCACAATTTGTTTTTACCTTTGCTAAGCAAAGATAGGAAGCATTGCGCTCGCTTTTTCACCATCTTTGCCATGTGATGCTTTTCATTTATTGAAGTATGGATATAGATACATTAAGAGGATTGTCTTCCTGCCAGCTTTTCAAGGGACTGACCGACGAGGAGATCATGAATGCGATGCATAGTGTGCGCTATCGTGTGCTGACGTATAAGCGAGGTACTCTCTTCGCCATGGCGGGTGACGAGTGCCTTCATGCTGATATTGTCATCAGCGGTGAGATGACAGCCTCCATGATGAGTCCATCGGGCAAAATCATCACCCTCAATTTGCATCATTCCGGCAACATGTTGGCGCCCGCTTTTCTCTTTGCTGCCGACAACCACTATCCTGTGACTGTAGAGGCTGTTGTCGACACCCGTGTCCTACGGCTTATGCGCACGGATGTGGAAGCGCTGATTCTTATAGACAGCCGTATAGCCCTCAATGAGATTCAAATCCTTTCCAATATCGTGTCGTTTCTCACCAAGAAGGTGTCGATGCTCTCTATGAGTGTACGTGAGAAGGTTGAAATATATTTCAAAGAAGAACAAAAGAAGCAACAGAGTCGACATTTGCGGATTCCTCTCTCCCGGCAGGCACTGGCTGAGCATTTCGGCATACAGAAGTATTCTTTGCAGCGGTGTCTCAGAGAGATGCAGGAGGCTGGTGAGATACAGATAGAGGGCAGGGTAGTGCATCTTTTGAAATAACCGACAAGACGCTTCGTTAATTGTTTATTTATTTAACTTTGCAGAAAAATCAGCCACAGCTTATGAAAAGAATTGTTTTCGTCTTGTTGTTGCCATTGATGATGACCATCCCTGCTTTAGCCCAGGGCATCCCCGTCACACGGCATGCTTACACCGCCCAGTTCAAGAAATCGAAGATCACAGCCCTCATCTGGTATGAGGAGACCGAGGACGGCGACCTGTCGGGAGAGATTATCTACACCAGCAGCAAGCAGAAGACTCCTATCAGGATCTTTGGCATAGCATACGAGATGGAAGGTGGGTTGTGCCGCCATCAGCTGTTTGAGTACCAGGCAGACGGTGAACGATCTGGGCATATTGAGATAGACAGAGACCCACGTACATCTAAGTTGAGCGCACAGTGGGGTGATATGCGTAATGATGACAGCCAGCGCACCTATGCCTTACGGCTTACACCCACGGCCTTTCCTACGGGTAAAGGTGGCACTTTCACTCTGGCGGATGACATCACAGGTCGTTTTGTCTACAATTATCAGCACCACTTCAAGGGCAACCAGGGTGGCACTGTTGTCATCAACCACCTGAAAGGTAATCCAGGGGTGGAGGAGGTGTCTATCTCCAAATATGACCCTCACATAGCTGAGTACAACGCACATGCCGTCTTCAGCAATGGAACTTACAGTGATGAGTTGGAGGATTGTGGCTATAAGTTTGTGATGTATGTTTTTAGAGACTTCGTGCGGGTGAAGACAACCTCTGACATATATAAGGAATACGATTGCTTCGGTGCCTTCACCACGCTCGACGGCTTTTATCTCCGGGTGGAATAGGCTTGTGTATAAAGCTTGTATGGGAGGGGATATGCGCATCGATGACTTGGTGTTGTACGGACAACTATGAAGTAAGTCTCTGCGAAGATGGTGGTTGTTCAACACCTCTGCTGCTTTTCAATCTTCAATCTTCCTTCCTCTTGCGGGTCCACTCCCACCATCTCCAAAACTGATGGGAGAGCCATCGGTGTTGACCACTACATTGTAAATATGTCTGCTGTTGTTGAGGATGAGATTCACCATTTCCGTCACATCAGTCACGGTGACCTGTCCGTCACCGTTGACGTCGGCATTCCCAACGATGAAGTGGCTTTCGTGAAAGCCCAAGATATTGTTCACGAGAAAGGTCACATCTGTCACGTTGAGGCTCCTGTCGCCATTCACATCGCCCAGGTTTGAGATGACCATGTCCTTGCCTAACTGGAAATATCCGCGGAACGCATTGATGTTGAAGGATATTTCAGCAAAGTAGAGTTTGTTGTCGGCACCCAGGTATAGCTTCCCTCTGTCGCCTGACTTGGCGATGACGAGTGGTTTGTAAAGCCCTTTGAACGTGACGCCGTCGGTGGTGATGTCGGTAAGGTTCTTGCTTACTCTCACTGCTTTGAACGTCGGCTGATAAAGGTTGTGGGTCTTGTCGTTGACGTAATCGTCAGCCTTTGCCCACTTGATGATATAGGGTTTGCCCGCCTCGATGGAAGAGGCTTCCTTGAAATTCATTGTCAACGTGCCATTTGTAATGCTTGCATTGTCGAGTGTCATGATCTTTTCGGGGCTCTCGAGCATCGTTGCAATCTGTGTGGCCTTGAGGTCGAACGGCAGGCACAGGGTGTTCCACGAGCCATCCTTGTAGAGCATGCGGCCAGAGAGGGTGACATCGTAATATCCGTCTGATTCCATCGCACTGGCTATCAACGAGGTGTTGTCGCTGTCGTCGTATAAAGTGAGCGGTGATGTATGTACGCGCATATAGCCGCCAGCGTCGGCATGGGCCTTGGTCTTGTTCGTGTAATTGCTGTCGTAGGTAGTGCCGTCCTGCCCGACGATGTCGGTGCAGTTTTGGAACATCTGTATGGAACCGATATCGCTTACTCTGGAAAGGTTCCATTTTGCGCCGATGTAGATGCTCTTAAGCTTTGAGCATCCTTTGAACATATAGGCTGTTTGATTCACTTTGCCCGTGTCGAAACTGCTCAGGTCGAGGGTGGTGAGGTCGGTGCAGCTTCCAAACATGGATGACATTTCTGTAACTTTGCTCGTAACGAAGTTTGTCAGGTTGAGCGAAGTGAGTCGGGTGCATCCATAGAACATCGCCTCAATGTTTGTTACATCGCTCGTGTTCAGGTTGTTCATCCTCAGCACCGAAGACAGTTTTGTGAAATCCATGAACCATCTTTTTGTACTTATGGGTTTCACAGAATTGAACGATGGTTCGAAGGCAACCGTGGTCACGTTGTTTTTCATACTGTAGTTGCGGTACCATTCAGGATATTCACCGGTTTCCGTCACGTTGGTATCGTACCAATAGGCAGCGACGGAGTATGTCTCGGTGCCACCCTCGGGGGAGTAATAGGCATTGTCTGGATTGAAACTCCTGGTGAAATACATGACCTTGGAGTCGGCGCAATAAACTGCAGCAGGTTGGTAAAAAACCTGCTTTCGCATATATCCCCCAGAACCGGCATGGGCCTTTCTCTTGTCCGTGACACTGCTGTCGTAGGTTGTGCCGTCTTGCCCGACAATTTTCTTACACCATTGGAACATTGACCCTGAACTTTGCACATTGGCAGTAGTCCATCCATCACCGATATAAATGCCAACAACTTGCTCGCACATTGCGAACATCCCTGTCATACTGGTCACATTCGCAGTGTTGAAGCTGCTGATGTTGAGGTTAATAAGATTTGTGCACCCATGGAACATGGAGTTCATGGTAGTCACCTTTGCCGTATTGAAATAATTGAAGCTTAATGATGCCAAACTGGTGCAATTCGCGAACATCATGTTCATATTCCTGGCCTCGCTGGTATTGAAGTTTTCAAAGCCTTCCATGCTCTTCAACCCGCTGAAGCCTTTGAACCAACTATTCAGCATCGTGGGTTTCACATCGGCGAAAGAAGACTCAAACACCACCTTTTGCACATCGCCAAGGTCCGACCTGTCACCCCAATACGGGCTTTCTGCGTCAACAGACTCGATTTGATAGTACCAGGTGACATTCAACGAGCGATTTCCTCCCTCTGGAGTGAAAAGGCCACCTTGTGACAAACTTGTCTCCAGTCCATTTCTTTTTGTGAAATAGAGGGTGTGGTTGTCATTGGAATACACAGCGAGGACCCCTGCGTGGATGGAGGTAGTCAAACATAGCGTTATGAGCAGCGTCATGGCCGCCCGGATAAAACTTGTTGATAAGGTTGTTTTCATATCTTCGTTTTTTTCGATTTTGAGGAATAGTTGTCAAGAATACTCACCATTACTAAACTATCCATTTAATCTGAGAATACTTATCCTTCAAGATTTTTGCAGCAAGTTGTGAATTCTTCCACCTGCTTTCTACTTCTTTTTCATTTTTTGGATATAACATTCTCCCCATGGTTCTTATGACCCCACTGTTGGTTTCTGTCTCGTTCATGCTGAAATCGTACCATTGTTTGCATAAACAGTGATATTCCGAGGATATGGTGTCCAAGAAATCTGTGTCAACATATTTTTCTTGAAAAAGCTCCTTTATTTCATCATTTGTCGGAAAGAAAGACAGTGTTGCTCCTTCGTTTAACAATTTCCACCTGAATATTGCTGCCAATGTGTCGTGAACGTTTTGGACGAGCCGATGGTCACCCTGATAGTTGTTATTCATGAACTCAATCTCATCATTATCGAGAAATATGCTTATTTGTGGAGAGTATAAATACTTTCTTTGAACAACAAATCTCATCGAACTAGAGATGTATTCATACATCTCATATTGAATATTCATGATGTCTTTTATACTTTCATCATATTCATAAGAACGATACTTGTCGCCCTCAAACATTTCATATACCCACATATTGCCCCGGTTGCTTGTTGTTGTTTATGCGCACGACAGCATCAATGCCTTTATCGTCCACCACTGGCAGATAGACATCAAGGCCTTCTTTGAGCATTTGTCCAATTGGGAAATGTTCTATGCGCTTCCAGAAAGAAGCGAGACTGGAGAAGGATAGTCTAACCATAATCAATTATTTATAGTTCTGTATTTCACAAAGCTCTGGCTATTCGTTTCCAAAGGATGGACGATAGGTTGGGGACAAAGTTACAAAATATTATTGACATAGGAGATGAAAGTACTGGGGAAAATATGTTTTTGTCTATAATGATGTATAACGATATCGAATCCCCAAAACCAACTTCAAACAATTTCAAAAACAGCAATTATGATTTACGGATACATCAGGGTGAGTAGCGACAAGCAGACTTATCACAACTAAAATTAAATCACAACTTTTTCATTGAGGTGCTGATTACGAGGTCGTTCTGCAAGCAATTAAGTTGTGATTTAATTCGTTTTAATAGAGTAATGGTTTCAAAAACTCTATTAGTATGGATTTAAGCAATTTAAAAGCAAAAAAGGAAGCCCTGTTTTCAGCATTGAAAGATGGAGGCTATTCGAAGAAGACGATGATGGACATAACTTCATGTTACAATGTCCTTATGAAGTATGGAGCAAGCAAAGACTACGCCTCCTATGAAGATTTCTACACCTTTTTCATTGTACCTAACTATTCGCCTTCAAGTGCGAAGGACAAAAAAGGCTGTTTGGCGACTCTATGGTATTTTGACAAAAACGGTACCCTTCCGACACCATGTGTCCCAAAGGGATTTATGCCGCGCGACACCTATGGTCTTTTGTGTGATGAGTTCAAGCGTGTTGTGGATAATTACAGGCGAGGAAAACGAGAAAGACGAAATCTTGAAAATACAATAAAAGGCAGGACTTACTCCTTGAAGAAATTCCTCTTGGCGTGCCAGAATGCAGGGTGCAAGAAAATTTCCGACATCACTGAGGATATTGTCAGGGATTACTATACGAATGAGAATTTGCAGTCTATCGAGGTTACGAGCGTCATAAGGGATGCCTTGTCTTATTCTTCAGAAGAAATACAAGGATGTGATGTCGTGTCATCATATCTCCCAAAGAAGAAGATGACGAGGAAACCATACGATTTCCTGTCTTCGTCAGAATCAAAAGCACTACAAGCAGTCATCGAGTCCCCTGATAACGGTTTATCACTACGTAATAAGGCGATAATGACCATAGTGTTCTATCTTGGCTTGAGACGGGGTGACGTAGCGGCACTAAAACTTAAGGATGTGGACTTTCAAAAGGACAAGATTTCTTTTGTCCAGTCGAAGACCAATGTCCGACAAGAATTGCCTTTGCGCCCCGTAGTAGGGAACGCCATATATGAGTACATCGTGAAGGAGCGTCCACGTTGCAACCATGAACACCTCTTCTTAATCGATGATGGGAAGAATGTACGCCCCATCACGGCATGGGCGATATATGACATAGCCGAGATCGTATTTGAAAAGGCAGGTGTCCGTACCGACGGCAGAAGGAGGGGAGTCCATGTTTTTCGTCACAATCTTGCCACTTCTCTGATAAAAGAAGGCTGTGACGCACTGGAAGTCACATCAGTTATGGGGCATGTTTCACCTTCTTCTCTTGAAGTCTACCTTTCTGCTGACGAGAATCTGTTAAGGGCATGTGCACTTAGCATCGAGGAGTATCCGCTATATAATGACATCTTTAAGCACTGCAAGCCATGACTACTGTTAATCTGTCGAAAACTATAGATGAATACTTTTCCTACCGTGATTTGTGCGGCTTGAAGCAGTGCCCGAAAGAGGGTGTACGAAAATTTTATTCTTTCTCTTGTAAAGCATTCCCGGGGGAGGATACCCTGATACAGGCCATGATAGATACCTGGTGGGAGAAACGAGATACAGAAAGGGTTGATTCATACTGCATCAGGGTGTGCCAGGTCCTTCCATACTTGAAATTTGTCATTGCACGATATCCGAATGCCGAGTACATAGTCCCTGACACTCCAAAATGGAAGCTCTCGAAATACGTTCCTCATTTCTACACCAAGGAGGAATTGACCAAATTCTTCAAGGAATGTGACAACATGGGACACCATAACAACATGCTCGAGTGTCTGCTCAATGAAATCGAGTTCCCTGTCCTCTTTAGACTGCTTCTGAGTACGGGGATGAGGACGACGGAAGTAAGGCTGCTTGAAAAGGTGAACGTGGACCTGGCCAAAGGATGCATATACATAGTACGGGAAGCCACCAAAGGCTATATGGAACGGAGGGTGTTCCTTCATGAAAGTATGCGTCGGCTATTGGTTGATTACGACGCGGCTGTTGAGAATCTGGTACCTAACAGGAAGGTGTTCTTTCCAAACGATCATGATCAGACGCATTCTGACGAGTGGATAAGTATCCATTTCAAGCGGATTTGGAAGAAAGCCGTAGGGACGGACGGTGTAATAGCCTATGATTTGAGGCATCATTTCATTATCGACAGGATAAATTCATGGACGGGTAGGGACTATGAGGTTTATCCAAAGATGATGGCACTCTGCAAGTATGTCGGCCATTCTGATTTGGAAAGCACCTACAGTTATTACGCTTATGCGCCGCAGATGGGTCAGATTATGGACAGCGCGTCTTCAGCAAAGATGGACAGGATGATACAAAGTATACCACCACCAAACGAGATGTGACATGAAGAAGGAACCAGTTATCTGTGAGGCCAAGCAGATGGCACGTTTATATTGGAGGTGGATAAAGGAATGTGAAAAAGCCAAGAGTCCACATACTATAAGGGCATACAAAGTTTCCATAAGAATATACATGGAATATATGAAGGCCAAAGGAAAAAGTCTCACCAACTTCGAATCTGAAGACAGTTTTTCCAGAGATACCATACTGCAGTGGCTAAACTGGCTGAAAGATGAGAAAGGCTGTAGTCCAGAGACATGCAACAACCGGCTGTCGCATATCCGCACATTTCTTGAATATATTTCCGACCGCGACCTAAAGTACGCGCATATCTATCTGGATGCAATTAGTATAAAGCCATTTAGGTACATCAAGAAGAAGCAGTATGCCATACCAGAAAACGAGTTGACGATTCTTATGCAGACACCTGACCCTAATTCACGAAGTGGCTGTCTTGACATCATGATTATGTCATTCCTTTACGGAACAGCCGTAAGAATGGGAGAGATGAGGATGGTACAGGTCAAAGACCTGCATTTGACAGGAGACGACCGATATGTGCATATTGTTGGAAAGGGAAACAAAGAACGTCTTGTACATCTTCCTGAAAAGATTGTAAAGAATCTGCGCAACTACATATCGCTGTTTCATGGGATTGAACCCGAAGGCGAATCCTTCTTGTTCTACTCAAGGGTAAAAGGGAAAGGATTCCCGATTACCGAAGCCGCCATTGATAAGCGCCTGAAGAACATTGCGAAGAAGGCAAACGAGAAAGATCCAAACATATCACTTAATCTTCATGCCCACCAATTTAGACGCACAAGGGCAACAGACTTGTCAAGCGACGGAATGAACCCGTTCCAGATAGCCAATATGCTTGGCCATGCAAACTTGTCAACCACAATGAAATATGTAGATGTAAGTATTGAAAAGAAAACCAAGGACCTAATGGCTATAGAGAGTGCGAAAGCTAGATTAGTTAAGCCCTTATGGCACAACAAGGATGTCGATCTGGTTGATCTTTTCAAGGATGTGACAACGATAAAGTAGAACGAATTAAATCACAACTTAATTGCTTGCAGAACGACCTCGTAATCAGCACCTCAATGAAAAAGTTGTGATTTAATTTTAGTTGTGATAACTTCCCAAATCACAAAGTAGCGATTTAGACCCAGTAGAGAACCAGCGTTTTGAAATCAATAAGTTTTGTGAGAAAAACCAGTTGAAGATTGACGACTGGATAGAAGAAACCATCAGTGGCACCAAGAACTATACCAAACGACAGTTGGGTAATCTTTTAAAGAAAGTACACAAGGATGACATCATCATATGTAGTGAACTATCTCGACTTGGAAGAAATCTCTTTATGATCATGGAGATACTGAATATCTGTATGACGAAGGAGTGTCGGGTGTGGACCATCAAGGACAACTATCGTCTGGGTGATGACATCCAAAGCAAAGTTCTCGCTTTCGCATTTGGGTTGTCTGCCGAGATTGAACGCAATCTGATAAGTCAGAGGACAAAGGAGGCGTTGGCAAGGAAAAAGGCAGAGGGAGTGGTGCTTGGTCATCCTCGCGGATTTCGCTGTAGGCTCAATCCCCAATGCACTAGCAAGCATAAGTATATCGTGAAAGAATTAACCTACGATAATTGAAAATTTAGCACTACATTTTTCCAAGAGCCATTTTTTCGAGGTCGGTGAG
This sequence comes from Prevotella sp., assembly GCA_017524385.1. Taxonomy (GTDB): domain Bacteria; phylum Bacteroidota; class Bacteroidia; order Bacteroidales; family Bacteroidaceae; genus Prevotella. The sequence continues at coordinate 36,619 of JAFWSS010000147.1, forward strand.
TTTCATATACGCAGGGATCTTTGCCCCCATCAGCTTGGCCATCTCCTTGACCTGCTTGTTCGGTGTTTCAATCTTTAT
>JAFWSS010000148.1 GCA_017524385.1 Prevotella sp.
AGGGGAAGTGAAACACAAATATACGGAGAAAAACCTCGGAGTGCCTGAAAACTGGAAGGAACTCTATTTTCATTTGACAGACAAAGACCTGGGGGTGATTGGCGGCAAGAACAATGTGCTGCACACCTACGAGGCATTGAGTGAGTTGGGTAAGAAGTTCATCCCAGTCTCGTTCCGCAACGAGAAAGGACAGTTGATAACGGGAAAGGTTCACTGGGTGGACTCCTTCTTCTACAACGAACAGACGGGGCTTTATGATGTGCGTGTATCGCCAGAGATAATGCCCTATCTGATTGACATCAGCAAGTCGTTCACCACCTTCGGCCTCGGTACAGCCATGCTGCTCAGATCGAAATATACTCAGAAGATGTATGAGCTTTGCAGTCAGTTCTGTGGTGATTTCCGTTTCTGTAGCCAGACAGAGGAAGATGCTGGCAATATCTTCAAGAAACGGGTGTTGCCTATACAGATGACCGACTTCCGGCGCATCTTCAATCTCGATGAGATACGCGATCCACGAACAAAGCGCATCATCACCCCTGCCAGTTATACCAGTTTCAAGGACATCAAGACGAGAATCCTGGACGTGGCACAAAAAGAACTGTTTGAACTCTATGGCTGCTATCATTCAAACCTGTGGTTCGACTATCAGGAAGGAGCCAAGAAAGGCCGTGGTGGTAAGGTCTCGTCCATCTACGTCTATATCTATACCAGAGATTTCCCCAAAGTGGGCAAAGAATCGCCTTGGACAAAGGGTGATGAACCGCTCTGTCCCTACGAAATCGAGCCTGAAACCGAAGATGAACATCTGACACCACAACAGAAAGTGAAAAATAGTCCGTGGCTTAGTTTGCCGAAGGACAATCAGGAAACAGCCGTTGAAGCCCTGCTGCGTCGATACATGAAGGATGAAGAAGTCTGGTATTACATGCGCCAGATTCGCCAGAAGGCTCAGAACCTCTACGAAGGCTATGTGCAGGTGATGGAGGTCATCAAGGAGAAGGAGGGACAGCCCAAGTTTCAGCGGGCAACACCTACCTATAAGCACAACAACATCGTTGACTACGCCCTGAAGGTGAATCTGAAGAACTATTTCGGTTGGTCACTGGAGCCGATGGAGAAGGGCAGAAAGCAGCCAGTGGAAAAGGATTTGTTTGAGTAATGGAAGCAGCAATGAAAACAAACGAAATAGTCTTTTGCCGTCAGTTGGCGGCATGTAAAAGTAGCCAAACTCGGTGTAGAAAGGACACTCGAAACCCCAAATTTGGAAAGTTTAACAGTCCGATTTCAGCCCAAAGACACGATTTTTCCAAAAGTGGAAATGTTAAAATGGTGCGCTCCACGATGCTGAATGAGGGTTGCCGATACCCGATGCTCATCCTTGATTGCATGAGCTGTCAGTTCACCAGCAGTTCACAGGACAAATTCTAAATAACGAAAAAGGAGTTGCGATTGCTCGTAACTCCTTGCTTTTCAGCCTTTTATGTGGCGCTTCAGGATGGGCTTGAACCAACGACCCCCTGATTAACAGTTAAAAAATGTAATATTTTGTGATATTTGCTTTATGGTTATTTGGTTGATTCACAGAAAGTTAGTAATTTTGCAGCATCTTATGATACTCTATGATTTTGCTTAATTACGAGAATAAATAACCAAAATTTGTTCAGACGGATTGTCAATAAATAAAGGGGTTTCAGAAGATTTGAGTGAATTGAGATAACCAAAATTTGTTCAGATTTGATAAAAATGACTGAAATGACTGAAAGAAAGAAGAGGGAAAAGGTACCCAACATGGAGTCGCTGACAATGGGAAATTGCACCATTTCGCTTACTCTTGATACAAGATATAGAGACGACAATGGCAAATACCATGCATCCATCCGTTTTACCGTGAATGGCAGTAGATACTTCTTCCATTTGGGTAACAAATATACAGTAGAGGAATTTGATGCCATCAGTAAAGCTGATGGTCGTGGACGTGGTGGTAACCAGAGCCAGAACTTCATCGACAGGAACAGGCTGGTCGAGCTTTACAACCAATATGTTGATCTTGTACGGGATATGTATAACAAGGGAACACTTAAATCTGTTGATAATATCCGAGCCGTCATTACCGGGCGCATTTCCTCCTATGGCAATTCGGATGAAGGTACTACACCTTATGCCAATTCGTTTATTGGACTATGGAATGAAGTTATATCACAGAAGAAAGCCAGTACGGCAGAGACTTATCGTAATGCACGAGACTGTTTCATCAAGAGCAAAGTCTATGATGCCAAGGATGGCTATAATGTAGATGTGGCTATGATCAAGGCGTGGATTGCCTATATGAAGGAAATGGGGTACACACAGACGACCATCGGTTTTTATCTTCGCGCTATTCGCGTGGTCTTCAAGGCCTGTATCAGTAATGGCTATATGCGTGAGAAGGACTATCCGTTTAGTGCTACAGACCCGATGAAAGTGAAGATGCCGTCTGGCTCTTCACGCAAGGCTGAGTTCCTG
>JAFWSS010000011.1 GCA_017524385.1 Prevotella sp.
AAGTGCTCGACCACCACGTGGAGGCCGCCAAGCACAACCTCAAGGGCGCCCAAATCGTCGTGGCCGGCGGCTATGGCATGGGCAGCAAGGAAGGGTTTGACATGCTCTTCGACTTGGCAAAGGTGCTTCACGCCGAGGTGGGTGCCAGCCGCGCCGCCGTCGACGCCGGCTTCTGCGACCATGACCGCCAAATCGGACAGACGGGCGTCACCGTGCATCCCAAGGTATACATCGCCTGCGGCATCAGCGGACAAATCCAGCACATCGCCGGCATGCAGGACTCAGGCATCATCATCTCGGTGAACAGCGACCCTGATGCTCCCATCAACAAGATTGCCGACTATGTCATCACCGGAACCGTGGAGGAGGTCGTGCCGAAGTTGATCAAATACTACAAGCAGAACAGCAAATGACAAAATGAAGAAAAAAGTCATTTATCTGATCTTCTGCGTGATTGTGATTATCACAAACATATGGTTGTCACTTTTACCAGAGAAGGCTGCGTGGAGGAGATTCGTCAACGAACTCATCATCATCATTTTTACTTGCGGCTTTTGGGATACTTTCAAGGACTTGACAAAAGAAAAGTAATATGAAAACTATAGACATCCTACTCATCGTTGTTGCCATCGCATTACTCGTCGCCAGTTATTACGTCTATCGTTCTGGTAATGCCGAGTTAGGTGCCATTGTGTCGTTCGGCGCTTGCTTGTGCGGAGCTGCTTTTGGAGCAAGATGGGGAGGAAGACAATATAAGAAAAATCAAGAAAACAAATAAAAGACATGGCAAACTATTATAGTGACCACCCCGAGATAGCGTTCCACCTGGACCACCCACTGATGAAGCGCATCGTCGAACTGAAAGAGCGCGGCTATGCCGATGCCAAAGAATACCCCGACGCCCCCGTGGACTACGAGGACGCCATAGAGAACTACAAGCGCATCCTCGACATCACCGGCGACGTGGCTGGCAACATACTCGAGCCCAACTCCGAGAGCGTGGACCTCGAAGGACCGCACCTGGAGAACGGACGCATGATCTATGCCTCGAAGACTTTCGAGAACATCGACGCCACACGCAAGGCCGGCCTTCACGGCGTGTCGATGCCCCGCCGCTACGGCGGCCTGAACCTTCCCAACGTCGTCTTCTCCATGCTCAACGAGGTGATTTCAGCCGCCGACGCCGGATTCCAGAACATCTGGAGCCTCCAGTCGTGCATCGACACCTTGTATGAGTTTGGTTCCGAGGAGCAGCGCCAGAAATACATCCCCCGCATATGTGCAGGAGAGACGATGTCGATGGACCTCACCGAGCCCGATGCCGGCAGCGACCTCCAGCGCGTGATGCTGAAAGCCACCTTCGACGAGAAGGAGAACTGCTGGCGCCTGAACGGCGTGAAGCGCTTCATCACCAACGGCGACAGCGACATCCACCTGGTGCTCGCCCGCTCCGAAGAAGGCACCCACGACGGCCGCGGCCTCTCGATGTTCATCTACGACAAGCGCAACGGCGGCGTCGATGTGCGCCACATCGAGCACAAACTCGGCATCCACGGTTCACCCACCTGCGAGTTGACCTACAAGAACGCCAAGGCCGAACTCTGCGGCAGCACCCGCATGGGACTCATCAAATATGTGATGGCCCTGATGAACGGCGCCCGCCTGGGCATCGCCGCACAGAGCGTCGGCGTGGAGCAAGAAGCCCTCAACGAAGGACTGAAATACGCCCGCGAGCGTCAGCAATTCAGCCAGAAAATCATCAACTTCCCCGCCGTCTACGACATGCTCTCACGGATGAAGGCGAAGTTGGACGCCGGCCGCTCGCTGCTCTACCAGACCGCCCGTTACGTGGACTTGTACAAAGCCCTTGAGGACATCCAGCGCGAGACGAAGAGCCTCACGCCCGAGGAGCGCCAGGAAATGAAGAAATACACCCGTTTTGCCGATGCCTTCACACCGCTGGCAAAAGGTATGAACTCAGAATACGCCAACCAGAACGCCTACGATGCCATCTCCATCCACGGCGGTTCCGGATTCATCATGGAGTACAAGTGCCAGCGCCTCTACCGCGACGCACGCATCTTCTCCATCTATGAGGGAACGACACAGCTCCAAGTGGTGGCTGCCCTGCGTTACATCACCAACGGCACCTACCTCTCCATCATCCAGGAGATGCTTGAAAGCGAAGTGGCCGACGACCTGAAGGCGCTGAAAGCACGCGTGGCAGAAATGGTCACCCTCTATGAAGAGGTGCTCGGCGAGGTGAAGGAAGAGAACAACCAAGAGAAAACCGACTTTGTGGCACGCCGCCTCTACGAGATGACCGCCGACATCATCATGTCGCTCCTCATCCTCGACGACGCCACACGCGCCCCGGAACTCTTCGCCAAGAGCGCCAACGTGTATGTGCGCCACGCTGAAGCCGAGTGCAGAGGACATCACGCCTACATCAAGAACCTGAAAGCCTCCGACCTGGAGCATTTCAGGGCTGAATAAGAGAAGACTTTTTTACAAAAATCCGCAGGCTTGACAGCCTGCGGATTTTTTTTGAAGTTAACATTTCTTTTCACTTGTCTTGAAGAAATATGGGCATAGCGAGATATTCAATGACCGACAAAACAGTTATGAAAAATCACTAGATCTTTTCAAACAATTCTTCCAACGTAATAGGTATTGGCGAAATTTCAGAATACATATTCTCATGGAGACCGTATGTGGTGATGATACTTGCTTGCATACCACCCTTGCGCCCAGTTTCCTTTTGGAAGGTTTCCATACGTCTTATGATTTTTTTGTATTCCGTCTCATTTAGGGTGTAATCGTCCTTGGAATATTTCATTTCACAAATGGTTACGATGCCATCTGCACGGTCAATTATCAAGTCTATTTGAACGGCAGGATGGCTATGTTGACTTCTCCAAGCATAGTATTCATGTCTGATGGCATCAAGGCGCAACCCATGTACAATCTGCCTCACATGACTCAAACAGACTCGTTCAAAGGTCAGGCCATACCAATTGTTCTGCTCAGAGGTTCCCAGTGCATTACGCCAAAAATGCTCGTCTGTAACGCGATGCGTACAAAATTTGTAATGAAACAGCGAGAAGAAGTCTATCAATTGATAAATTCCATTTTTCTGAAGGGTGCCATTGTTATATCTCCGTACGAAGTCACAATGCTCCAAATCGTCCAGCATTTCACTTAGATGACCATTGTCCGGAATCTTCAATTCATTTGAAATCTCGATACGTGTATAACCATCTCGAGAAGTACTAAGCAAACGAACAATCTCCATATAAGCATCAGCATTCTTAAACAAGGAACTGAAAAGTCTTTGATATTCATTCTCCAGTTCTGGCCCTTCTGAGAAGAAAAGAGTGTCGATATTGTCTGGGACATTTTTCTTTGGATCAAGCAAACTCAAGTAATATGGCACGCCACCAAGTACCATATATATTTGCAAGACAGCTATCCTTGGCCAACGAAACTTCCTGCTTTTGAGGTATTCTTCCGTTTGACCTAAAGAGAAAGGACGAAGATGCATTGTGTGTGTAGCGCGTTTATGCAAACCAGCACGATTGTTTACGATATTCCGCATCATCCACGAGGTCGCAGAACCACAAACCACAAAGAAAATATTATCCAACCACGATGCACGACTATTCCAAAACAAGTCAAGGGCAGGTAGGAACCCTGAGCGAGGTGTGTCAAAACAAGGAAGCTCATCAAGGAAAACAACTAATCGTCGTTTGCGGTTTCTGTTTTTGCGCTCCAGCAACTCTGCAAGTTGTGTAAAAGCCTGTATCCACGACGCAGCCTTCTCGCCTTTGTATCCATATCTTACCAAAGCTGTGTGAAAAGACTCCATTTCCGTTTCATTCGAACCTTCTATCACACCAGTTGCATAGAAATCAAATTTGTCTTTGAAAAAACTCCGAATCAAGAAAGTTTTGCCCACACGCCTGCGACCATACAAGGCGATAAATTCACTCTTTCCCGACTCTATGTAGTCGGTGAGTTTGCCAAATTCATTTTCTCGTCCAATTATTTTTTCCATCTTATTCCTAATGCTATAAACACACAAAAGTATGAGGTATCAAAGGAATCATTTCTTTTATATCTTACTGTTGCAAAGATATATATAAATATTGAAACAAGCAACAAATCGGGCGGAAACTTGCAAAAAATTGCAATTTCCGCCCGATTTGTTATTCTCAAAAAGACCCCAAAAGTCGTAGGGGCGGGGCTTGTACCCGCCCAAAAGATCATAAATGTCCCCCGAGGATGAAGTGTGGATGATAGGGTGTTGTGGTTTGTCAACGCCCCCCTGACCCCTCAAATTTTAGAGGGGAAGTAAGTTACAACACATTCTTTGTTTTGCACGGATGATTGGAAGTGGCGAAGCGACAACTTCTTCATCCCATCAGACTATTGTCTCTAACTTCGAGCGAAGCGATAACTTCTTTAACTTCTATAACTTCGTTTATAGGACTATTGTCGTTAACTCCGCAAAAAAATATATCATTTTGTTATGTATTTCTCCAAAAATATGTAAATTTGCAAGCTGAAACACGAAAAGTGCGACAAGAGACATATTTTCAACGGGAAATCGTATCATTTTTATAATTTTTGCAATATGAAGAAAATCAGAGCAGCCGTTGTGGGCTATGGCAACATCGGCAAATTCACCATCCAGGCCTTGGAGGCCGCGCCCGACTTTGAGATAGCCGGCATCGTGCGTCGCAACGGCAGTGCTGACAAACCGTCGGAGCTGGCTCCCTACGAGGTGGTGAAGGACATCACAGAACTGAAGGATGTGGACGTGGCCATCCTCGCCACCCCCACGCGTAGTTGTGAGGAATATGCGAAGAAAATCCTTCCTTTGGGCATCAACACCGTCGACAGTTTCGACATCCACACCAGCATCCTCGACTATCGTGCCTCACTGACACCTATCAACAAGTCGACGAACACCGTTTCCATCATCGCTGCCGGTTGGGATCCGGGAAGCGACAGCATCGTGCGTACGTTGATGCAGAGCCTCGCCCCCAAAGGCCTCTCCTACACCAATTTCGGTCCCGGCATGTCGATGGGCCACTCCGTGTGCGTGCGTTCGAAGGCCGGTGTGAAAGACGCCCTCTCCATGACCATCCCCAAAGGCGAGGGACTGCATCGCCGCATGGTGTATGTGGAGTTGGAAGAAGGTGCTTCGTTGGAAGAGGTGACCGCCGCCATCAAGGCCGACCCCTATTTCTCCAACGACGAGACACACGTCTTCGCCGTGGAGTCGGTGGATGAAGTGAAGGATATGGGCCACGGTGTGCACCTGGTGCGCAAAGGCGTGAGCGGACAGACCCAAAACCAGCGCATGGAGTTCACCATGAGCATCAACAACCCCGCTCTCACCGCGCAAGTCCTAGTCAACGTGGCACGCGCCTCCCTGCGCCAGCAACCCGGCTGCTACACGATGATAGAGATACCTGTCATCGACATGCTCCCCGGCGACCGCGAGAGCATCATCTCACACCTGGTTTAAAATTATTGAAAATTGAAGATTGGCCTTCGGTCGAAGTTGCTCACACTCGGCAGACTCCAAGCAAGCTTGGTCTGCTCTCGCTTAATCGCAACTTTGAAAATTGAAAATTTTCGTGCGCAAAAGGCGGTGTGCATCTCCCCTCCCATCGCAGGGGTGGGGTTGGGGTGAATTAGTCTTGTAAACAACAAGTTACAGACCCCACCCCTGCCCCTCCCCTTGAGGGGAGGGGATAATTAACACCGCTATTTGCTTAAACAGGAATCATAATTGAAAAATATTGAAAATTGAAAATTGAAGATTGAAGATTGAAGATTGAAGATTGAAGATTGAAAATTTTCGTGCGCAAAAGGCGGTGCGCATACCCCCGGACAGAACCTGAAGTACGATTTAGAAGTTTTAAGAAACTATAACATCCGCTTACTAGGCCCCATGTGGGACACGATGATAGCCCATTACCTCATCCAACCAGAGTTGCGTCACAACATGGA
>JAFWSS010000149.1 GCA_017524385.1 Prevotella sp.
AATGTATGGCGCAGGCATAAAACATTGACACGTCAATGTCCTGTTTATGCTTTCTGTAAAAGCGATACACGACATAATGTACGGTATGGAAAAATTCAATCATCATGATGATTTTTTCAAGTACTTTTTCCTTTCAGGCCACTGAAGGTCATGTACTTTGATTCGCTGGTGCCAAGAATCCTCCATTAAAGGAGAAAATGGCACTTTTTTAAACGTTCATTTGGATAAACTTGACGGGAAACATATCCACTTGTTTTTCCTTCTATTGGTCAATGAAACTTGCTAATTCACAAAATTGGACAGAAAAATGGAATTACTTAACAACTTTGATAGGTAGAATGTTGCATCTCTTAATCTGAACTTTCTCAACTTGAATAAGATTAAGCGTGGAAAGATACATAAACGTAGGTTAAAATAGACAATTCATTTGCTACACCTTTTTAAAATATATAGGTTCAACTGAAGAATGTGCCCCCCTTATTCTTCTATTTGCTAAACTATGTTGACATTTTGCATACATCTTTGTAGACATCTAACATTCCCATTTGATGTTTCTTAACCCTCTATTATATCCTGCAAATAGACACTTAATGCATATCAACAAACAAAAAAGTAAGGATATTTCAACAGGGAATAATCATACGTAATCATATGTATTCATGGATGTTAGCAATAAATAAACCCTTTATTCTGACCAAAATCTGTTCAGATTTCGAGTTTGTAAAAAAATCAGAGGGAGCTAAGAATTTCTTAACTCCCTCATCCTCAGTGCTTTAACCTTGTACACCCGCAGGGGCTCGAACCCTGGACACCCTGATTAAGAGTCAGGTGCTCTACCAACTGAGCTACGGGTGCATCATCTTGCATCTTGATATCTTTGCGATGCTTTTCTCAAATGCGAGTGCAAAGGTATGCCTTTTATCTGAAACCACCAAACTTTTAAGCGTTTTTTTTTGATTTTCCTCATTTCAACATCTATTTAGTGCCTATTATATCATCTTTTTCCATCCAAAAATCATTTTTTCAACATCATAACCATGGAAACAAATAGACGAAAACAAATCGTCTCTTGAAAATAGGCACCATGAAGAAGAATTCTTGTATGCAAGGATAAATGTTATCTCAACCTTTCTGGAAATGACAAAAACAAGAACATACACCAAAAATCATACGCTTTTTTTTGATTTATGGGCAGATTGCCTTAATTTTGCATTTCATAAACATTAATTGATATTATATGACACCACAAGAACTTCGCAATGAGCGATTGTCGGCGAAACTTATCAAGAACCTTGAGCGTCGGCATTTTGAGGCTTACTATTGCCGCACGACAAAGGAAATCATAGAAACAGTGAAGTCACTCATGCCGGAAGGAAGCAGTGTGACATGGGGTGGAACGATGACGGTGCGCGACCTCGGCCTTCCACAAGTGTTGAAAGATGCCGGCTATCAGGTCTTCGACCGTGACGAGGTGAAGACGCCGGAAGAGAAATTGGCCATTTACAGGAAAGCGTTCGAGGTGGATTACTACCTTGCAAGTGTTAACGCTATCTCTGAGGATGGCATATTGGTGAATATCGACGGCACGGGAAATCGTGTGGCTGCCATCACATGGGGACCCAAGCACGTCATCTTCATCGTTGGACTCCACAAGGTGGCTCAGAGCGTGGAAGCGGCTCTGCAAAGGGCAAGAAGCACGGCATCTCCCATCAACGCTGCTCGGTTCGACATCAAGACACCCTGCCAGACCGACGGGATGTGCCACAACTGCAACTCGCCGCAAAGCATATGCAACTACATCCACTTCATACGCAATTCTTACCCGGAAAAACGACATATCGTCATACTCACCGACCTCAACTTGGGATATTGAAAAAAGAAACAGCAAGATGATCGTTTGTATCGCTGAGAAACCAAGCGTGGCAAGAGACATCGCACGTATCATCGGAGCCACGTCTGCGAAAAACGGATACATGGAAGGAAACGGATACCAGGTCACATGGACTTTCGGCCATCTGTGCACCCTCAAGGAACCTGACGACTACACCCCGTTGTGGAAACAATGGGCGTTGTCCACCTTGCCCATGATTCCTCAAAGGTTTGGCATCAAACTCATCAACGAGGATCACATCAAGCAACAGTTTGCCATCATCGAGCAGCTCATGCAAAATGCAGACGGCATCATCAACTGCGGCGATGCAGGGCAAGAGGGTGAGTTGATCCAACGATGGGTGATGCAAAAGGCGCAGGCGAAATGCCCGGTGAAGAGACTATGGATTTCATCGATGACCGACGAGGCCATACGTGAAGGATTCTCGTCTCTCAAAGACCAAGAGCAGTACGACCCGCTTTATCGAGCCGGACTGTGCCGGGCGATAGGCGACTGGCTTCTTGGCATGAACGCCACCAGGCTCTATACTACGAAGTATGGACATGGGCGACAGGTCTTGTCCATCGGGAGGGTGCAGACACCGACTCTCGCGCTCATCGTCAACAGGCAGAAGGAGATAGACAATTTCAAGCCCGAACCCTACTGGGTGCTCTCCACCATCTACCGCGAGACGCTTTTCACCGCCACCAAAGGGAAGTTCACCAGCAAGGAAGAGGGGGAAAAGTCTTTCGCTCTTATACAAGACAAGCCTTTCTTTGTCACCAGCGTGCAGAAGAAGAAAGGGACGGAGGCGCCGCCTCATCTCTACGACCTCACTTCGCTTCAGGTGGATTGCAACAAGAAATACAGCCTTAGTGCGGACACGACGCTGAAAATCATACAGACATTATACGAAAGGAAGCTCACCACATATCCTCGCGTGGATACACAGTTCCTGAGCGACGACATCTATCCGAAGTGTCCCTCCATCCTGAAGGGATTGAAAGGTTATGAACCCATGACCGCCCCCTTGCTCGCCGCAACATTAAAAAAAAGCAAGAAAGTGTTCGACTCGTCGAAAGTCACCGACCACCACGCCATCATACCCACCGGAGTGGCGGCAACAGGATTGACGCAGTTGGAGCAGAAGGTATATGACCTGGTGACACGACGATTCATCTGCGTGTTCTATCCCGATTGCCTTTTCACATCCACAACCGTGATGGGAAAGGTGGAGGAGGTGGAGTTCAAGGCCACGGGGAAACAGATCATCCAACCGGGATGGAGGGTCATCTACAGCAAGGATGCATCTACACAGGTGGAAGATGAAAATGGAAGGAAAGAGGAAGAGGAAAAGACATTGCCTGAATTTGTGAAAGGGGAGAGCGGGCCTCACACCCCGACACTGACGGAGAAATGGACCACGCCGCCCAAATACTACACGGAGGCCACCCTCCTCAGGGCTATGGAAACCGCCGGGAAATTCGTGGAAGACGAGGAGTTGAGGGCTGCATTGAAAGAGAACGGCATTGGCAGGCCGTCTTCACGGGCCGGCATCATCGAGACGCTTTTCAAAAGACATTACATTCGAAGGGAAAGGAAGAACCTGCTCGCTACTCCTACGGGCATCGAACTCATCGACACCATACACGAGGAACTGTTGAAAAGTTGTGAACTAACTGGTATATGGGAGAAGAAACTGCGCGATATCGAGCACCAACGTTTCGATGCAGCACAGTTCATCAGCGAACTCAAACAGCAGATTTGTGAGATTGTGACGCAGGTGATTACCGACGGCAGCATACGCAACATCCCTGTGCAGGCCGAAGAAGAGGATAAGGAAAAGAAAAAAACGAAAAAAAACACCACGCCGACAGCAAAGAAGAAAAAGGCGCCTTCGCTACAACCACGAAAGGCAGGAAACCAAGACCCGTATGTGGGAAAGCCTTGCCCCGTGTGCGGACAAGGGGTGCTCATCAAGGGAAAGACGGCTTATGGATGCAGCAGATGGAAAGAGGGCTGTGCATACAGGTTGCCGTTTCAGCAATGACAGCCAGAGGCATTCTTATGGAGAGGGAGAATAATGAATAAAACTTAATTTTCCTTCCTCATTAGGCGAATGTCGATAAATCTGATTACCTTTGCACTCATCATCGCGGAAAAACCGCAAAGACATTGTCAAATGATTATCATAAACAAGCAATGAGACACTGGATTGTGAAACTTTTCACCATGGTTGTCATCTCCATCCTGGCAGCCGCGCCTTCCCTTGTGAGGGCTGAAGACACCATACCCATGGACGACGACGAAATGGAGGCCGTTCTTGCAGGAGCCCTTGACGACGACTCGCTCGTGGCCGAGGAAATGGCTGAACTGAATGAACACAGGGCTGCCATGGAGCAGATGCAAGAGGAAGGGATGTACAAGGCACTCAAGAGGAAGTTCATTGAAGGAAACGCTGGGTTCATGTCGCTCGTGGCGCTGGCACTCATCCTTGGACTCGCTTTCTGCGTGGAGCGTATCATCTACCTGACACTTTCCGAGGTCAATACCAAGAAACTGCTTGATGATGTGGACGCAAAGGTCGAGGAGGGGGACATTGAAGGAGCGAAGGACATCTGTCGAGAGACACGAGGACCCGTGGCATCCATCTGCTACCAAGGATTGATGAGAGCGGAAGAGAGCGTCGACAGCATCGAGCGTTCCATCACCTCTTATGGGCAGGTGCAGATGGCCAACCTGGAAAAGGGATGCTCGTGGATCACGCTTTTCATCGCCATAGCGCCTTCTCTCGGGTTCCTGGGGACGGTCATCGGGATGGTGATGGCTTTCGACGAGATACAAGAGGCGGGCGACATCAGTCCCACCATCGTCGCCTCGGGCATGAAAGTGGCCCTCATCACCACCATCTTCGGCATCATCGTGGCCCTCATACTGCAGGTCTTCTACAACTACATCCTCAACAAGATTGAGCAACTCACCACACAGATGGAGGATGCGGCCATCACACTGCTCGACATCCTCGTGAAATATAAAAGCAAGCAACAATGAGAATACCAGGATGGCCTAAAGGTGATGCTTCAAGAAAGGTGCTCTATCTTCTCTTGACAGTCACCGTTGTCATTTTCGCACTCTTCTATTTCGTCGGTTATTCTCACCCTTGGGCTGAGGATCCCGACTTTATAGAGCCAAGACTCACTACGACGCTCATCATCTTCGTCTTCCTCGTCTTGGCGCTGGCCGTGGCTGTCACTGTGTGGGCTGTTATCGTCGCGTTAAGGAAAAGGGGACGTAAGGACAATACCAGTCACAGGGTGCCGGTCACCATAATTGCCATCAGCGTGGTGGCTTTCACTGCCATTTTGCTTGGCGTTTCATTCGCCATTGGCTCATCTGCTGCCATCACTGTCAATGGAAAGGAGTACGAAGAGGCCGGATGGCTGAAGGCTGCCGACATGTTTGTCATCACTTCGCTCGTTCTCATGGTGATAGCCACTACTGCAGTGGCATTCGCCGCCATCAAGTCTTATCTGAACAATAGGAAATGACATGAGACTCAAACGCAGGAAACGGCGCAGGGTGCCGGGAATCAACACTGCATCGATTGCCGACATTTCCTTCACGCTACTCATCCTCTTCCTTGTCGTCACATCCATGGATGACGACAAGGGGCTCACGCGCATGCTGCCTCCTGTGGCTGCTGAGCAACCTGAGCCAGCCGAGGTCACTGAGCGAAACGTCTTGATGGTCGAACTCGACAAAGGCGATATGCTGCTCGTAAATGGTGAGAAGACAGACCTTTCACATCTGCAAGACAAGGTGAAGATGTTTGTCGAAAACCCCGACAACTTGCCAACTCTTCCTGAGAAACACAAGGTATATATCGAACCTTTTGGCGACTGTCAGGTGACAGATGGCCATGTCATACGCTTGAAATCCCATCGAGAAGCCAGTTATGGTGCTTATTTCAAGGTGCAAAACGAAATCGTGCTGGCCTACAAGGGGTTGAGAGACAGCCTTGCAATGGCTCGATTCGGACGGCATTTCACACAATGCAATGAAAAGGAGCGAACGGCCTTGCGCACCTATTATCCACAAAAGGTGTCGGAAGACTATTCCATGCAGGAAGGAGGGAAACCATGAGGTTTGAACGTCGGCAAAAGGAAAGAAGGCAACCGGGGCTCAACATGTCGTCGCTGCCCGACCTGATTTTCACCGTGCTCTTCTTCTTCATGATCGTGACCACGATGAGGAGTGTACCGCAGAAAGTAAGGTTCCAGATGCCTCAGGGGACAGAGTTGTCTAAATACAAGAAACAACCAAACACGTTGTATCTTTTCATCGGAAAACCCGTCAGCAAGGCTAATGGCAAAGAGGTGGACTCCATCATGGTGCAGGCGGGCGACCAATTCGTCTCTCTCGAAAACCTGCCGGCTAGAATCACGAATATGAAAAGCGAGTTGCTGCTTGATGAGCAGGAGGACGTGACAGTGATGCTGAAAATCGACGAAAACGTACCTATGGATATGGTGACCAAGGTGAAACAAGCACTGAGAAAAGCTGGCGCGTTGAAGGTGCATTATTCGGCAAGAATGAAGAAAACAACCTCCAAGGAAGGAGAAAAAACACACTAAAGTTACGATTCGGTAGTTTTTTGTGACATTTTATTTGCAGACAATAACTCTTTTGATTACCTTTGCATAAAATTTCAAAGAACTATGGCAAATCACAATTTAGATGCATTGGATAGGAAAATCCTCAATATGGTGGCTGGGGATGCAAGGATTCCTTTCCTTGAAGTGGCAAGGGCATGCAACGTGAGTGGTGCGGCCATCCACCAACGTATCCAAAAATTATTCAACATCGGAGTGCTGAAAGGCTCCCAGTTCATTGTCGACCCTGAAAAGATTGGATATGAGACTTGTGCCTATATTGGACTTTACCTGAAAGAACCGGAGAAATTCGATTTCGTGGTGGAGGAGTTGAAGAAAATCCCCGAAGTGGTGGAATGTCATTACACCACGGGAGGTTTCGACATGTTCATCAAGATTTACGCACACAACAACCACCATTTGCTCGAAATCATTCACGACAAGTTGCAGCCGCTGGGGCTTTCTCGAAGCGAAACCATCATTTCGTTTCACTCCGCTTTCGACAGGCAGCTTCCCATCAACATGCCTGAAGAAGGGTAGGCTTCTGCAGGGATAGGCTGTAACATCACCTCACATAGTCCACGAAGTCGTAGCGCTGGCGATGCCGCTCGTCGGTGTCGTGCGATTCTCGCCACGCCTCTTTCCAATCATCATAGGGTGGGAAGAAGGTATCGGCTTCTGTTGGCGTGTCGTGGACCTCGGTGAGGCAGAGACGGTCGGCGTAGGCCATGGCCTCCTTGTAAACACTCGCTCCTCCTATGATGAAAACCTCTTCTTCTGAGTCACAGTGGGAGAGGGCTTCGCGCAATGATGCATAACGCTCGCATCCTTCAAATTCCTTCTTGCTTCGGGAAAGCACGATGTTGCGGCGGTTGGGGAGCGCTCCCTTGGGCAAGGATTCGAAGGTTTTGCGCCCCATGATGATGGTGTGTCCGGTGGTGAGTGCCTTGAAGCGTTTCAAGTCGTTGGGAAGCCAGTATATCAAATGGTTGTCGTAGCCGATGGCTCCGTTGTCAGCTACGGCGGCGATGATGCTGATGGTCATTTCTTTTTCGCTTTTGGTTGATTTCCTGTCATTTACACCGACACCTCGCCCTTGATGTGAGGCCAAGGGTCGTAGCCTTCCAATTCGAAGTCCTCATAGGTGAAGTCTTCCAGTTCCTTCACATCGGGATTTAGTCGCATGGTGGGTAACGGACGCGGCGCCCGGGTGAGTTGCAGTCTTACTTGCTCCAGGTGGTTGAGGTAGATGTGCGTGTCGCCTGTGGTGTGGATGAAGTCGCCTGCCTCCAAGCCCGTCACCTGTGCCATCATCTGCAAGAGCAATGCGTAGGAGGCGATGTTGAAAGGCACTCCTAGGAAAGTGTCGGCAGAGCGTTGGTAGAGTTGAAGGCTCAACCTGCCATCGGCCACGTAGAATTGGAAGATGGTGTGGCAGGGGGGCAGCGCCATCTTTTCCACCTCGGCCACGTTCCATGCGCTCACCATCATGCGGCGGGAGTCGGGCGTGTGGCGTATCTGGTTCACCACGTTTGCTATCTGGTCGATGGTGCCCCCTTGGTAGTCGGGCCATGACCGCCACTGGTGGCCATAGACAGGACCTAGTTCCCCGTTTTCATCCGCCCATTCGTTCCAGATGCGCACGCCATGTTCTTGCAGCCATTTCACATTGGTGTCTCCACGGAGAAACCACAGCAATTCATAGATGATGGATTTCAGGTGCAACTTCTTCGTTGTCAGAAGTGGAAAGCCTTCAGACAGGTTGAATCGCATCTGATGACCAAAAATGCTGATGGTGCCTGTGCCGGTGCGGTCTGTCTTACGTGTGCCCTCCGTCAATATGCGGTCGAGCAGGTTCAAGTATTGCTTCATAGTCGGGTATGTGTGTGGATTTGATTTTCCATGATTCGGGATAGTGGTTGTTGGCGCGGTTGCCGATGTTCTTCACAAAGCCCAAGGGAACTCCCATGAAGGTGACGACGACGAAGCCGCGGGGGGTATCGGGGGGCAATACGAGCGACTCCCTGCGCAGGAACCGGATGGCTTGGTCGTAGTCGAGCGAGGCATGCGGATAAGTGGAAAGGTCCTGGCCGGCATGGATGGCCATGGCGTGCGAGGGCACCATGTCACGTCCCTTGATGACGGGGTGGGGGGGGAGGCCGTCCCAAAGCACATTGAGTGTGGTGTCTGCCTTCTGTCGTATCTTCTCTGCAGGCGTGGACTGCCCTTCACTGTCGGAAGGTTTTCCCATCACACAGGCGAACAATCCCTCGCCTCGTGTCACACCGGGGATGAACCGATGGACGGGAGCGGAGAAGCCTTTCAAGAGAGACCCTGTCACTTCCCATTCGGGAGGGATGGCCATGGGAAGGGGGACTGCACCGAGTTGGTCCATCATCCACAGGATGTTTTCCTCATTTTCCTTGGTGTTGAATGTGCAGGTGGAATATATCATCTTTCCACCGGGGCGTAGGCATTGCCAGGCTTCGGTCACGATGTCGCGTTGCAGGATTTGGCATTTCTCCACATGCTGGGGGCTCCACTGGCGGGCGGCCACGGGGTCTTTGCGGAACATCCCTTCGCCCGAACAAGGGACATCGCAGAGAATAAGGTCGAACAGCAACCGTGACTTCCGGAAATCCTTGGGGAGGTTGTTGGTTACCAGGCAGTCGGGCATTCCCCATTTCTGCATGTTTTCCATCAATATGTTGGCTCGGTTGCGGATAGGCTCGTTGCTCACCAGAAGGCTACCTTTGGGCAAGGCTGAGCGTAAAAGGGTGGACTTCCCGCCGGGCGCAGCGCAGAGGTCGAGCATCGTTACGGGCGAACCGACGTGCTGGCGTATGATTTCATCGATGAACATCGACGCCGCTTCTTGCACATAATACACGCCTGCGTGCAACAAAGGGTCGAAGGTGAAATTGGGACGCTCGCGCATATGACAGCCTTGAGGACACCAGGGGACAGCCCCGGCATACATGCCTTGGGTAGGCTGGAAACGGCTTGATTTTGCGGGATTGAGACGTATGCTCACGACAGGGGTAGAGTCCATGCCTTCCATGAAGCGAGCCCACAACGCTTCACCCATCATCCCACGGGTGTAACTGGTAAACTCCTCTGGTAATCCTGTCATGTCCTAAAAGATTGAACAACAAGTTGGGACGAATCTTGACAACATATGATTCTTGGAAGAGCCAAGCGCATAGCGAGTCGCATGTGATTGACCATAAGGCTGTGCGTTGGCATTATTGGATGATTCGTATCTTTTGTTTTAACGTTTATGTTGACTAAAAGTCGATTTCGAATTCTTCGTCAAAATCCGGCTTCTCTTTTTTCTGTTTGGGTTGGGGGGTGGCGATGGGGTTGCCATCCTTGTCAAGCATGCCGTAGGTGGTGCGCAGCACGATGAATTCCGTGCGACGGTTCAATTGGTTGCAGATGGCTTGCTTGTCATTGTCCAGGGCCTTGATGAAATCCTCGGTCAGGATGTCTCCTTCTTTCAGCCACGGATACTGGGATGCCAGTTTCTTTCTCACCACCTTGGGCTTTTCCTTGCCATATCCCTTCGGGGTGAGTCGGTCGCTGGCAATGCCGCTGCCGATAAGGTAGTCGACAACCGACTGGGCGCGTCGCTGGGCAAGGCCGATGTTATAGGCTTGGCTGCCATGATAGTCGCAATGGGCGCTGAGTTCTATGGTCACGTTGGGATTTTCGTTGAGCAGCACCACGAGTTCGTCAAGCGATTGTTTGGCTTCGGGGCGGAGAATGGCCTTGTCATAATCGTAGAAGATGTTGTCTATCATAACGGGGACGGCGATGGGTGCCAGTGGGAACTGGAGCACATGCTCTTCCGATTCGGTGGTTTCCACCACATGGAGTTCTTCCTTGTGGTTGAGGTAGCCACGGCAGGTGGCAAGGAAGACATAGTCGACGCCCGGGGTGAGCACTTGCTCGAAAGACCCGTCGCTTTTGACGCTCAACTTCTCGTTGGTGCCGTCGTTGCCCACCATGTACACCAGGCCGGCGGGAAGCTCATAGCCGTCCATCTCATAGACCCACCCTTTCACGGTCTGCACAATCTCTGGCTTCTCAAAACTGTAGATGTGGTCCCATCCGCGACCGTCGCCTCGGTTGGAGCAGAAATAGCCTCGGTTGTGGGGACCTTCGAAGGTCATTCCGAAGTCGTCGCCTTGGGAGTTCAGGGGATAGCCGGGGTGTTCCAATTCATATTCTCCGAAGTCATTGACTGTCGCTATGAAAATGTCGAGTCCTCCCATGCCGGGATGTCCGTTGGAGGAGAAATAGAAGTCGCCGTTGGGGCGGAATGCAGGGAACATCTCGTCGCCTGCTGTGTTGATGGTGGGGCCGAGGTTCTCCACGCCGCCCATGCCATTGCTCGTCAAACGCACACGCCAGATGTCGAGACCGCCTTCTCCTCCTGGCATGTCGGAAGTGAAATAGAGCCATTCCCCATCGGGCGAGATGGCGGGATGGGCATAGCTCGACAACGTGTCATGGGTGAGTGTCACCTCGCTCGGCTTGCCCCAAGAAGCATCAGAACGGCTGGACTTCATCACTTTTGCGTAACGAGGATAAGAGGGGTCGGAAGAACATTGGGTGAGGTACATTTCACGCCCGTCGGGACTGAAGCTGCAGGCACCCTCGTCATACTCGCTGTTTAAACCACCCTCCACTTTCTGGGGCTTGCTCCATTTGCCTTTGTCGTCCTTCTGTGAGAAGAAGATGTCGCCGTTCTTCGCTCCTGTGATGCCACTCAACTCGTCGCCTTCGGCATCGTTACGGGTGGAGGTGAAAAAGAGCTGGTCGTGCTCGTCACCCAGAAGCATGGGGGAGTAGTCGGCACGGCGGGAGTTGAAAAAGTCCATCTTCTTCACCGTGTAGCGTGAGCCGGCCTCTTTCATCCGGGGGGCAGAGAGGGCTGATTTCAAACCGTCGATGGCCAATGGATTGTCGGGCATGGAGTCTAGCACCAGTTGGAACTCTGTCGCCGCCTCCTTGTAATTGCCGTTCATCATCAGTTGGCGGGCGAAGGCCAGGTGTGTCTCTGCGTCGTCTTGGTGATAGCGTATGACATTGCGGTAGGCTGCAATGCTTTTCTGGGTGAAGTTGATGCGGTCGTAACAGTATGCCAGTTTCTTTGCAATCTGTCCTCGTTTGTCGCGCTCCTTTGCCGAGGTCTTGGTGTAGGCGGCCTTGTATTCATTGGCGGCATCAAAATATTCACCCAAGGCAAGGTACTTCTCTCCTCGCTTCAGGTTTCTGTCCGCGCCGCATGACATAAGCAGCAGAGCCAGCAGAAGGATGCATGGAAGGTGTTTTTGTTGTAGCATGTCTATCAAATAACGAAGACTTCACACTTTTATTGTGACAGATACTTCCAAATCGGAAGCAAATATGCTATCTGTCACCGTCCCGTGTGGAGACGATGGCTTTTGATGAAAGATGGTGGATGGGGAGAGTGGGGGAGATGTTGCTGGCGGGATGGAATGCTTGAAGGAGAAGAAATGTTTGCAAGGGAAGAAATGAAAGGGGAAGAAATGAAAAAGGGGGCTGTTTCCCAACAGCTCCCTTTCTGTCTTTTCTAACTAACTTATTATCAACTATTCATTACTCATTCTAACTCTGGTGCAAAGGTACAACATTTTTTCCTCGATTGGTGTAAAAATACAATAAAAACTAACGTAAACGTTTACGCCATAGACAGTTTTGTCTTTTTCATCGCATTTTTCATCAAAAATCATTACTTTTGCAAGTAAAAGACGAGATGAGGCCGTTGTTCCCATCGCTAGATGATAGTCAACGACGGCATGTGTTTCATACATTCAACATATCACAACATGGTGGCATTCATTCCCTTTTTGGTGCTCATAGCACTTCTAGTTTGTTGTATTTCTGTTTTTGGCAACGCCACGTTGGATGGTGCCAGCCAGATGTCGCTGTTCGTGGCCTCTGGGGTATGTGTTTTGGTGGGGTGGTGCCAGGGGCGGCTGAAATGGGAATGCCTCGACAAGGAAATCACCAAGAAGGTGGCGGCATGCACCTCTTCAATCGTCATCTTGCTGCTCATCGGTGCCATCGGGGGAACGTGGATGGTGTCGGGCATCGTGCCTACCATGATATACTATGGATTGCAAATCCTGTCACCGCAATGGTTCCTTGTCACCACATGTGTCATTTGCGCCATGGTCAGTTTGCTCATCGGTTCGTCGTGGACCACCATTGCGACTGTGGGCGTCGCGTTGCTGGGCATAGGAAATGCGATGGGTTTCCATGCCGGATGGACGGCGGGGGCCATTATCAGCGGAGCCTATTTTGGAGACAAGCTGTCGCCTCTCTCCGACACTACCGTGTTGGCATCCAGCGTGGTGGGCACACCGTTGTTCACACATATTAAATATATGTTATACACCACTGTTCCTGCATTCGCCATTGCCAGTGTGGTCTTTCTCATAGCAGGACTGACCATGAAGACTGCAGGGGAGGGGGACGTGGAGGCATTCCGCACCGGACTCTGCAATACGTTCAACATCTCGTTGTGGCTTCTCCTCGTGCCAGTGGCGACAGGAGTGATGATTGCGCGTCGGTGGCCTGCACTCGTCGTCTTGTTCCTGGCCACCATCATCGCAGCCGTCGTCGCATTGGTGAGTCAACAGGAGGCTGTCAGGCAGATAGCGGGTAGCGATGAGGGTATGGGAATGCTGACCCTCTACAAAGGGGTGATGAGGGTGTGTTATGATGCCACCAACCTTTCCACAGGTGTAGCACAGCTCGACCAATTGGTGGCGACAAGGGGGATGGCGGGGATGATGCCCACCATCTGGCTCATCATCAGTGCGCAGGTGTTCGCAGGGGCGCTCACCGCCACGGGACAGTTGCGCGACATCATGAGCTACGTGCTCAAGTTGGTGAAAGGCACGGTTTCACTCGTGGCTTCCACGGTGGGGTGCGCCATCTTCCTCAATATCACATCCGCCGACCAATTCTTGTCCATCATTCTGTCAAGTTCCATATTCAAAGAGACTTATGAGAAAAAGGGTTATGAGTCTCGCTTGCTCAGCCGATCGTGTGAAGATGGGGGGACGGTGACGTCCGTGCTGGTGCCATGGAACACCTGTGGTATGACGCAAAGCACGGTGCTGGGGGTGGCTACACTCACCTACCTGCCTTATTGTTTCTTCAACCTTCTTTCACCGTTGGTGAGTATCATCGTCGCTACGATAGGATGGAAAATCAAGAAGAACAAGTAAGTTGATGCGCATCTCCCCTCCCATCGCAGGGGAGGGTGGATTGGTCTTCTGACATCATTGCCATTTGTCCCATCCTGAGGATGGTAGGGTTGCTTCGGAAAGATTATTTGATTTCGCCTGCTACTTGAACGAGGCATTTATAGACTCGTTCGCCCAACAGTTCAGCACCTTGGGCATCGAAATGCAACCGGTCTCGCTGTATGGTTAAGTCGCTGGCATCCACGACATGGAAATTGGGGTCCTCTTCCGCCAAGCGGTACAAAGTCCTGACGATTTCCTCGCTGCGGTCGCGGCTTTGGTTGGAGAACGTGCCGCAGATGAAGGGGAGGTGTGCATAGCGCCTGTCGCCCGTTTTTTCCACGAGATAGTTGCGGACATAGGCGACCACGGCTTTCAGGTTGTCGTAATAATGGGTGGCCATTTTCTTGTCGCTCTCCCCTTGGTGCCAGAGGAAGGCTTTAATTTCGAAACCTCCTTTGTGGCGTGACAGTTCATTGTCGATGCAGGCTCCGATATTCTCAGTGAAAGCTTTCAGCAGCGACTTGCCGCCCTTGTCGGCGGCGGCATTGGCTGCCAGGTATTCGGGAGAAGCGTTCCAATACATCCCGCTGGTGCTCACGCATGCCGTATCGATGGCCGTACCGCCCAGTGACTCCTTGATGACATAGAAGTCACGCTTGGCGTGTTGGTCAATAAGATAGTAGACCACGGCGTCATAACCCCACCGCTCTTTGTCGTCGGGTTTTGCCACACGGGGCCAAAACCGCTCGAAGCGGCCACCGCCCGAAATGGTGTCGCTGCCATACGACCACAGGCAGTGACGGTAGCCATTCTTCTTGATATAGTCGGGAAGGTCGTTGTTGCTCACCCGTCCGTCCGTGTTCGACTGTCCGGCTGTGATGATCACGCTCACCGGTTTCTGTGCGTATGTTCCCAGGCAGATGAAAAGGAAAAGAAATGATATGATCCAATATCTCATGGCAAATGTCAAATTACAGTTCTATCACGTGGGGGATAACGTCCGTATCGTGGGTGGCGAGGCTTTCCAAGCAGTCGGGTGACATGCTTTGCTCCCTGATCCATTGCAGTGATTGCCGCTGCAGGTTCTTGTCCAGTGAGATGCCGGAGGTGATCATGTCGCGCCATGACTTGGTGGCATAGCCGCCGTCGGCGAAAAGCAGGACGAACTTGTCCCTTCTGTCCTTTGTCACGATACGCCCTTCACCGAGTTTGCCCAGATGGCTCTTGTCCATGATGGTGTTCTTGACTTTCAGTGCGCAGAGGCCCTCGCTGTGGCCGGGGATGTTCACCATCACCAGGCTGCCGTCTCCCAGCACGTCATACGACTTGCCGACAGGCCCTTCCGTCCCGTTCCAGTCAAAAGTTCTCAGGTCGACACCTTGCCACCACCGTTTCTGGAACCGGATGCGGATTTGGGGGCTCATCCGCTTCGTGCCCTCCATCTCCGCCTTCGACACGAGGATGTGCTTCGCGTCGGCCACCAGCCTCAGTCCGTTGGCATGGTCGCAGTCCAGGTGCGACAGCAGCACATAGTCCAGGTCGGATGGCTTGTAGCCAAGCATGGCCAGCTGCTCGTCGATTGCCTCGCCCTTGGCGATGCGTCCCTGGTTGATCTGATACAAAAACCATGAGCCGAGTGACTTGACTTGCGCCCGTTTGTCATACACGCCCTCAGGCGATATCTCCCTGTGCCATCCCGTGTCGAACAGGATGAGTCCCTTGGGATGTTCGATGAGGAAACTGTAGACGGGCAGCCATATCCACTTGCTCTTGGGTGTGGTCACGCCCGATGCCTTGATGATGCTGCAATTGTCGCCGCCAAAGGGAAGATAGGGTGAGACACGCACCTCACCTGTTCTCAGAACATGAATTTTTATCTTTTCCATAGGTTGGTATTGTTGTAAAAGCTATAAGTCCCTTCCCATTAGCATGACCCTGTTCTCCTTGTTGAATCCGAATTTCTGGTAGAACAGGGGCAGCACGCCCACGCTTGCCGTAATCAGGTGAACGGCCTTCATACCTTGGTCTTTCAGGTCGGAGATACACTTTTCGAGCAGGCGTGTGGCGATACCTTGTCCCTGGTATTCGACGGCCACCGCCAGGTCGTTGATCTCAAAGGTCCTGCCATAGTGGAACAGCATCGAGGTGCCGAGGATGAATCCCGCCACTTTGCCGTCGACCTTGTACTCCAGTCCGTATGACTGCTTGCTCTCGAGGATTTCACTCACATGGACGAAGGCGTTCTCCACCGTCCATGCGTCGTTCCACGGCTCGCCTGAGAACGCTTCGGCATAGATTTCCGCGTATCTTCGCAGGTGGTCTGTCGAGCATTTTTGTATATGTGCATCCATCTCTTTTTCGCTGGTATTATCAAAAACGTTGCATTGTTGCCGCAAAGATAACAAAAAAAGCGAAATGTCGTATCTGTTTTCCATTCCTTTGTTTTCGACCAAAATTCTTTCACTTTCATTGGAAAGGTTTAAACAAATGAACCTTCGGTTGATTTTTGTCACGACTCAGCGAATATGATGCAAGCTTAATCTTTGCATTCGCTGCTCCAAAAATTTGGCATTTCTATCACTTGGTGGTATCTTTGCCTCGTATTTTCAAAAAGGAAGAGAAGAATATGGATTATTTGCCGAAAGATCCGGCCATTTTGGTGTCAAGCGTCAACATGCTCCTTCGTGATGAGGAGTTCGACACGTTGGAGGCGTTGTGCTATGCGTTCAGCAGAGAGCCGGGAGAAGTGAGCGACTATCTCTTTTCCCATGGTTTCGTATGGAGTGAGGAACAAAAGCAGTTCAGGCCGATAGGCTATGATGATGCCAAGGCCCCTGGCAAGCAGAGAGAATCAGCGGAAAGGAAAGAATGATGACGAAAGACAGCATAGAGACCGCCTATAGCTTCTTGCACCAGAAGCGGAACGTGTATGTTCATTCCACGATGGAATGGCAGCGTGATGACATCGAGTATGCCGTCGCCTCTTTCGTTGATGAAATGAGCAAAGAACTATTAGAGGCCATCTCCCAAGGTAGGAGTGATTTCTTGAAAGACCATGAGAAGTTTGGTGATGACATTACGCTGGCGGTGCAGCAATTGGAACAGCTGTTATGAATGGAAAGTAGTTTGAGTTTTTGTTGTTTATGAGTACTGCCGATTAAAAACTCGGAAAAGAAGAAGCAGAAGTGCCCTTAAACACACCCATGTTTCCATAGTTAGGCGGCATACGGACAGGTTTGGAAAACCAGCAAACACTACTCTCACGTTAAGTAAAGTATTCCTTTCATCCTTGGCTCTTGCTGATGCAGAGGGCCAGTCCATAAACTCCCCAGTTTCTTGTTATTGCAGTTTTTGGGGTTCCCGGTACTCTGACGGAGTAACCCCGAACATCTTTTTGAACTGAGAAGAGAAGTTACGGGCGGTGACGAAACCGACACGGTCGGCAATCTCCTTGATGGATAGTTGGGTGTCGGCAAGCAATTGGGCGGCTCGTTTCAGACGGACGTTGCGTATGAAGTCAGTAGGTGTGATGCCGAGTATTGTTTGCATCTTCTTATATAGTGAGGCGCGGCTCATGGCAATGTCTCGTGCCAACTGGTCGGCGTTGTATTGTTCATCGTCAATATGAGCCTCAATGGCTTTCAGCATCTGTGACACCATCTTTTCCTCCTCGGCGTTGATGGTGATTTTTTCGGGGGCGATGTTGGCCGACTCAGCAAACTGATGCCGGGCTTCCTCGCGTAATTCGAACAGGCGGTTCACACGCTGGTCGTTCTCGTACTCCATCTTCGCTTTCTTTTTCTTAAGGTATAACGCAATGAGTCTTCCTGCAATAGACAACACCAGACAGCAGTATAGCATTTTAGCCCACCATGTGAACCACCAAGGCTGGCAGATGACGAATTCCAACTTTGTCACAGGTCCCCATTCTCCTGATGCCGTGGCAGCCTGCACTTCGAAAGTGTAGTTGCCTGGCGGCAGCGCTTTGTAGCTGGCAATGCACAGTCCGCTTCCGTCGTTGCAAGAGTTCCATTCCTGCTCCAGTCCCCCAAGGCGGTAGCGGTAACGGTCGTGCGACGGCGTGGCATAGTTGAGCGTGGAAAACTGGAATGTGAGGTAATTCTGGGTATGGGAGAGTGAATGGGGCAATCTTTGGACATATTCCCCATTTATTTCCATGCGTGTGAGCACCACTGGCAATGGCTTCTCACTGCCTATCAACTCGTCAGGCAGGAAGGCCACTGCCATTCCGCCGCCTGCCGCGAATACAAGACGTCCGTCCTCTGTCAGACATGCTGCCCTGTCCATCATCGATGTGGCAGGTAAGCCGTCGTCTGTTCCCATGTTGACGACGGTTGGCGTGATGCGGGAAACTCCATATGAAGTGCCAGCCCACACATGCCCTTTTTCGTCCAAGACCAAGCTGCGTATGCAGTTGTTGGACAATCCGCTCACACGAGTGATAGCGGTTTTTGACGGGTTTGCCACGAAAAGTCCGTCCTGTGTTCCTATCCACAGCATCCCTTTATGGTCTTTCAGCATGCAGTTGTATTTGCTGCTGTATCGTTCTATCTCATTGGCATGAGGGAAAGAAGCCAGCGTATTTGTTTTCGTGTTGAGCATGAAAATGCCGTTCTGCGTATATATGGCCATCCAGTCTTTGTCCAATGGGCAGGCTCCTACCATATGGCGGTATTTGTTCAAGGCAGGAAGTTTGTCGTTCAGTGAAATGGTGGTTTGCTGCTCCGGCAGGTAGTACCCCAAGCGACAAAGACTATCGCAACGCAGCTGTCGACCATCAGGCAGTTCGAAGACAAACGTGGTTTGCCCTTTTCGCAAGCTTGCGCTGCGTGCCATGCCAATCAGCGGGTCGTCGCCCGTATGGATTTCAGGCTTTGCCCTGTGGGGTGGCTGATAGAAGATGCCGTTGGAGCGGGTTCCAATCCATAATCCCCCTTGCCGGTCGTTGATGGCAAGGGTTATGTCGCCAATATGGAGAGAGTCGATGATGTTCCTTTGTGACAGGGTAGGCTGTGGGGTGCTTGCCTTGTCGGAAAGAATGGATTTCAGCAGCTCGTCGTTCAGCCTGTTCCCAGTGTCGTTTATGAACAAGCGTTGGCGGGCATCAAAACAAAATATCCTATAGAAGTCGTGCAGCCACAGCACGGAGTCGCCTTCCCGCAAAAGTCCATATCCATTGGTGTACCGGGATAGTTGGTATGCTCTGCTTTGGTCGCAAGGCACAACGTCGAACGACCTTCCGTTGGAGATGCAAAACACCCCTTCGCAGTTGACCAGCATCTGTCCGTTGGGCAGTTCCACTATCTGCTGCACCTCTCCCGTCGGAAGCCCGTCGGCCACCGTCCAATGCCGCTGTCCGCTTATGTGATTCACGCAGACAAGCAAGCACCATAGAAGGAGCAAAAGCTTTCGTCTCATTATTTTCAATGTTCGCAATCCGATGGCAAAGTTACGATTAAGTGAGAGAAATGCCAAATTTTTGGAGCAGCGAATGCAAAAAATTGTGCTTGCATAATGTTTGCTGAGTCGTGACAAAAATCAACCGAAGGTTAATTTATTTGAACTTTTCCGAACGAGAGTTTCTCACTCCCCGAAACTACGAAGCCCTATATCGTTGCGAAAAACATTGAGACAACTGTCTGCTTTGTCCAAAATATACGTTCGAAACGTCTATTTGTCCATTTGGACGCATAAGGCGTATGTCTTTAGACGGTGGGGATGTGCTCAAATGGAAAAGAACGCCTATCTTTGCATCATCGATATGGTTAATCTGAATTCTTACATAAAACATTTCGTTGATGATGAAACAAAAGGTATTGGCATTGCTTCTCCTCGTTGGAATGACTACATGGTCGGAGAACGCTTGTATGGCACAGAGTGACAATCTTCCATCGGAGCATCTGAGGATGCATTTCGACTTCTCCAACGTATCTGGAACAAGTGTGAAAGACGAAGTCTCTGGTGTGACAGCCAGTCTGAAAGGTGTTGCCAAGGTCATAGAGATGGGACGGTACCACTTACTCGACTTGGGCAATGTCTCTGGCTATCTGGATATGACCCGCGATGCTGGAGTCATTGTCAAGGATTTGCAGGATTTCACTGTCTCGGTGTGCTACCGCGTGGATGCGTCGGCATCACTTTCAGGCCAGGGCTATTTCCTTTGGTGCTTCTCGCAGTCGGTAGCCAACACAGCAGATGCATCACCTTATACAGCATATCGTCTGAACGCACAGCGGATGGCTACCTCGACAGGTGGGTACAACCATGAAACTGGGATGGAGATAGGCAGTGCCTCGCCCAAGGGCAGATGGATACACATGCTCTATCGCCAGAAGGGCCAGCGAGGCGAACTGTTCATCGACGGGCAGCGAGTGCAGACCAACACACAGATGCCCGTGCTCAACACCACATTTACCGCTGTGCCGGCATACAACTGGATAGGGCGTCCGCCGTTTTCCGGAGACAACTACCTGAGGCAGACCCAGGTGGCCGACTTCAGGATTTACGATGCTTGTGTCAGCGATGACGCGGTAGCCCGGCTTGCCGCTGAAGCACAGCTCTTGGAAGAGGAAAGCAAATATGGTACGCCAGGTGATTTCACGTCGCTCGAGGCCAAGGTAGAGGAGTGCCTGGCCTTCATCGCTTCCGCTGGCGTAAATTATGCCCCTAATGCCGTGGCCGAACTGAAAGACGAGGTCCACATATGTCAGGTGGAGTTGCAAGCCCGCCGTGCCTCCCAGACGCTCATCAACAAATACGTCACAACGCTCACCCAACTGCTCGCCCAGGCCAAATCCACCCTCAGCTATACGGCCAAACAAGTATTTGAGGAGACTGCCGACCACGGTTTCGTGCATCCTGGAGGAATTGTTTTACAACAGGACATCGACCGTGCCAAACAATTGCTGGCCAGTGGTGACACACGCATCAAACGGGCTTGGGAAATCCTCTGTGCCAACGAGTACAGCAGTTCGGACATAGCTACTTGGCCCACGGAGACTGTCGTTCGTGGTGGCAGCGGTGGACAGAACTATATGAACTGCGCACGTGGGGCTGCCATGGCCTTCCAGAATGCGTTGCGCTGGAAGATTGGCGGGACGCGAGCCAATGCCGATGCCGCGGTTCGGATCATGATGCAGTGGGCTCGGGAGTGCAAAGGCTTGGGTGGTGACACGAACGTGTCACTTGCGGCAGGCATTTATGGTTATGAATGGGCTAATGCCGCAGAGCTGATGCGCGACTACGACGGATGGAGCCGGGAGGATTTCGAGGTGTTCAAGCAATGGATGGTGCAGGTATTCTACAATCCTGCCATTGATTTCCTTCGTCGGCGCCATGACACATGGCTTAACGCACGCTATTCCAACCTTGGACAGCGCCCCGGCCATTACTGGAGCAACTGGGGACTGTGCAATGCCCTCTGTGTGATGTCCATCGGCATTCTGTGTGACGACGTGCACATGTACAACCAAGGTGTCAGTTTCTATAAATACGACCATGTGGGCACCTACAAGGACCGTTCCAGTCTGAGTGTCATATTGAATGATGGATGCAATGAGTTCATTGGCAATCTCGTTCCCGTTTTGTTGCCCGACGAGCGAGCTCCTTTCGGCAGGCTCGGGCAGATGCAGGAGAGCGGGCGGGACCAAGGGCATGCGCTGATGGCTCTCGGACTTGCCGTTGACATCTGCCAAGTAGGGCTCAATCAGGGCGACGACCTTTTTGCCTATATGGACGACCGCATCGCCGCCGGTGCCGAGTTCGTGGCGGCTTCCAACTTCGGAGGAGTGGATGCCGGCTCGCTGCCATGGAAAAACTACAACTATGCCGACTGCCGTGGAACGATGGGTGCAGGTTGGCTTATGACAGGAGTGAACACAGGCGGGTCTGGAGAATACCGTCCCTATTGGGACCGTCTCATTGGCTATTATGAGGGCCTGCGAGGTGTAAGGATGCAGTATTCCGAAGCTGCCAGTGCCAAGGTCTGTCCTGATGGAGGTGGAGGCAACTACAGCCAGAACAGTGGTGGATTCGACCACGTGGGGTTCTCAACTCTCACCAGCTGGCGGCCTGCGGTCAGTGCTGAAAACGCTATCGTTCCATTATCGGGCAATATCATCTACAAGGGAGTGACCTATGAGAACCAGACCAACCTAGGTGGGCTGAAATACAACTACAACGTGTGCCCCTCTAAGGGAATCCCTGTCGACGGCAGCGAAATCACCCTGCAGCCGCAGTTGCCAGAGGGTGTGACCGACACCGGACAGTGGCTGTGGAACACGGGCGAGACATCTCGGGTGATTACGGTAAAGGCCGACCATAGTTATATCTATCGTGTCAGCTACACCGCTGCGAACGGAATCGTGAGTCAGCAGGCTTTCGCCATCGCCGTTTGTGGCGACGCTCCCGCCGACGTGATGACCAACGAGATCACCGTCGACGGCATCATCGAAAGAAGCACCGAGAAGACCGTTCTCGAGGGCACCACTGTCATTCTTCATGCCGGTTACACCACAGGCTGGACCAATGACTACCTGTGGGACAATGGCCAGAAAAATAGCACCGTTACCATCCCCGCCATCACCAGCAGCCGCACCTACACCTGCCAGTACGCCAACCAGAGCGGAGCCGTCAGCGAGAGTGTGTTCCATCTGAATGTTGTGCCCGCCATGCAGACCATCAATGATGCCGAGTGCTCGGAGGTTGAAATTCTCGCTGGAAGCAGCGTCACCCTCCGGCTGGCCATCCCCTCTTACATGGGTGGAGCCGAAATAGAATGGAGTGATGGCACAAAGGGTGATATGCTCACACTCGACAATGTGCAGGACGATACTCAAGTGACCGCCACCTACCAAGGTGTGAGCTACTCTTACAAAATACATGTGAAAGCTTCAGATTACACCTATTATAATTTGTTGACAACAAACAAGGGCTACCAGCTCGTCACTTCCACCGATGAGTTGGAACAGCTCTCAGATGACCACTACTTCATCCTGGCAAGTGACGACGCCGACTTGCTCATAGGCCTCGCCAATGCCCCTTTGAACGGCAATAAAGCCTTGTTCTATCAGTCACCCGCAGATCCGCTTTCCGACCTCTCGAAAGTTTTTACTTTCGAACCCTTCGATGGTGGTTTCTGCCTGCGCAACATCGATTACGACGGACTGCTGTTGCAGACGGAGATGAATGCACCCCATAACCTGCGCACCCACGACCAACCATATCCCATCTCTTGGGCAAGGTTGCTGATGGCTTACGATGGTGCAGCCTGGACAGTTGAGAATGGCACTTACCCTGGCAACTGGCTTGGATTATGGACACCCGCACACGGCTATAAGGACGGTGAGGAGATTGCTTGCAACAAGACAGGCGACAATGTCGGCCACCTGCAGATTTTCGCCATTGGCAAGACACGCTTCCATCAGGAATATCTGTCTGAAGCAAGTGAGGAGGCACCCAGGGATGCGACACCGCTTGTAGTCAATCCTCAGTTTACAGGAAATGGCTTCGGATGGAATATGGTCGGCACTTGGGGCAACCAGCGGTTCAACGGCGCCGTAGAGGTATGGCACAGCACCAATTTCAATTTCTCACAAGCCATCGAAGGCTTGCCAAACGGTCGTTACCGTGTTACCTGCCAGATGGCAAACGGAGAAGGCAGCAACACGGGCTACCTCTACGCATCCTCCGGGACAGAGATGGAAAAAGCTGTTGTCACGCAGAGTTGCAAAGGCAGTAATTTCGATGCGGAACGCAACAAGATGTCGGCCAATGCTTCCTATGGACAGCTGTCACTCATGGTCACCGTTGCCGACGGCTCACTCACCATCGGTATCAAGGAACCGGCTGCAGGCACCACTTGGTTGGTTTGGGACAATGTCACGCTGACTTACCTTGGTGGTTCGACTAAAGGTGATGTGAATCGTGATGGCATAGTTTCCATTACGGATGTGGCCGCCATTGTAAACATCATCCTTGGGAATGACGATGAACTATCGTCCTTCTATGACCTTGTGGCAGCTGATGTGAATGACGATGGAGACATATCCATTGCAGATGTCACGGCCATCGTTAACATCATACTGAACTAGCAACCATAGCCTATTCCCTTACATAAGGGGGCGAGACAACCGCCGTTATGTCAATTTGAACAAAAGTAACAAATGTTTGTCTGATGAAGTTTATAATATCATTCCTATGCCTGCTGACCACTTCGCCTATAGGGATGGCTCAGACTGAATACAAGATGTCTGGACCCTATGAGGTGGTGGCTCGTGACGGACAACATGCCGGTACAAAACAAGGTAGCGAGCGCGATATGAAAGCAGCATGGGATTTCGCCAAGGCTGGTGAATACGAAAAGGCAGCATGCATCATCAATGCCTATGCCGGGAAACTGCAGCGGCTGGACGGTCACGATGCACCACTGTGCCTGATTCAAGGTTACTGGTTGTGCAGGGCGATGACGGTTGTCAAATCGGAAAAAGAAAAGGGACGCTTGGCCATTGATTGTGACACGCATGCATGGGAGGTGATGCTTAGAAGAGCCATGGTGCCCACAATGGAGCAGTTCGAGCGTGACAGTCCTTATGCAAATGGAAACTGGGGCGCCATAGTGAATCGCTTCCGCATGGCAGCCGCCATCAGCATGGACGACACGGTCATGTATCAAGCAGCCGTCGATTATCATTTGAATGGTTACGACAATGGTTCACTCCCATTTTATATCAGCGAGACGGGACAGTGCCAAGAGACAGGACGTGACCAAGGGCATGTGCAGCTGGGGTTGGAGGCGATGGCAGACATCTGTGAGATGGCATGGGATCACGGTGATGACCTATGGGGGGCGCTCGACAACCGGTTGATGAAGGGTTTCGAGTACGCCGCCCGCTACAACTTGGGCTACGAAGTGCCTTTCGAGACGTGGAAAGACCTGACAGGCCTGTATTGTGCCTGGACGGAACCTGGTGCGATGGGGCGTGGCAAACTGTGGAACATCTACCAGAAACCATACAACCACTATGTGAAAAAGAAAGGGTTGAAGATGCCATACACCGAAAAAGTGCTTGCCTTGCAAGCAAAGGCTGAAAAGAAAGGCGAAAGTCGCGAGATGCAGGCACCCCATGTGAAGGAGGGGGAGAAACTGCATCAGGTGTTCACCTATCCTGCTCCCGATGGTGCCCCTTTGAAGCACGACTACGATGTCTATGTCCAACCGCGTGGCAACAAGGAATGGACGAAGATAGACACCTATATGGCGAAAGTGAACGCATCGGTGGGTGGGGGAAAGCACGCCGTCAGTGAAATCTCTTACTGTATGTTCGACTTCACCGGGGATGTGTTCGTGAAGGTCGTCAGCAAGAACAGGACGTTCAAGTCGGCACGCATCCGTCCCGACTTCCGAGGGACGATAGCCAAGATGCTGAACGATACGACGGTGCAGTTCCTGCTTTTCCAACCCGAGAATGTCAGCGTGGAATTTGATGGCGACATCACCAACAACCTCTTGGTGTTCACCTCAAAACCACCAGTAAGCAAGGAAGAGGCGGAACGTGAGGCAAAACAGAACGGACGGGCGTTCAAATACTATGCCCCGGGATTTTACAATCAGCAGGATACCATATTTGTCGAATCCAACACTACCGTATATTTGGCAGGAGGGGCCTACTTCACAAGCACCTTCGCCATCAACGATGCTGAGAACGTGAGCTTACTGGGGCGTGGCATCGCTCGTCCGCCACGTGGCTATGAGGGTTGTCATGTGTATCGCTCAAAAAACGTGCTGATAGACGGTATGGTGCTCAACACTTGTCCCGTGGGAGGGAGTACTGACGTTACTTTGCATGACATACGCAGCATCTCACATCCCAGTTGGGGCGACGGCCTTAATGTCTTCGCTTCCTCCAATGTCCTTTACGACCGTGTGTTTTGTCGTAACAGCGATGACTGCACTACTGCTTATGCCACCCGTAAAGGCTTCTCTGGCTCCACGCGCAATGTGCGGATGCGCAACTCCATCCTTTGGGCCGATGTGGCTCACCCCATCTTCATCGGGATACACGGCAATCCCGAGGTGGGCGACACCATCGAACATCTGGTCTATGAGAACATCGACATCCTGGGACAAGCGGAACCGCAGGTGGACTACCAGGGATGCCTGGCCATCAATTGCGGCGACGGCAACTTGGTGCGCGATGTGCTCTTCGACAACATCCGCATCGAACAGATAGAGGACGGCTGCATCACACAGGTGAAGGTGGGCTACAATCAGAAGTACTGCACTGCTCCAGGACGAGGGGTGGAGAATGTGACGTTCAGGAATGTGAGATATTATGGTGAAAGGCCCAACCTCTCGATTGTCAATGGTTACGACACTGAGCATGGTGTGCGTAATGTAACCTTTGAAAAGTTGAAAATCAATGGGCGGCCCATCTATGATGACATGCCAGAAAAGCCCCAATGGTATGCCACAGCCGATTACGTGCCGGTGTATGTGGGCAACCATGTCAGCGGCGTGGTGTTCACCAAGGAGATAGCACAGTTTCACGCCAATCAGCAACTATCTTATTGCAGCAGCCAGGTGGACCGTGCATTGGAAACCCTCAGACCCTATGACTTCACGATGATGCCAAGAAACATTCTTGTGGACGGGCGGACTTGGAACCTCCGCAAGGCGAAGGCCGAAGAATGGTGCTCAGGGTTCTGGCCTGGTATCCTTTGGATGACATACGGATACAACCGCAGCGAAGCGGTGATGAAAGCTGCCACCGGCTACACCGAGGCCGTCATCCCCATCTTCTGCCAGCCCGTTTACGACCACGACCTCGGCTTTATCGCCATCAACTCGTTGCTGAAAGGATATGAACGAACCCATGACGAGCGCTACAAGCAACTCGCCCTACAAGCCGCTGATTCGCTGGCTACCCTGTTCGATGACAAAGTGGGAACCATGCTCAGCTGGCCTCGCCATGTGAAGGACTACGGTGGGCACAACACCATCATCGACAATATGATGAACTTGGAACTGCTATATTGGGCAGCGGAGAATGGTGGTGGCCAACAATTGAAGGAACTGGCCACACGTCATGCCGACACAACGATGAGAAACCATTTCCGCAAGGATGGCAGCTGTTGTCATGTGGCGGTCTATGACACCCTGACGGGAAAGTTTATCAAGGGTGTTACGCACCAAGGCTACAGTGACCAGTCGATGTGGAGTCGTGGCCAGGCGTGGGCCATATATGGATACACGATGGTTTATCGTTACACCCATGACACCCGACACCTCGCTTTCGCCCAAAAGGTAGCGGACATTTACTTGAAACGCCTCCACGAAACAAGCGACGACTGGGTTCCTCGATGGGATATGGACGACCCTCGCAGCGATGCGCCAAAAGATGCTTCCGCGGCCTGCGTCACCGCCTCCGCCTTGCTCGAACTCTGCCAATATGTGGAGAAGGAGAAAGGCCAACACTATCGCGAGGCAGCTATTTCGATGTTGCGAGACCTCAGCACAGGCAACTATCAAAGCCGCAACCGCAATGTATCCTTCCTGATGCACTCCACGGGAAATCTTCCTGCTGAATCAGAAATAGATGCCAGCATCATTTATGCAGATTATTATTACTTGGAGGCTCTAATGCGTCTGAAAAAAATATCATAACATTGTAATACTAATCTTTGTCGGATGTGTGAAATAATAAGTATTTTTGCCTAAAATGATGATGTTTTATGAAAATACTTGTTGTTGATGACGAGTTGGATATCTGTGAGATACTTAAATACAATCTTGAAACAGAGGGTTTTGAGGTCGACACAGCCTGCTCTGCCGAGGAAGCGCTAGGAATGCCCCTGAAGGATTATTCTCTCATTCTGCTTGACGTGATGATGGGTGAGATGTCTGGTTTCCAGATGGTGCGTTGGTTGAAGAACAACTCCTCTACAGCGCGGATTCCCATCATATTTGTCACAGCTCTCGACGGAGAGGACAACCTGGTGAAAGGATTGAATATCGGTGCGGATGACTATATTGCAAAACCACTGAGTATGAAAGAGGTGAAGGCCAGGGTCAGGGCTGTGCTCAGAAGGTCATCATTGCCGCAACAAGCCATGGAAACCCACGATGGGCATAAGATTGTTTATGAAGGCATCGCGCTTGACTTAAACGCGAAGACTGTCACCTGTGATGGCCAGAAACTGTTTTTTACAAAACTCGAGTTTGAACTGCTCTCTTTCTTTCTCCAACATCCAAACAAGGTTTTTTCGCGCGAGGATTTGCTGAAGTATTGCTGGCCACACGACGTGGTGGTGCTCGACCGAACGGTGGACGTGAACATCACGCGGCTGCGCAAGAAGATAGGGCGTTATGGCAAACAGATAAAGACACGAGTAGGTTATGGCTACTGCTTTGAGAAGTAAGTCTTTCCAGCGCAATCTGCTGCTGAGTATCGGCGGTGTGTTCCTGCTTTTTGCCGTTTGCTTCAGTTTTTATCAATACCAACGCGAAAAGGAATACAAGATCGACATACTACACTCTCGTCTGCAGATGTACAACTATGAGATGGTGCAGACGATTGGTGAGGACAGTCTGACCAACAGTCGGCTGTTTAGGGATTATGTGGCACGTCATCAGGTGGAAGGCCTCCGTGTGTCTGTTATAGACCAGAAAGGGCGGGTCGTCCTCGATAGTTATGATACCAATGTGGACTCATTGGGAAATCATCTCCAGCGAACTGAAATCCAACAGGCTTTGCATACGGGCAATGGTTATGATATCAAGCGGATGTCACAATCCACTCACGAGACCTATTTCTATTCGGCCACTCGCTTTGGGGACGTCATCATCCGTGCAGCCGTACCCTATTCAGCCGAACTGACACGCTCGCTGCAGGCTGACAATACATACATCTATTTTGCAGGTTTCCTGACCCTGATGTTGGGCATCGTACTTTACTACATCACCCACCGCATCAGCCGTCACATCGGCTATCTGCGTGAGTTTGCCATCAAGGCCGAGGAGGGCGAGGAGCTCGACCGCGAACTGGAACGTCGCCTGCCCGATGACGAACTGGGAGACATCAGCCACACCATCATCATGCTCTACTGGAAATTGCGCCATTCAGAGGAAGACAAGTTGCGCATCAAACGCCAATTGACGCAGAATGCCGCACATGAGTTGAAGACGCCTGCTGCCAGCATACATTGGTATCTGGAGAGCATCCTTGACAACCCCGAGATGCAGGAAGACAAGAAGAAGCATTTTCTGGAGCGCTGCTATGTCCAAAGTGAGCGCATGAGCAAGTTGCTGCTCGACATGAGCGCCCTCACCAAACTCGACGAGTGGGACGATAACAAGACCATGACCCGGCAGGTATTTCAACCGGTCGATGTATTACAGGTCATTCAGAGTGTGCTCGACGACACATCGCTGCAACTTCAGGAAAAGGGCTTCACGCCTTCGCTCCAAGTGCCGCAGCATATGGAAGTCCTGGGTGACCAAAGCCTGATATACAGCATCTTCCGTAACCTTGTAGATAATGCCATAGCCTATGCTATCGGGGCATCGCATTTGGAGATTGTATGTTGCGAGATTGAGACAGAAGGCCGCCATTTCTTCGAGTTCCAGGTGAGAGATGATGGCCCTGGCGTAGAAGAAAAGCACTTGGAACACCTCTTCGAGCGCTTTTACCGCATCGACAAAGGACGTTCGCGCAAACTCGGTGGTACCGGTCTCGGTCTTGCCATCGTGAAAAATGCAGTTGCTGTCCATGGCGGTTCAACAACTGCTCTTGCGACTCCCGGTGGTGGACTCACCATCAGGTTTACACTCTCTCGGTTTTAGCCCTGTGCAGCGTAGGGCATGTCATCAAAATCATTGTTCCGTTTCTTTCCTGCCTCCACCACATTCATCACATAATCGCCGAGTTTCTCGCATTCCGAGATGAAGTCAACGTAGAATACTCCGAGCTGATAGTCGTAGAGGCCCGAATTCACATCGTTCAAGTTCTGGTTCTTCAGTTGCGTACGGTAATTGTTTATCTCATGCTCAATGTTGACGGAGGTCTTGGCGCTCTTCTTTGTCGTGGGCTGGTCTATCTGCTTCAGCATCTCGGTGAGCGCGCCATCCACAAGTTGCATCATGGTAAGCATATGCTTGATTTGTTCTGCTGTGAATGCCTCCTGGCAGTGCATGCGGTGGCGGTTCAAGGTACGGCCGAGGTTGTACACCGAGTCACCTATGGACTCCAACTCCGTAATCTGCCGCAACATTTTCTGTATCTGACTCTTGGAGGCATCCGACAGACGGCCTTTGCTCACCTTGCTCAGATAACTGGCTATTTCCATCTCCATCGAGTCGGTGATGTTTTCATATTTCTCGATGCGTGAGAAAAGCTTGTTGAATTTCACCTCGTCTTGCATTTGCAACAGTTCCGGCACGAATCCAAACATACGCTGACAACGTTCAGCAAAACTGTGAATCTCCTTCTGTGCCTCTATGATGCTCAGTTCGGCCGTTGAGAGCAGACCGCCACTGATAAACTTCAAACGGTAGTCTTCATCTTGAGCCTTCATCGGCAACATCTTGCAAACCAGCGTCTCAATTTGCCTGACGAAACCGATAAGCAGCAATGTATTGATGATGTTGAAGGCGGTATGGAAAGCTGAGAGCTTGAAAAGATCGTTGCCGCCGCCCATCACGTTCTCTACAAACCAGCTGACGGCGTGGCAAGCCGGATAGAAAACGATGAGGAATGCCACGACACCAAACACATTGAAGAACATGTGGGCAAGGGCGGCACGGCGGGCTTGTGTGTTGGCGGTGAGCGAAGCCATGAATGCCGTGATGGTCGTACCGATATTCTGACCCATGGCCAGGGCGGCTGCCTGTTCAAATCCGAAACCTGGGATATTCATGCCAAAGAGCATCAATGTGATAGCCATCGTGGCAGCCGAGGCCTGTACGATCATGGTCACTATGGCACCCACGATGACAAAGAGGATGATGGTGAGGAATGAATCCTGCGGCACGTGGGCTAGCATGCCTGCCACCAAGTCGCCAATATTCATGGCGGTGGCAGCTTCCTGAAGGAACGACAAGCCCATGAAGAGGAACGAAAAGCCGAAGATAAATTCACCGATGCTTTTCCTATTTCCCTTTCCGCTGAATATCAAGGGCATGCCGATAGCCAGCAGCGGGATGGCAAAGGCCGCGATGTTGACCTTGAAACCTACGGCGGAGATAATCCACGCCGTGACGGTAGTACCAATGTTGGCGCCCATGATGACACCGATAGACTGTGCCAACGTCATCAGACCTGCATTTACAAAACTCACCACCATCACCGTGGTGGCACTTGACGACTGGATGAGTGCCGTAATGAGAATACCCGTCAGCACGCCCATCACGCGATT
The DNA here is from genome assembly GCA_017524385.1 of Prevotella sp. Classification (GTDB taxonomy): domain Bacteria; phylum Bacteroidota; class Bacteroidia; order Bacteroidales; family Bacteroidaceae; genus Prevotella. Next base: position 31,245 of record JAFWSS010000149.1, read on the forward strand.
CTTCGTCATAGCTGACAAGATGCTGCGCAGACGGTCGCCAGCAAACTTTTCGAGGCCCTCCGACATCGTCTTCATTCCGTAAAGAAACAATGCCAATGAGCCAACGAACGAGAAAATGTTGATAATCAATTCCATGAAGATGCTTTCTGTTAATATGCCGCAAAGGTTTTACAATTATGTTGCATCTCCGTTACGCTAATATTATTATCTTGTTACAA
>JAFWSS010000150.1 GCA_017524385.1 Prevotella sp.
GGCGGAGAAGTTTCATGAGTTCGAGAAGAAGATGGGAGATGCGTTCGCACGCAGGCTGGTGCTGAAAAAAACGCAATAGTGTGGACTTGGATTTATGCCGAAGGACATTTACGCCATAATCCCGTTCACGCTGTTTTAAAATCAATCAGCATCCAACTTGTTTTTCTACAGGAACTTGAGTTGTCCTGTCAACTCTTGTCAACTATTACTTTCCCTTTTGTTTTGAGATTGAAGGAAAAAAAGATAATTTTGCCGTTGGAATTGAACCTATCATTCAAATATGAAAGCCGGATGGAATGAGTATGTTTCAGCGATGGGCAGTTTGCTCGTCGTATCGCTGCTGGCCTTTGCGGCTTGCACGAAGCATCGTGGTGGTGTGGAGTCTCTGGCAAAAGCGGAATCGCAGATGAACTTGCATCCCGACTCGGCACTTGCCATCCTCGACTCCTTGGAATCCTCATCCAAGGGCTTCTCGGAAGAAAAGATGGAGTCATTGTGTCAAACACGAACATCGGCTTTACAAAAAGGCGACACCATCACATCAATCCTTGCACTTGCAAAGCAATCGGAAGCATATGAGCAGAAGGGGCATCTTGATTCGGCTTTGACAGTCACCAGGGAAGCCTTCCGTATGCTTCAAGAACGGTACGACGACTCAAGGCATGTGGAGAACGAGCAACGGCTGATGCTCTCAAGCGAGAGGAAGGACAAACTCATATTGGTCATCATTTTCATATTCATCATCAATGCCGTCGCCGTCATCACCTTGTATCATCATAAAAGGAGGAAGAGGGAGGAGCAGCTCCGGGAATACCGCAAGGATGTCGAACGGTTGCGACAACTGAAGTCGGAGATGGCGGAACTGGTACAAAGAAAGGAGGTGGCCACCGTCACACCTTCCCACAGGGATGCCATGCAGGAGGAAGGCGTGGAAGAGATGAGGGAGCGCATTCGCGACCTCACCGAAAAGCTCAATGAATCCGAACGCCTGACATCGGAGGCCATCTCCGCAAAGGACGAGGAAATAGAACGGTTGACCGCCAAGAACAGGAAATACGACAAGTTCTTCGCCAACAAGACAAGGGACGACATCGTGAAGGCCATACGAAAGTCCGACATCGTACGGCAGTTGGAGTTCAACGTCGAGCATCCCCTACACACCCCTTCTTCAGAAGACTGGGATAGGCTCGACCAACTTTTCCACCGGGTTCACCCCAACTTCCCCGCCACGCTTCAGGGCAGGTTCAAGTTGACAACCAACGAGTACAGGGTGTGCCAACTGATATTCTCAGGGATATCCCCCAAGGGCATCGCCATCCTGATGGACTACGACAAGTCGAATGTGACCAACATGCGGAAGCGGCTGCTGACAAAACTGACAGGTATGAACGGAAAGGCCAAGGAATTCGACGATTACCTGTTCTCCATACCCTTCGTATGAACCTTTTAGAACGAATCAGTAGGAATGAATACAACATTGATTATCAACTACTTGTGATTTCGTGTAATAATGTGTAATCATATTATTTGGAATAAAACGTATTTTTTCATAACTTTGACGGCTGAAATCCACATCGTTAAAATTGAAAGGCTATGAGGAGACTAATCATGATATTGGCACTGGTTGTCCAGACATTCTTGGCAACCCATGCACAGGTGAAGGCCCGCGTGGAAATCCCGTGGAAGGAGGACGTGCACAGCTACCTCGTCATCCCCATGGGCGAGGAAGGCATGCTGCTGGCCACGATTTCCGACAAGTCGTCAGATGGCAGGCGTACGCTGAGGTTGTCGCATTACGACACCGACCTTCGGCTGGTGAAGAGTGACTCCACGCAGTTGGACCGAAGTTTGGATTTTGAGGAATACCTGTACGACGAGGGCCGCTGCCTCGTAGTCCTTCGGGAAATGGGACGCGTGCTGTTGGGGCCGCGGAAGGTCATCGGAGACGACATCGCCATCGTGACCTACACGCCCTCCACCCGGAAGATGGGCGTGGTGAACGGGAAATATCCCGAGAACGCCAGCATGGGCATATTGTCGGTCGGCGACGGCATCATGGCCTTCAACTCGGTGAAGCGCTATTTCGGCTACATCGGAATGGTGGACCTCACCACCGGCGAGGGACAGGTGCTCGACCCCGGCCTCAGAGGTGGCAGGAGGAAGGAATGCTACATCCTGAGGACCACGGTGGTGGGTGACGAAGTGCTCTCCCTCGTCCGCACGAAGAAAGGCACCCACCTGGTGAGGTTCGACAGGCAGGGCGGGCGGAAGTCGTGCGTCAACCTCACACCGGACATCACGCAAAGGCTGTTGACGGCCTCCTTCTCGGAAAAGGACGGCAGCCTCCTTGTCACCGGCACCTTCACCAACCACAAGAAGAAGACTTACGACCAGGGCATCTACTTCGCCCGGATCGACGGCGACAGGCTCGCCTTCATCCGTTTCTACAACTTCCTCGACCTGCAGCATTTCACCGAATACATGAGCAGCAAGGGGCAGAAAAAGGTGGAGCGCAGGAAGGAAAGGGCCGAGAGGAAGGGGAAGGAACTCGTGGTCAACAAGTTGGTCACCTCCCACGGGTTGATGGAGCAAGGTGGCGCGTACTACTATGTCGGCGAGGCCTACTTCCCCACCTACATCACCACCAGCACCGGCTTCTCCACCGTGACGGTGTTCGATGGGTACAAATACACCCACGCCGTCCTGGTGAAGTTCGATGCCGACGGGAACCTCTTGTGGGACAACTGCTTCCCCATGGACCCCACATTCAAGCCCAAGAGGGTGATCCATTTCGTGGCGGCGGGATTCGACGGGAGAAATGTCAACGCCCTCTATCCCGACAGGCGGCTGCTCGTGTCGAAGCTGTTCAGCGACACGGACGGCGCGGTGGTACAGGACAAGCAGAAGGAGGTGATGGGGACCGGCGATGAGGACGAGGACGTGAAGAAGGCCAAGGACACGGAGACGGTCTACTGGCACGGCGACAACTTCCTGGTGCATGGCACGCAGATCGTGAAGAACAACGCGACGGGCGAGCGAAGGAAAGTGATATTCATCAACAAATACACGATAGAATGACCATGGGACGTATATTCAACTATGTGTTCGGGGGCTTGCTGCTGTTGGCGGCGATAGCTCCCCAAAGGGTCGCCGCACAGGCATTCGACGGCGACATGGACCAGAAAATCCATATGGGTTACCTCAACCTGGAGGGAGTCTCCGGCATGGAGGTGGAATTGCTCGATGGCTTGAGCGACTATTTCTCCTATGGCGGTTTCGTCAGGACGGTTTTCGATAAGGACGTGGACAAAAAGTTGGAGTGCTTCGACTTGGGTGCCTCGATCTACTTCCATTGGGACGAACTGTTGAACCTGCCCGACAGGCTCGACCTCCACACCGGCATCCAGGTCGGTTGGCAGAGCGCAGGGGTGGCTGCAGGCATGAGGTACAACTTCAGCGAGCACTGGGGCCTTTACGCCGGTGTGCAGAAAGGACTGTTCGACGTCAAGCATCACGGTGACTTCGAAAATCCCCTCGGCGGTCACAAATTCGGATTCTCCGTTGGACTGACGTACAGCTTGTAGAGGCCGACGGCTTGAAAACGAACACGAAGCAACCGGAACAACCAGAACAAAACACTATTTTTGCCAAAACTCATAACTGATGAATCAATTAAATCCTAACGACCATGAAAAAAACAAATTTCGCCCCATCAACAGCCGAAACATGGGATGGTGTTGTCGCTTTCTGTCCTAATGATAATATCTGCCTAACACATTATATTATTTTTATTATTATTGGGAGTATACTGGAAAAAGTAGTTAGATTTTCGATGCTTTTTCTATTGTTATTAAGTACTATACCTGTTGCCGCAAACATCGGTGACAGGTTTACTGCCATCAGCCAAGAAGGTGATATTTTGAGATTTGTAGTAACTCTTGATGACGATAATGGCAAAGAGTGTGATTTAGGCTATGGTAGTTATTGGGGAAGTGGTTATGGCGGTGCATTTGACAGCAAGAACTATCATGATACCATTACCGTTCCAGAATTTGTGAATGGCTTCATGGTAACAGGAATATCACAATGTGCATTCCAAAATACCCATGTGAAGAAGGTTTTGCTTCCGCGTTCCATACGGATGGTCAAGGACAATGCTTTCATATCTTCTTCAATAGAGGAAATCAACTTGCCTGAAGGTATTGTCAGCATAGAACGGAGTGCCTTTGCATGGTGTAACAAACTAGAACATATTACACTCCCCCAGTCTTTACAAAAAATGGGAGAGTATGTATTCCGGGCCAGTGGAATCAAGGAAATAGCCATTCCTGAACTTATAGATAGCATCCCCAATAGTGCATTTTGGGAATGCACACAATTGAGGACCCTCACATTGCCAAATTCTCTGAGACATATAGGAACATGTGCGTTTAGTGGCCTTAGCTTATTTGAAGTCAACATACCTGATTCAGTCATCACCATGGATGATTCTGCTTTTAGGAAAACCACGATGAATAAATTATCCATTCATTCCAGAATAGATCTCTCAAACAACTATTATGCCCCTTTTCAAGATGCGACCATAGGTGAGTTTACATTAAGGTATGACCAGAAACTCAACTCTGTCCCCGATAAATATTTCTTCTATTTGGCTAGTTCTTCAACAATAAACACTCTTGTCATCGAAGAAGGTTTTGAAGAGGTAGGAAAGTCGGCTTGTTCTTACACCCAAATAGAGAACTTGGTACTACCCACCTCACTTCGACACATCAACAACTATGCTTTTAATGACTGCGGAATAGCCCATATGACGTTGCATGAAGGATGTATCACTATTGGAAAAGAAGCGTTTTATAATTGCGGATTATATGATTTGGTACTGCCAGAAACACTCGAATCCATTGGCGATGGAGCCTTTTGGTACTGCAAGATGAAAGCTATCATCATTCCAGATAAGGTTAAGTATATTGGCAATTATGCTTTCAAAGATTGTTCTGATGTGGATACGATACATGTCGGTGCATCTGTCACCCATATTGGCAATCGTTGTTTCAATGGCAGTTGTCACAGAACCAAGCATTTCGAGATACCGGCAAGTGTGTCTTTCATCGGGGAAGACATTTTGGGCTGTGTGGCTTCCTATACTGCCATCCCTCGCGTCAGGGGTATCGTGGTTCGCAATGAGACTCCACCATCGGCCAATGGAGATTCCTTTGATTATGATGTCTTTTCTAAAGTTATCCTTTACGTTCCTGAGGGTAAGGCCTCCATATTCAAAGAAGCAGAAGGTTGGAAAAACTTCAAGCACATCAAGGAAGGGGATGCTGGGGATTATTACCTTTCCGACATAAGGGTTCCCAACGACCAAGGGGTGATGGTTTATTACAATTTTACGACAGATTCGACAGCGTTGAGTATTGGGTATAATACGACTGAATTCGATGCATATGCTGGGGATTTGGAAATACCAGAAGACGTTACTTATGAGGGTAAGAACTATAAAGTGATTGAAGTGGGGTCTCTCGCATTTGCCAAAAGCAAAGGTCTTGTTTCCATCTTATTCCCTAAGAGTATAAAAAATGTGAGTTTTCACGCCTTCGAAAACAATCAATCTGTCAAACATGTTACTTTTACAGGGAATCACATAACAATCCCTCCCTTTTGCTTCGCAGATTGTTCCAATCTGGAGTCAGTCATATTTCCTGATAGCATTGAGCAACTTGAAGAATATACATTCAGAGGTTGTACCAACCTGAAAACAGTCAGGATGCCTTTATACTGTGCAGTTGGGCGGCTTGGCACTCAATCTTTCATGGGGTGTGAAAAACTAAATGGCATTATAATCCCCGAGGGGATTAAAACGATTGAGTCAGAATGCTTTTCGGGTTGCAAGTCCTTGAAGTCTGTACATCTTCCTATGTCATTGCGTAGCATTCAGTACAGAGCGTTTGAAGGATGTGAAGAGATGGATGAACTACACATCAAAAGCTTGTATGATTATTGTTTGATTGGTTTTGGATGGCATGGAGCGCCTCTCGCTTATGCACATCATCTTTATTTGAATGGAGATAAAATCTCTCATCTTGTCATCCCGAATGGAATCAACAAACTTAAAAGTGGAGCTTTCATGGGGGGGCATTTTGAGACCATCACCATATCAAGTGAATATAATAGACCTGTTTTGGAATCTTCTTCTCTTGATTGCATAGGTGTTACGGAACTTTTTTTGGACTGCGCATTTTTGCCTTCTGCTTCTATCGAAACATTCAATGATGAAATGTATGAAAATACAACTTTGATTATCTTGCCAAATCTGTCTTATTGTTATAACTATTCTCCATGGCATGACTTTTTGCATATCAGGGTCTCAACCGATGGGGTGAATGCAACAGAGACAGGCAAACCAGAGATAGTTAAATGGTTCACCATTGATGGCACTATGGTTCCATCAATGAAGAAAGGTATCAATATCGTGAAAATGAGCGATGGAAGCATAAAAAAATTAATTGTCAAATAAGCTTTGTTGTCTAGTGACAATACATCCTCAAATCAAATCTCATCATGAAAAGAGGAAAGAGAATATGCAAGACCCTCAAGGAGGTGCGCATGCAGGTGGCAAAGGCCAACGACATCAAATATGCACCCACCGAGTGTCACCATGAAGGTGACTGCGCCGGCACCTGTCCGAAATGCGAGGCCGAGGTGCGCTGGCTTGAGCAACAGCTGCAGCTGCGCCGCCAGCTGGGCAAAGCCGTGGCAGTGGTTGGCGTGAGCATGGGGGTGGTAGCCATGGCTTCGTGTGGTGGCGAAAAATCTGTTGACTCCTTTGGTGCAGACCAACGAGGCACCGTACCAGTATTAATCCAAACCGTTGGCAACAAAGAGGATGCAACAGGTGATGGACGCGACACCACTTCGGTCATCAATCAGGCTTTGATACGCAAGCCATCTGTATTTATGGGTGATGTCATCGAACAGCAAGGTTCTTTTCCTGGTGGTCATCAAGCCCTCCTCGAATTTTTGCGGGAAAACGTGCAATATCCCGAACAAGCAAAGAAAGACAGCATCTCCGGACGTGTGGTGGTGGGTTTTGTTGTAGAAGCTGATGGCACTATCACCGACCCACATATCGTGAAGAGTGTCCATCCTCTACTTGACGCCGAAGCTCTACGTGTCGCTGGCCTTATGCCCAAATGGGAACCTTGCAGGCAAAATGGCACTGCTGTCAGAGTAAAATGGAACATCCCCGTCACCTTCAAGTTGAATTAAATCATCTGTATATTGTTTAAAGACAGTAGTATGTGATTTTGTGTAATAATGTGTAAAATGTTTTTTTTGGAACGAAGCATTTTTTATCATAACTTTGTACACATAACCTAATCCAATGTATTATGAACAAATTGTCACGTCACATAGGAAAATGCTTATTCTCGCTCATATTTGCACTCCTATGGATTCCTGCCGTGAGTGCCCAAGAGACCAGCGACAGCATTAAGGGGTTGCAATGGTGTTACCATATCGGCCATGCCAATGCTGATTATTGGGATTATTACCAGTTGTCTGGAAGGAAGTACTACAGAGGTCACTTCTATCATGTGATGTATTTGAAAAGAATCATCCCCATGGTTGCTCTTGACAATTTCAGTCTGAAGAACATCTGCATCCGTGAAGACCAAGGAAAGGTTTATGTGATGAAGAATGAATACCTTGACTTGATGGGCGACTATTCCACATGGAATAATGTTGGAGATGCCACCTATCTGCCCTACGAGGAGACAGAGGAAGGCGAACTGGTGTTGTACGACTACAATATGCAGCCAGGCGACCGTTTCTCCCATGTATCACGGGGACGGAGATTTTGATACGTTTTATCACGTTCAACATAAATGAAGGAGAAATATCATCTATGAAAAAAGGCGACTTGTTCAATTCCATCGGGGTTTTCAGCGAGAGCCTGGGGTACGACGCCCATGGGAACATCACGAGCGTCACCCGCAAAGGAAAGAAGTCCTCAAGCACCTACGGCACGATGGACAACCTCACCCTCTCCTATGACGGCAACCGGCTGGCAGGCGTGTCTGAGACCGTGGCAGACTATGACTTCGCCGGCTCTTTCGAGTACAAGAAGGCGAACGGCTCACAGTACATCTACGACGGCAATGGTTCCCTGGTTGCAGACAAGAGCCGCGGCATCGCTTACATCACCTACGATGCCAACAACAACCCGAGCACGATATACTTCACCAACGGCAATGTGACGAAGTATTCGTACAGCGCCACAGGGCGGAAGATGCGCGTGGAATACCATGTCGCGGCACCGAACACCTCTGTGACGTTCGGCGTGGAGCCGGACGCGCTGACCCAGGGCCAGACCATGTACGCGGGATCGACGGACTACCTCCTCGGGGGAAGCCTCGTCAGGAAGGACGGCATGACGGACAGGTACCTTTTCGAGGGCGGCTACGCCAAGGCATCGATGGTCAGCCCCACGAACTACAGGTTCAACTTCCTCTATTACAACCAGGACCATCTGGGGAACAACCGGGAGGTGGTGGACTCGGCGGGTACCGTGAAACAGGTGACGAACTACTATCCCTTCGGCGCACCCTATGCA
>JAFWSS010000151.1 GCA_017524385.1 Prevotella sp.
AGCACACGCTGACCATTGCTGTCATCTTTGACTTCGGGGTCGTCGCCGTACCAAAAGGGAAAGGCGTGCACCGACAACATACAAGTCAGCGCCATCAAGGTAATCAACAATTTTTTCATTACTGCTATCCTTTAATTCTTAAAATCTTTGCTGTCTTTTAATTTTTTTTAAATCTTAGCTGTCCTTTAGTAACATTTCAGCGAATAAGTTTTTGAGTGCCCTAACGGGCAGAAATGATAAAAAAATGAATATAAAAAATAGTAAAAAAAATATTTTCTTACCATTTTCTTAAAAATTTTCTTAAGATTTGACTTCCGCTTCGCACGTCGACCGTTGGTTCTCGCCGAAGGCGACTTCCTTTACAATTCGCTGAATAGTTACGTCCTTTAATTGCAGCTGTCTTTTAATCCACGTACAAAGGTACGAAAAAGATGTCTTACTCCCATCTTTATGCCCCGCTTTTTAAAACGAATTAACGAAAGAATTACGGGGAGTAACCTCGCGCATATCCGTATAAACGCCACGAATTCCCCGATTTTTCGGATATTTTTCGGACATGCATAAAGCAAGTCCCTACAGCCGCACCGCCTGTTGCACCACGTATTTACACCGCCCCCGAAGTCATTCCCCCTCTGCCCGAGAGTGGGTGGATTCCTCCCCTGCCTGAGGGGAGGTGGTCGAAGGTCGGAGGAGAGGGAGCAGCTGGGGGCGAGGGAGCGGGACTTGCCTTGTGCATGTCCGCCACGCTTGTTCTTATGTGCGACTCCGATCGTCGCACTCTCCAGAATCCTTGGGCTCAAGTCTAGGGGTCGCCGACTCCGATCGTCGCACTCTCCGGAGGATCTGCAATCATAAGTGGTCGTAAGTACACTGCACTAGGAGATGCGCACCAACCGCATCTTATATTTTTGATTTGTTATTTTTCCTTGCGCCACTGTTCAATGTGGCAATCATGTGTCTTGGTGTCTCGGTCGTAGTTGACGCCCACCAGGAGGAGGTTCCCGGTGTGTTGCGCTACCTTGGAGGGATATTGCTTCCGCTTGATTTGTGCAATGGCACTGTCGGCATCCTTGTCATATTTGAGTTCAAGTACGATGGCGGGCGAATCGACATTCTTGCGAGGAATAAGCACAAGGTCGGCAAATCCCTTTCCCGAAGCCAGCTCTCGATGAATAACATAGTCGTTGCGTGCATAATAGTATGCAATGCTCAGTACGCAGGCCAAGGAGTTCTCATTGTTGTAGGACAGGATGCTGGTGTGTTCGTCGTGAGCCATGTCTATACCCTTTGCCACCACCTCGCTGTCACCTTCTAGCGTGGCCTTCAGAAGTTGTTTTGACTGTTGTATGGCATCTATGACAGGTTGCCATTTGTTTGACTTTACGGCATTGACCATCTCACCGGCTACTTCTCGGTTGGGGATGAAACACTCCTCCTCACTCCAATCATAAGACAAATAGCCTAAATGTATGAGTACTGTCAACACATCATCCATCGTTTCAATGTCCGACATATCATTGCGAAAACCAGTCGAGTCAACAGAGCATCTTTCACCTGCGAGCATCTTGATGACATTGTCCTTCAACCCCTCGAAATTCATCTGGATGTAATGCGCCACGGCATCAAAGGCACCCGTGCTCGCCCAATAACTTTCACACCATTGACGATTGATGGCCTTCATCACTGAGTTGGGGTTGAACATAGACTTCTGAGAGCCTATCATATAACCGTCATACCATTTCTCCAACTCGTCGAAATCCATATCGTGCTGTTCTGCCAAGGCACGCACCTCCTCCTTGGTGAAACCGAAATAACGAGCCATAACCCCCGGTGACACCATGGAGTACTCGATGAAGTTGTTCAAGGCCGATTCCGTCTTATACTTCTTGATGGGCAGAATGCCGGTCATATACACCCCGGCGAATACCTGCGTGGCGTTCACGCTTTTGAACATACGCCGCAACCAGTTGACGTAACGGTCCATGGCCGATGTTCCTGACTTGAATTCCCGGCAGATGGCATCCCACTCGTCGATGATGAAGAAAAACTGGTCGCCGGTTTTCTCCGCTATGCGGATGAGACATTCCATAAGGTCGTCATCTGCCGCCACCTCAATGTCAGGATATGCCTTCATTACATCAGCTTTCAATTTGGTGTCAATCATCCCCACGATGTCGTCGTCGTGATACTTCGTCACGAAATTGGTCATGTCAAGGAAGATGACGGGGTATTTGTTGAGGTGTTTCTCAAACGAGGGGTCGCTCGCTATTCCCAAGTCGGAAAACAAGCTACGTGAGTCACACGAGTGGTCGTAGTAGGCACAGAGCATCTTTGCCGCCATCGACTTGCCAAAGCGACGACAACGAGTGACGCAGCTGAAGCAGTTCTCTGTGAACAAAGTCTTGTTCACGGAGGCAATAAGAGCCGTCTTGTCCACGTACTCGCTGTTGCGAATCCTTTGAAATCCAGCATTCCCTAAGTTGATGTATGTACCCATGTTGAAGAGAGTTGCATTGTTTTTGCAAAAGTACATAAAAAAAGCGAATTAGGCAATAAAGTGCAACAAAAACTCTCCCTCTCCCGCCAGGAATTCCCCAGAAGTCGTAGGGACTTGCCTCGTGCATGTCCGCAATTTAACGAACACGAAAAACCCATTTTTTCGGACATGCATAAAGCAAGTCCCTACAGCCGCACCACCTCTTGCACCATGTATTTGCACCGCCCCCCGAAACCGCACCGCCCGTGATTCCTTGTTCCCGACCTCCTTGTCTAAGGATAAATATTCAGAATGATGTTCACCAATCCTGTCACGTCGGTCACGGTGATTTTGCCGTCATGGTTGATGTCCCCCAACTGCCAAGCCATTGTTCCTGAATATGCCCCCAATAGATTGGACACCAACACTGTCACGTCTGACACGTTCACGTACCCGTCTTGGTTAACATCACCCATAGAACCCGTATTCACTGTCAAGTCAAAGCGAACATACTCCATCTCCACCCTGTAGGCATCGGAAAGTACCATTACCGGGTAGTCCAGGATGGCGGTGTATGTGTCGGGACCTACGTCGGGATCCACGTTGATGTAAAGCCTCATCACTTCGCCATCATAACCTGTCAAAATGCTGCCCTCTTCCATGGTCACTTTCACATGCCAGGCATTGTCGTCCAAGGGAATCATGGTGAGAAGAGGCGTTCCTTGGTGCCGCATTGTGAACGTGCATATCACATTGCCGTCAGTGTCAAAAGCAGGTGAGACACCCTCCGGCAACAACAGGTCAAATTCGTAGGAAACGATTCCCGTCTCCGCCGAGTTCATTGCAATGTCGATTGTTGCCAATGCGCCAGGAAAGGCATCTGATGCCGTCACCTCCATCCCTTCCGGTATGGGGAGGATGGTTTTGAATTTCTTCCACACCGCTGCCTTCTTGTAAGTGGACACCCGACGTTGTGGAACATATAGAGGTGAATTGTACGTGGAGGTAAGGAAGGAATTGACATCAACAGCTGGTGGCGCCATGGCATGGCAGGTAAGGCTTGCCAGTTCTGTGCAGTTGTTGAAAGCATTTTCTCCGATGTATTTAACGGTGTGTGGTAGTTTCAACTCCGTGATGCCCCAGCAGCCATTGAATGCGGAGAAGCCGAGAGAGTCAAGAGCGGGCGACATCTGCACGGAGGTGAGTTGGCGACAGGAGAAGAAGCCCGACCCTTCCACCACGATGACAGTGGCGGGCATGACATAGTCGCCTGTCTTGCCGGCGGGACAACAGATGAGACGAGAGACGGCAGTATCGAACAAAACACCATCGATGGCGCGGTAGTCGGTGTTGCCAGCGTCCACTTCAATGGCCTCTAGAGACATACAGGACGAGAACGGGGCCTCGCCGATGGCGGAGACAGTGGAGGGGATGATGACATGGGTCAGTTTAGTGCGTGAAAACGCCTTGGAGCCGATGGCCTGCAAACCTTCATTCAATAAGACATCGGAGAGGCTGACACATTCGTCAAACGCGTTGCTGCCGATGGTGCGGAGGGCGGCTGGAAATGTGATGGCTTTCAAACTCTGACAGTAAAAGAAAGCTGCATCCTCTATAGTGGCCACCGTGGAGGGGATTGACACCGTCTCCATCAGACGGCAACTATGGAAAGTTCCATTCCGAATGGTTTCCACACCTTCGGGGATGGTCATTGTGGTGAGTTTGGAGCATCCTCGGAAAGCGAAGAACCCTATCCGAGACACCGTGGAAGGGAGGGTGAGTGAAGTCAACTTCGCACAGCCATAGAAGGCAGAATTGGCAATGCTGTCCACAGTGACGGGAACGGCATAATCTCCAACCTTGGCTGCCGGGCAGGCGATGAGGATGGTCCGTGACTTGTTGAACAACACGCCGTCGTCACTGCAGAAGGCCGGGTTGTCATCGGCAACGGTGATGTCGGTCAGTCTCGTGCTGTTGGCAAAAGGAGTCGAACCTATGAAAGTCACAGTGGTTGGCAGCGTGACGCTGGTGAGCGACGTGGCGCCAAGAAAGGCGTAATCCCCTATGGCGGTGACGGGACGGCTTTCTCCACCAATGTCAACGGTCTCTGGCACCACGACATCTCCCCTGTAGCCTGTATTGACACCTATGGGCATTGATGAGCCTCCTTCGCCGTCGTCGCCCGGAGCAACCAACTTCGCCGTGCCGTCCTCCTGCAACGTATAAAAGATGCCATCCACTTCATAAACGGTGGCATGGCTCGCAGTGCACAGCACCAATAAGCCCAAAGTCCATATCATCCTTTTCATTATCACTCTGTATAACTCCTTACAAAGATAATCATTATTTCTCCACTAAACAAGTGAAACGCTAGAAAACTCTGCCTATTCTTCGTTGACAACGAAAGGGCGGCCAATCGGCCGCCCCATTCGTTATCGGGAAAAATCCTAATCTTCCCAGAGAGATTTCGATGTCGGGCTCCAGTCGTCCTCCACTTCAATGCTGGTTTCGTTGCTGTCGTAAGTGGTGGTGGTGTCACTGAAGGGGTTGACTGTGTTCATCACTTCAGCCTCGGCACTGAGGTTGATCATCTCGGTTTCGGGTGCAATATAGTTCTTCTTCATTTCAATATCCTTGACTTTTGATGATTACTTCACATACACCTTCTTGCCGTTCCTCACGTAGATGCCGGGCTTGTTGGGCTTGTTCACCTTCTGGCCGCTGATCGTGTAGTACTCGTAGGTGCCATTCTCGCTCTCGTCCTGTACGGTGGAGAGGTCGATTTCGTTGATGCCATCCGGGTCATTGCCTTCCTCGCCGTCGAAGAGGATGATGAGGTTGGCCTCGGTGCCGTTCCAGCCATTAGGCTTCACGTCAGTGGTCTTCAAACGCAGGTACGCTGTGTTCGCGCTGCCGGTTGCACCTGCCTTGTTCACCCTCACGAAGCGCTCCTCGGGAGTCTCGTTGGCTGTAGGATGCTGCACACCGGCCTTGTCAGTGTACCTGTAGGAGAGCACGTAATAGGTGTAGTCTGCTGTGATTGGGCTGTAAGGCACGGCTTGGCCGGTAAGGTTGGCGATCATCATGTTGTCACCCATGGCGTAAATCTTGGCAGGCTTGGCATTGGCGTGCGACTTGGTGCCGGTGCTGATGGGGCTGCCGTTGGTCAAGGCGTCGCCCTTGAAGTTGGCGTTGTTGCTGCCGACAGGCAGGAAGGCGTCGTCCATGTAGTCATGGATGTCGGGCACGAAGAGGTAGAGACCTCCCTCGACAGTTTCGTTGTTGCTGTTGTAGAGGATGCAGCCAGTGCCGCTATAGGTCTCATCGGTTTCCGAGACGCTTTGGTTGCCCTCGGATAGCTCCATCACGTTGGAGGTCTCGTCGGCGCCAAGGGCCTTGAGGGTGATGGCGTTGATGAGGTTGTCGCTGTTGGTGGCTGTTCCGGAGGTGACGTAAGCCTTCACTGGGTTGTTGGTGAAATACTCGGTGAGGCTGTGGTCGATGTAATGGTCGCGGCTCTCGGAAGCCCAGCCGATGTCGTTCAAAGTCTTCACGTCGGTGGAGTAGGCCAACTTCTCGATGATGATGTCGTTGAGGTAGAGGGTCACGCCGCCGTCGGAGGCATCCACATCAACGTAGCCTGCCCATTGTTCGGAATCATTGGCACTGACAGTCTTCTTTTCTTCCACATATATGGCGTAGATTTCCACCGCGCTGTTGTCACTGCCGATGAGGAGGCTGGTGGTGCCAGCAGGAGCGACAAGGGTCTTGGCTGCGAGGTTGTTTTGCACGACCATGGTGGCCAATGCGTTAGCTTCGTTGCCCCAGGTGGTGCCGGAGAAGACGTTGATTTGGCGAGAGGACTGCGAGCGTGCCACCACGGTGACCTTGAACTCGTAGTCGCTCTCCGGCAACGTCAGTTGGAGATAACGGCCAGCCTCAGGTGTTGACTTGCCAGAACCACCAGTATAAATGAAGTTGGTATAGACGAAGTCAGTGATAGGATTCTCGCCGATAGTGTTGCAGAGGGTTACGTTCCTGTCAAAGAGTGCCAAGTTGACGTCATGCGTGTCTTGGTCGTCGAGATAGACGTTGTTGTCACTTACAATCTCATATACCGTGTGGGTGGCAGTGATGTTGCCAAATTCATCATATTCATAAGCCTCGCGCGCCTCCTTTGTAATCCTGCCTTCATAACCGGCTTCGTCATAGAGGGTTGTGGGATTGTCCACAGTCCTGTCACTACCCAACCTCTCTTCCATCTTTGTTCCCGGTCCTCCTACAATGGCCTCCAGATAGTCGTCATAATGTTTGGTTGCTGCAATGTCTTGCTGGCCCTCGATGTAGGTGCTGAAATTGCCCTCATAGTAGAAGACGGTTTCAGTTTGGCCTTCCGGCAACAGTGCTGTCAAATTTACTCGGGGATCGGTGGAGTAGGCTTTCATCGTGTTGGGGCCGAAAGCAGCACCCTTGAAAGCCTTGGCCACGAAGCCCTTGCCATTGTTCAGTTTCTGCCCACGCACATAGATGCGGCCTGTCTTGTTGGCTGCCGGTACGAAGAGTCGTGTCTCCCAACCATTGTAGCTCTGGATTTTCACACCTTTGTCCAAGATCTGTATTGAACCGTTGTAATTCGCATCCATGTTGATGGTGGCCCAACCCAGTCCGGCGGCCTCCTCGATATAGGTGTTGCCTGCGAAGAGTTGGGTGCCGGATGACAACGTACGGTTGTTCTCATTCCTTATCCTGGCATTCTGCAAGGATATGACATTGTCGTATTTCACCCACACGGAGGTGGTGTCGTTCATCCAAATGGTGCTTCCATTGTATTGCTGGGTGTCAGAATAGATGCCGCCAACAGGTTGAGCCTCGCCTTCCGGACGGGATGTGGCTGCGGAAAAGTCATACTCGGCTTGTGAGTTGCCGGTCTTGGAGTTGAGGATGTCGGTGAAGTCCCAGGTGTAGGGGTAGTTCATCGTCTGACGATAACCCACAGCGATGACGCGGTCGGCATAGTCGAAGCAATACTTGTTGTCGAAGTCGTAGTCCATACATCGAAGCAGGAAGCTTCCGTAGGTAGGCTCGTTCTTCGTGGTGTATCTGAACCAGATGTTGTTTGCATGGCCGGGATTGCCATCGTATGCACCGATGCCGTCGGTGAGAGTGTGGTTCGTGTTGTCAATTTTCCCGTTGATTTCGTTGGCGCTAAGGTTGCCTGATGCTTCCCTGACCATCCATCTTTGGTTGCTCTGGCCACGACCGCATTCATGCAATCTCCAAGTGGCGGTGGAGTTGGTGTAGTTGCCGGCAGCATCTTGTGTGGTGAGCAACTCATAACCGCTGTTGTAATGGAGGATGCTGTTGGTCTTGGTAATGATGTTCTGCGGGTTGTGCTTCACAAGACGGATGTAACAGACCTTCATGATGTTGAAATTAGTATAAAAGCTCGGTGTGAAGGTCATATCGCCACCGGTGGAGTAGAAGTGCATGGCACCGACATAAACCTTGGCTTCTTTGTTGCTGCTGAAGAATTCCGGTCCCCATGTGGCACCGCCAGCCGTCACCACCTCGTTGCTTGCTATCGGATGGTTTAAAGCGTCTGCGGCATTGGTTACATAGAATCCTAACGAGGAGTCGTCATGGGTTCTTGCAGAAGATGCGCCGAAGTGGTCGAAATACACCCACACCTCGTCGCCTGGATCCAGGTCGGGTATGGTCAGGCTGCTGCCATTCTTAAGGCCGATGTAACGGAGTCCGTCAGGCTCTGCTCCGGCGTTTTCGTTGAGGATGCCATATTTCTGATTGGCATTCGTTTCGAAAATCAAACCCGCGGTCTCTGGATGGAAGTAGGCGTTCTGACCGTTCATTATGCCATTGTATTCGTAAAGCGGCTCACGGTCGTTGGTGTTCTCGTACACAAGGCTAAAGCTTCCTTCTGCTACGTCATGAGACATCAGACTCTCGTATTTTTGTTGTGCGGCTCGTCCCACATAAAGCGGGTTCTGCCAGAAGTTCCAAGAGGCGAATTCGGCATTGCCGGACTTGTTCACATTGTAAGGCACGGCGTAACTGTACATGTGGTTGTCCACCATGATGATGATGGTACCGCCCTCCCAGTAGCCGTCGGAGGATTGCTTGCCGGAGAAACCAGAGACCGTCACATTCCAGTTGCCATCGGACTTGCTCACGTTCACGGTGCCGGGTGTGAGGTCCCCGCAATAATAAACCACAGGCTCCGACTGGGCATAAATGTCCTGGAACTCACCCACTCTTGTGAGCGACTTGATCTGGATGCAATGCCAGCCAGTCTGATTGGCTCTGGCAAGGCCCATGCCGATTTCCAGCTGTCCATTATTCACTACGATGTTGTTGATTTCGCAGACATTGGGCTCGCCATTTTCAAATCCAGGGGTTACCCCTCGGGCAATGAAAAACTCCCTTTGCTCCTCGTCATTTCCTTTGGCATATACATACGCCGTGTTGTCACTCGTACCATTGAGTGAAGCACCGTCTTCTCCACGTGCATTGTGGGAGGTGGCATAGACTTCTGCGCGGTAGATGCCATTGGGCAGGTTGGATACGGTTTGCCATAATTTATGACCTTCGGAAGAGTCGCCATAACGCTCCACCATGGTGACACCACCGGCGTTTGGGGTGGTATTCGAGTTGACATTTTGCCAATTCCAACGATTTTGTCCTACACTGCTGGTGTAGTCGGTATTGCAAGGCTTGATTGTGCTCATGTTGCCACAAGGGATAGTCACGCTGATAGGAGTGCCCACTTTGGCTCTTCCTTGTTTGAAGTCGTCATATTTTGAAATGATGTCGATTTCCGTGATTTTCAGGAAAGGAACCACCTTCAAGTCGAGATTTCCATCCTTCAACATAATGAACTCTTGGGTCCAAGCTGTTCCAAGATAGTGGTCGTTCTCGTTGAGATAGGGGTTGTTCTCAATGGCATTGGCAGAATGGTTGATGATGAAACGGTCTTTCATAGCCACCGCAGCACCATTCTGGTGGTCGTAGCTCTTGATTCTGACAATTTCACCTGCCCTGAGATTGAGTACAGAGAACACATTGGGGTTTGGCGACATATTCTTGATGCCTCTGACATCCATCTTATCATCGGATGCAGGAGTGACACGCCAAGCGGGAATGTAGTTGCCTTGGTCCCAAGTGTTGCTCACCTTTATGGGGTTAAAAGCAAAAATCAGAGGATTGAACCTCGTGCCATTCTGGTTCAAGTTGAAATTGCCGACTTGAACTTTCAATTCATCAGCGCCCCAACCATCGTTGTAACCACCATCACTGAGGTTAACTTCATAAGATTGGTTTTGCAAACCTAGAGCAGACCAATCTCCGTTGGTACATGTGGAGAAATCGTAATGGGCGTAATATTGAGCCCATCCTACTCCCAAGCTCCCAATGAAGAGTAGCAAAGTTAGATAAAGTTTTCTCATAAATTTGAAATTTAGATAATATTTATAGTAAATTGATTTTGATTTTCTTTATGATTCATGTCGCGAGTTAACGGCATCCGTCGAGAGAGGGTGGTTTTCAGGTACCACAGAGTTCCAGCAAATATGATTTGTCTTGATAGACAAAAGTCATGTTTTTAGCGATATACTAAAAAATTTTCGCAATCCGGCTGCAAAATTACATATATTATTATAATAATACTTTATTGATAGTAACAAAAACTTTATTTTCAGTAACGCAAAAAAGAGTGGTGCAAATACACTCATTTTTGATACGAAATCAAAATAAGTGGATGCTATACACTCATTATGGCGACAGTTTGCAGTTATAGACAAATATCAAAAAAGTAGGAAAAAGTGAAAGGACATAACAAGAATATGGATGTATATATATAAGCAATTAGCAATCAAATACTTATTAGCATCTGTCATCACTTTGGAAAAAGGTTTGTTCCACTATGAAAATGTAAAAATTTCTATCGATTTTAAAAACTGTCACCTTATGCTTGTGTGTTTCCGTTTCAAACAAATTTGACATCCCGCAAATTAGGACAAAAATGGGTGTAAAAACCACAAATATGTTACATTGCATAAAGAAAATGACAATATGGATATAATTTTAGGTTGAAATTTTTCGAGGTAAGGTTGACAACGAACACGCGCTCGGCTTTGCCGCTTCGCTCGTCGAAGAAATAGACGAAATAAACGAAATAACTTACAACGAACACGAAATAGACGAAACAACACGAAACACGCCAAGAATAGCCTCATAAGTCGTAGGGACTTGCCTCGTGCATGTCCGCAATTAACGAACACGAAACACACGAAACAACACGAAACACGCCAAGAATGGCCTCATAAGTCGTAGGGACTTGCCTCGTGCATGTCCGCCATTAAACGATGTCTACGGAGTTGTGGAGTTTGGGAGTTTTTTGTGATGCGCCAGAGGCGCATCAGTCCTTATAGTCCTTCAAGTCCGTAGACCTAATGCCAACAACAAAAAAATGTCTACGGACTCAAAGGACTCAAAGGACTGTAATCCAAATAATATCCTTATCGTTGCCGTGGTTCAACTCCACCTCCGGGGGCGTTGACAAGCAACAAACAGACAAAGCATTTATGAAGTTCGCCCCGCTGTTCAAGAAATCCTGCAAGCAGAGTAACTTTAGGAGGCGACGTCCTCCGAGCGTCGTCGACATCGTTTGCTCCGCCATGAAAATTTATGATTTCGTTAGGATAAGGTATCGGCTAATGATGTCGGCAAAGCTGGGAAGCTTCGCCTCCTTGCGAACACCCCGGGTGTGGTCAAGGGTTCTTGCATATTGTTGACATTAAGAAGTTCGCCCCGCCGTTCAAGAAATCTCGCAAGCAGAGTAACTTTAGGAGGCGACGTCCTATAATATCCTCTCCTATAATCCTCTAAAATCCCCTCCTATTTGATCATCTTGTAATACTCCGCCGCACCAAGCAGGAAGCATCCGGTGCCGTAATCCTCGAAGTCGGGGGCCTTGGTGTAGGTGACCGGCTGACCTGCAGAGGGGTCCTTGCCCGTGCCCTGAACATATCCGAGGAAGCCATCCGGGTGGACACAGTCGCGCACCGACCTCTTGCTCCCCTGTGCGCACCCCATGACCTCACCTAGGGGTCGACGCCTCCGAGCGTCGCTAACAACAGAAGCCTCCTGAGTGCGCACCGACCTCTTACACCATATGCGACGCTCGGAGGCGTCGACCCCTAAGTGCGCACCGACCTCTTACACCCTATACGCACCCCAAGGCCTCACCTTTCATCCCCAAATCCTATTACTCTGAATTATCTTTCTCGGTGGGATTGTCAATCAACGACCATAGGGAATAGGTATTAGGAGGAAGAGCTTGGGGATTGGACTTGATATAGTTGACATATCTCTCATAGTCCTTCCATCCACGCACCAAACGGTCGAAGACCAATCTCTGCCATACCGCGCCAGAACGACCAAGCATCCTGTTGATTGCAATGGATGTGAAGCGTTTGACGCTGCCCAAAGACCTTGTCACGGTGTCTTCACCAATGGGAGTGGCCAGAAGATGCACATGGTTGGGCATGACAACAAAATGATGCAGTACGTATCTTCTGCCATGGAAAAACAAAAGGGCGTCGAAGACAATTTTCCTTACATCCTCATATTGGAGTATGCAACTGCCATGGCCGGCGTCGAGCCACCCTTCCATTTTCTCTCCAAAAAAAAGACTGTATTCTCTTTTGGCATTGTCATCCCATGGCTTTGGATGCGCCTCCAACCATTGTGTCTTCAGTGTTTTCCATTCCTCCAACTTTGCTTTTGGGAGGGAGTCGGCAAGACGGAAAGTGACAAATTGCACTTTCCCCGTCTGATGCCAATGAGGAAGTGTCCCCCCGGTGATGCGGATGAATTCGTTTTTCTTCACAAACTGCAAAAGGGTATGTGGGGATGTTTCCATTCTTTCTTTTCTTGCAAATATACTGTGTTTTTGTATAACATCAAAATTTGCCTTGTTATTTTTGTTGTCTTTCATACATAGAATCATCTTTCTTTTCAGACATCATACTTTTCAGACATCATATTCATCAAGCGATTTGCATGGCGCACCTACCTCTTACACCCCTGTGCGCACCCCATGACCTCACCTAGGGGTCGACGCCTCCGAGCGTCGCTAACAACAGAAGCCTCCTGTGCGCACCCCAAGACCTCACCTAGGGGTCGACGCCTCCGAGCGTCGCTAACAACAGAAGTCCCCTAGGTGCGCACCGACCTCTTGCTCCATATGCGACGCT
>JAFWSS010000152.1 GCA_017524385.1 Prevotella sp.
CTTGTTGAGGAACACCACGAGGCGGGGAACGTTCACCTGACGGGCGAGCAGCACGTGCTCACGAGTCTGTGGCATGGGGCCGTCGGTGGCAGCCACCACGAGGATGGCACCGTCCATCTGGGCAGCACCAGTAACCATGTTCTTCACATAGTCGGCGTGACCCGGGCAGTCCACGTGAGCATAGTGACGCTTCTCGGTCTCATACTCCACGTGAGCAGTATTGATGGTAATACCACGCTCCTTCTCCTCGGGAGCGTTGTCAATCTGGTCAAAGGTCTTCACCTTGTCCTTGTTGGCCTCGATCCTCTCAGCAAGCACCTTTGTGATAGCTGCGGTCAAGGTAGTCTTACCATGGTCCACGTGACCGATGGTACCAATGTTCACGTGCGGTTTAGTACGCACAAATGTTTCTTTAGCCATTGCTTATTGTTTGTTATAATTTAAAAGAATCGTGATTTTCGCTTCTCACACAACTTAGAGCTGTTACCGAGAGTTGAACTCGGGACCTCTTCCTTACCAAGGAAGCGCTCTACCACTGAGCTATAACAGCGACCTGGAGCGGAAAACGGGACTCAAACCCGCGACCCCCAGCTTGGAAGGCTAGTGCTCTATCAACTGAGCTATTTCCGCAATTATCGTGGGTGCTGATGGATTCGAACCACCGAAGTCGAAAGACAGCAGATTTACAGTCTGCCCCATTTGGCCACTCTGGAAAACACCCTTGACCTATGGCTTGAGCCTCTTGTCGGATTCGAACCAACGACCCCGAGATTACAAATCACGTGCTCTGGCCAACTGAGCTAAAGAGGCAATCTTTGCAGCCGTATTTCGTACCCTTTGAGGGACAAGTCGTAAAACGGCTGCAAAGATAGGTATTATTTTTCAATTGCCAAAATATTTTCGGCTTTTTTTCATCTATTGCGTAGTTTTTCCTTGAATTTGGTCAGCTGCACTTTCATGGAATCCACACATTGGTCAATTCCTTCCTCAAAAGAGTCGCACGTCTTTTCTACGAAAAGCGTCTGTCCCGGAACTGAAACAGTAAGGCTCGTAGCCTTGTTGAGTGCGGTTGCAGGCTTGACAACTTTCAGTTGCACCTCTACTTTCTGTATGTCTTCGAATGATTTCTGTAACTTCTCGGCCTTCTTTTGTATGAATGCCTCTAACTTCTCTGTAGCGTCGAAATGAATCGCTTGAATTTTGATTTCCATAGTTACCTCCATTTTTTAGGGTTAAGCCCTTGGGTGGGCACTGTTATAAATTCGCTTTAACTGCTCGAATGTTGCGTGAGTGTAAACCTCCGTGGTAGTGAGGCTCTCGTGTCCGAGCAGTTTTTTCACACTTTCCAGACCAGCTCCATGGTTGAGCATTGCGGTTGCGAAGGTATGCCTTAGCACGTGTGGTGATCGCTTTTTCAGCGTTGTCACCTTCGAGAGTGCTTTCTCCACCTCGTATCTCACTTGGTCGCGGTTCATCCTCTCACCTTTGGTTGTGACGAAGAGTGCGCCGTCGATGGTGTTCACCTTGGTGTCCCGGCACGCCATATAATCCTTCAACGTCTCCCCCAGCTCTTGGCCGAAGGGTATGATGCGTTGCTTGTCGCGCTTGCCGGTGACCCGTATTTCGCAAGCGGTGAAGTCAACCATCTGGTCATCGAGAGAGATGAGTTCGGCGAGTCGGATGCCAGTGGAATAGAATAATAATAATAATGTACGTGCGCGTACATCTTTAAAATTGTCTTCCCATCTATCCGGTTCGAGGACTTGGTCCATCTCTTTTTCCCTGACGAATTTGGGTAGTGGTTTGTGCTTTTTGGGACCTTTCACGTTATGTGCGGGGTT
This sequence comes from Prevotella sp., assembly GCA_017524385.1. Taxonomy (GTDB): domain Bacteria; phylum Bacteroidota; class Bacteroidia; order Bacteroidales; family Bacteroidaceae; genus Prevotella. The sequence goes on from JAFWSS010000152.1 coordinate 1,842, forward strand.
ATGGTCGGCTATTCCCGTCCTCATGGCATATCTGTAGAATGCCCTCAGTGCGCTGAGTCGTCTATTGACTGAAGCTGCACTGTTTCCCCTGTCCATCATGCTCTCCATCCAGCCCCTCACCACGTCAGAGTCGATGTTGATCCACGACAATCCGTCATCCAGGCTTTGGAAATAATCTTGGAAGTCTTCCAAGTCCTTTCCGTAGCTCGTCACGGTGAGTTCAGAATAGTTGCGCTCATACCGCAGGTATTGAAGGAACCCCTCTACCATGGCGCGTATTGTCGTTTGAAGGATGTTTTCGGCAACGAATTTACGAAATAAAATTCAAACCTCCAAATTTTCGGGGGATTTTTTAATCCTCTGCTTGTCTCAGTTTCTGTACGTAGATAGCTTTCTCCATCTTGAGTCGCTTCAAAACAGATGGTTTTGTGTATTGCTGACGTGCGCGCAACTCCTTCACCACACCTGTTTTCTCATACTTTCTCTTGAATTTCTTCAAAGCTCTCTCGATGTTCTCGCCATCTTTTACGGGTACAATAATCATGCCTTTGTTTTTTAAATTTTTAATGTTAAAATTGTTGTGAAATAATCGCCTTTTTAGAGACGTGGGTGCAAAAGTACAACTTATTTTCCTATTTTCCAAATATTTAATAAGTTTTCTTATATAATTAAGGTCACTTTTGTCTATAAGGCTTAAGAAGCAAGGCAAAGCTGATTTCATCATCCACTTATCGCATAGGGGAAATCGCATGACATATTCTAAAAGAAGATATTGACATCAAATACTACAATGACATCAATAATTCCATACCTGTCACATTCATTGTGTGCAATTATTCGGTTTAAGCATAGGTTAACATTTCATAAATAAGCCACAATTCCTTAATAAAAAATGCATCAAAAACAAAAAAAAAACAGTACTTTTGCAAGTAGAACAACAAAATTACTATTTCACTTCGGTTTTTATATTATTAGACGGTAAGAAAAGGGATGACTAAGAGAGAGAGAAAAGCATATTCAAAACCATTGATGCTGATGGAACAATTCGTTCCACAGGAGTATGTTGCCACATGTTGGTGGTTGCAATTAGAGTGCACTGGCGGTTCAACAAGCGGTGACCATTATGTTTTTGATAATACTGATCCAACTACCGGTGAGAATGCAGCTGTTGGACAAGTTACTCATGGTTATCATTTATTAGATATCCTAAAAGCGCAAACTCCTGATGACAACCCACCCCAAGGCCAATATCTATTGGATATCCTATCCTCCATTGGAGAATTTCCTGCTGCTTTGGCAAACGATCAGAACACCCATGGAAATCCTAATGGCGGCAGATATTGGATGGTGAACAAGCATGGTCAATATGAAATAGGGTATGCTTGGTACACTAATGGAGAATTGCATTTCCATGAAGGAGATATGGTATGGAAAAAACAATCAAGTCCAAACGCCAGTTGATTTCATAGAGGCCATATCTTCACGAAGCATCCATAATCACCATACACCCCGGAAAGGACATCGACAGGTTCCTTCCGGGGTGTTTTATCAATCAATGCAGCCAGCCTCTTCCATCACTCCATCTCATTTGTAGCATTCTCCAGCCATAGCCTATGTTCCTCGTCGAGCAGTGGCGAGAGGCGCCGGCGCACCATCAGGTGGTATTGGTTGAGCCACTCCTTCTCCTCTTCACTCAAGAGACTTGGGATGACCGGTTTGAGGTCGATTGGACACAGTGTGAGCGTCTCAAACTGTAGGAAGGATCCAAAGTCTGTCGTCTTGTAGGGTGTGATGAGTATGGTGTTCTCTATCCTCACTCCGAATTTTCCCTCGACATAGATGCCCGGTTCATCAGTGAGGGTCATGCCTGCGTGCAGCGGAGCCGGTTTCCATTCCATCCTCACCTGGTGCGGTCCTTCGTGCACGTTGAGGTACGCTCCCACGCCGTGCCCTGTGCCATGGAGGAAATTGAGTCCCTGCTCCCACAGCGGACTTCTTGCCACCGCATCGAGTTGCGACCCGCAGGCACCGTCGGGAAATTTCAGCATCTGCAGTCGGATGTGTCCTTTGAGCACCAACGTATATACCTTGCGCTCCTCCTCGGAGAGAGGCCCGAGGGCGATGGTGCGTGTGATGTCGGTGGTTCCGTCGAGGTATTGTCCGCCCGAGTCGAGGAGCAGGAAACTCTTGGCTTGCAAAGGGGCATCAGTCTCCTCGGTGGCCTCATAATGCACGATGGCGCCATGGTAGCCATATCCTGCGATGGTGTCGAACGAGATGCCTCTAAACAACGGCTGTTCAGCCCGGAACGCCGTGAGTTGGCGGTCGACCGCCATCTCGGTGAGTGTTGCCACCTCACCACTCTCCATCTTCTGATCGAGCCATCGCAGGAATTTCACCATCGCCACACCGTCACGTTCCATCGCCTTACGGAAGCCCTCTATCTCCACCTCGTTCTTCACGGCTTTCATGGCAGGAATGGGCGACGTGGCCGTTCTCACCTCGCATCCCGCCTGTTGCCACAACGTGTGATTCACGGCATCCGGGTCGAGGAGGATCACCCCTTTGGTCATCCCTTGCAGGCACTCCCCCACCCTGTCGTAATCGTCACATTCCACTCCGGCGGCACTCAATTGCCCCATCACCTCCGCGTCCACCTTTTGAGGATGGATGAAGAGAGTAGCCTCCTCTTGGTTGATGAGGAGGTATGCCACAAAGACAGGGTTGCAATGCACGTCGCTTCCTCTCAGGTTGAGTGTCCAAGCGATGTCGTCGAGTGTGGTGACGAGTATGGCATCGCAATAGCGCTCCTTCAAGGCCATCCTGATACGGCATATCTTGTCTTGGGCCGACTCCCCGGCATATTCCATGGGATGAACGACCACGGGATGCTGGGGAATGTGAGGTCTATCCTCCCATACCACTTCCAACGGGTCAAAGTCGGTCACTAGTTGCATGCCACGGAGTTCCAAGTCTCGCTCCATGTCACAAACCATGTTGTGGCAGCAGGTCATTCCGTCGATACCCACCCGGAACGGTTTTTCATCCCATTGACTGTCAAGCCATTCAGGGATGGTAGGTGTATCAGGGATGCGTTCTCGCATCAGCACGAATCCCGTTCCCTCCAACTGCTCCTGAGCGGCGATGAAATACCTGGAGTCTGTCCACAGCGCGGCACTGTCGGTTGTCACCACGGCGGTGCCGGCGGAACCGTTGAAGCCGGAAATCCACTCGCGTCCCTTCCAATGGTCGGGCACATATTCTCCGTTATGTGGGTCGGTACTTGGGAAGATGAAGGCGTCGAGTTGTTTCTTCGACATCCATTCCCTCAGGGCTTCCACCCTGTTTCTGATTGTTTCGTTTTGCATTTAATAGGAAGTTTTAGGAGATAATCTGAGACAATAGGAGGCTATAGGAGGTTCTATTTCATGACTTTCTTCTTACCATCCACGATGTAGATGCCAGGCTTGGTGATGCGGGTCACCCGCTGGCCCTGGATGGTGTAGATGCCCTTTGCAGCCTGGTGCGGACTGGCATTGACAGTCACTATAGCGTCAGGGTCTTGGCCTTCCTCTATGACACCGATGAAGGTCAGCCGGAAGTTGTCGGCCTTGAACCACTTTCCCGGTTCCACCCCTATGAGGAGTGTCCCTTTTCCGTTGTCCCCCTGTTCCACCTTGATGCCATCAACCACGACCTCGTTGAAATAATGGCGTCCGAAAGGATGGGCGCTGAAGGTGACGATGGAGTCGCCGGCCAGGAGAGAGATGGTGTTTCCCTCGTCGGAGGCGAGGCACGCCGTCAGTCGGTAGTATCCCGGCAGGAGACCTTCCACCTCTTGCGAGATGCCCACTCCCAAGGTGTCTCTCACCCCCTCCTCATCGACATATACATACGACGAGGTGAGGATGTAGTCGCCATCGGCATAGGCAGTGAAATGGTTGTATGCGGCATTGCCATACACCTTTGCCGCCGTGGTGGCGGTGATGGCGGTGTTAAGCGGCTTTGTGAGCGTCCACCCCGCGGTGGACTTCTGTTCAAACGACGGGTTCTTGATGTTGGAGGTGAAGTCCACCTCCACGTTTCCTGGACGTACGATTTGGCGCATGTAGGCATCACCCATCGCGAGCAACTCTTCAGCATAGGCGTTCACCTTCGCCGCGGTGTTGAGTGTGGTGCCTGTGCGGTTGGAAAACAGCCATTCCGCTTGAAGGATTTCCTCGCGGAACTCCTCGTAGTCATCCTCTTCCACGACGTGGCGGTATTTCTCCAGGATGCCATAGACCTCATCGATGGCGAGAGCCAGGTTGCGGTAGGCGGGATCGAAGGTGAGGTTGGCATTGGTGGAGAACGCCCTTGTGATGTCCTCGGCAGCGAAATAGCCCCTCAGCGCCTCCACCTGTTCGCCATCGACGAGGAAGGCGAACGACTGGCTATCCTTGTCATTGGGCGCCATGGCCTCTTCAGGAGCCAGGATGTTGACGTATGTACCCACCAGTGCGGGTTCGGCATTGGCAATGGGGTTCACCGCCACTGGCATCGCCCCGTTTTCCGTCGCGGCAGCCAACGTCTGGTTGGTCTTGTGCGACGTCATCACCATATAGGTCTTTCCGGCTTCCATCACCTTCACGTCGGTGGTGTTGCCGATGATACCCGACGAGTTGTGCCCGTCGATGCGCCTGGCGATGATGCCTTCGTGCACCGTGGCATCGAAAGGCGAGGTCAGCAGTTGCCATTTGCCCACCTTTCCGTGCAGTGAGATGCTGGCTTTTGCCACCTGCATCTCGCCTTGCGGTGCGAAGGAGAAGCCCGGCGTGAGTACGAGGTTTTCGCAGAGGCCACCGCTCACCACATTGACACCTTTCACGTCCTGTCCTTCAGCGACATAGTATAGCGCATTGGGGTTGACTGCAAGTTGCGGCACGCTGTCCACACCCTCCACCTTTGTGAGGTCGTAGGCCACAGCGTCGGCATATGTCGCCATGCCAGCCATTGTGTTGGAGGCGAACAGCATGGGGTCCCAATGCCCCGAGAGCCGCATCACTCCGTTTTCATAGCCATCGACGACGAGGTCGGGCGTCTTGAGTACGAAATATGCCGCCGTTTCACTCCCCTCCTCGAAGTGTATGGGGTAGTTGGTAGACGGCACCTGTTCGACCATCGTCACCTTGTAGTGGATGCCTTCTTTCACCGGCGTGGAGGACGAACTAGCGATGGTGAACGGCACGTCGGCCACCTCTCCTGCAGGCACCACAGCCTTCGCCGCCTTCATGCCTACCTCTTTCCAGGAAGCCCCCTCGTCTTCGGTGCTCCACAGCCTCACGCGTAGGTTGCGCTCAAAGGCCGCCGCACTCTTGTTGTGCAGGCGTACGACAAGTGTGCCGTGAGAATGATAGGTCACCCGGTAGTCATCGTTGCCATACCGCTCCGTCTCGGCGTTGCCTGTCATATGCATTCCTTCCACCCACAGGTCTGGCACACCCTCCACTGCCGTCATCTCTTTGGAAGCCAGCACATTGAGATTGGCATCGGTGATGAGGACGTGGCACGTCCCCTTGGCAGGGGGTATGGCGCAGAGGGTGAGTTCCTTGGTCTCGTCCACCCCCACTTCCGTGGTGGTTTCCGACGACTGTGCGTCGGCAAGGTTGGTGGGAGCCAGTCCGCTCCTGTTGGTGAAGAGGTAGAAGCCCGAAGCGGGGATGGTGGAGCGGTTGGTCACCTTCACCGTCAGCGTGTTGGTTACGGAGGCATAGACCTCCTCCGGTGCCTGGATGCCAACGGTCATGTTCTGCTTCTTAGGTTGGATGTCATAGACGACGGTAGGACTTAAGGCAAAGTCGATGTTATGGTTGCCGAGGCCGAGTTCCCTCACGGTATAGTATCCATCACTCTGGCCACCCCATCCATAGTTGAAATGGAAGAGGTCGCCAGAGGCTTTGTATCCGTCGATGACCAGGGCGTGTCCCTCCCAATCCTCTAAATAGCCAGAATAAATGACAGGATGCCCTTTCTTCAAGTCGCTGTAAATCAACGCCGACCAGGTATCATCGCTGAAGCCGTCATCCTTGTTGGCTTGTTTCCAACTGAGATTGTAGAGGTCGTAAGGCAGGTTCCATATGTAGCCGCCGGTAGATTCCCCATACTCCAAATATCCCTGCATGCCAACTGCTGCGCACAAGACGGCCACGGCCTCCTTGTACTCTGCCGGCTGGGTGGTGTAGTTGTTGCACATCAGTTCCCATTTCAACGGCGTGCCGGCCTTGATCTGGTACTCGGCAGTGGCTGGTGCTGCCCCATAGTCGTAGGTTGGCGTGGTGGCAGGGACGGCGTTGGGGAGGTCACGCCGCCAGTAATAAAAGACCTGCGAACCTGCTGTGGCCACGCACCCCACCAGGGCACGATTACCATTGGGCAACTTGGGCACCATGTCGCTGTAGGGTGCCGACTGATGCCAATGGGTTGTGAGGAGGATGGGCACGTCGATGCGTCCAGCGGGAGCACGATGAAGGCCTGGGGCCGCCACCTTGCCGCCATAGGGGGTGTTTCTCCCTTCTGCCTGCATTGTCTCCACGAGCATGGCATAGTGGTCGAGCAACGCCAACAGCTGTGGTGCTTCCTTGCTCTCGTCGAAGTCGCCGCTCTCCGTATAGCCGATGATGGCGGGTATGCAGTCGTCGCCAGCGACGATGACATACCCCTTCCCCTCTCCTCGACTGAAGACATAATAAGGTGGCGTCAGACTGTCGACTTTCCGTGCCTTGGCAGCATGGCGAAGCGTGGGTTCTACGTTTCCTGGGATGTATTCCTTGGCGAGCGCCTTGGCTTTTACCAGGTCGATAGGATTGGCAAAAACGGCGGTTGACAATAGGAAAACAGTGAATAAAACGGTTATTCTTCTCATAGCTTTTGCATTTTGGTACAAAGATAGAGAAAAAATGCGAACTAACCAAAAATGCGAACCTTATTCCACCGATTCCAGTAAAACCAGCAAACATCAAGGATGAAACAAGTAGCACTAGTTTTCCTAGAAATCCCATTGCTCAAGGAACGGTTGTTTTTGGCTTTTTTTTCCCACGTTTTTGTCATTTTCACTCTCATTGGGACAAAAAAGCGCAAAATATATGGAAAATTGTTGCACGATTCATCCAAAATGTCTACATTTGCTTTCAAATTGTCAACACATCATAATAATTACCAACAAGACAATCAAACTATCCAATGGCAGTAGATAAAATAGACCATCTGGACAAGAAGATTTTGAGCATCTTGTCCCAAAACGCACGCATCCCTTTCAAGGATGTCGCCGCAGAGTGCAACGTCTCTCGTGCGGCCATCCACCAACGTGTGCAACACCTCATAGAGGCCGGCGTCATCACCGGCAGCGGTTTCGACGTCAATCCTAAAAGCCTGGGATACCACACCTGCACATACGTGGGCATCACCCTCGAGCGTGGCAGCATGTACAAGTCGGTATGCGAGCGGCTTCTCCACATCCCAGAGATTGTGGAGTGCCATTTCACCACGGGTCCTTACACCATGCTGGTAAAATTGTACGCCCGCGACAACGAGCAACTGATGGACCTACTCAACAACCAACTTCAAACCATCCCCGGTGTGGTTGCCACTGAGACGCTCATCTCTTTGGAGCAAAGCATCAAGCGAGAGATTCCTGTCAAACTAGAAGAAAACGAGAAGTAGCAGATGGCATCTTTCGACCTCAACAAACACCTCGAGTCTGTCTATGCCACCTTTCCTGAAGGAAAGCGTAAACCCATCATAGGCATCACCTCCAATTTTAATGACGGTGAAGCCACCCTCGCCCGTGTGTACTACCAACAAGTAGTTGATGCAGGAGGCATCCCCGTGCTCATCCCTCCCGTGTCGGACACCGACGTAGTGGTGAACTCCCTGTCGCTCATCGACGGTCTGCTGCTGTCCGGTGGAGCCGACTTCAACCCACTATGGGCCGGAGAGGAACCCTCTCCACAACTCAAGCGCGTGAACAACGTGCGCGACCTCCCCGAACTCCTCATCACCCAGTTGGCCTACAACCGCCAGATTCCCATCCTCGGCATCTGCCGCGGCATCCAGACGATGGCCATGGCACTTGGAGGCAAGGTGATGCAAGACATCACCACAAGTCTCAGCACCCCGTCTGTTGAACCAGAAAGTGCTGAGAAGGAGAAGAAGAAGAAAAACAAGGACAAGGAAGCACCCCCGCCACCTCCTCCCATCATCATCAAGCACAGCCAGGAAGGCGACCGCGACCTGCTCTCCCATTCCATCCAAATCGAGCAAGACTCCATACTCCACCGCATCTACAAGAGCGAACGATTGTATGTCAACTCCTTCCATCACCAGGCGGTGTCGGATCCAGGCCCGCATTTCCGCGTGACCGCCAAAGCCCCCGACGGTGTCATAGAAGGGATGGAAAGCAGCGAATTCAAACCTTTCCTTGGTGTGCAATGGCATCCGGAATGTCTGGCGGAAGAAGGCCGCAAACTCTTCGAATGGCTTGTGGCTCAAGCCAACAACTTCCAATTGGCCAAGCGCCTTCACCGCCGCATCCTTACCCTCGACACCCACTGCGACACACCGATGTTCTTCCATCAGGACATCAAGTTCGACCAGCGCGACCCACGCATCCTTGTCGACCTGCACAAGATGACAGATGGCCACCAGGACGCCGTCATCATGGCCGCCTACCTTCCCCAGCCGAAGATGGGCGAGACCTTCTCTTCGAAGGTGGCTTTCGACGTTCAAACTCCAATGGAGTACGCCAACTTCATCTTCGACAAAATCGAAGCCATCGTCAGGAGCAACCGCAAGTACATCAGCATCGCCCGCACCCCCGCAGACCTTTTCGAGGACAAGCGCAAGGAGCGCAAGTCCATCATGTTTGCCATCGAGAACGGCATCGCCCTCAACCACGACGTGGAAAACGTGAAGCACTTCTCGCAACGAGGAGTGGTATACATCACCCTTTGCCATAATGGCGACAACGACATCTGCGACAGCGCCAAGGGATGCGACACCAACCATGGCGTGAGCAAATTCGGCGAAAAAGTCATCCGCGAGATGAACAGGCATGGCATCATGGTAGACCTGAGCCACGCCAGCGAGCAGAGTTTCTACGATGCGTTGGAGATTTCCCGCACCCCCATCGTATGCAGCCACAGCAGTTGCAAAGCACTCTGCGACACGCCACGCAACCTCTCCGACGACCAACTTCGCGCCTTGGCGAAAAAAGGCGGTGTGGCCCACATCACACTATACCCTGGATTCTTGGTCAAGGAGGGCGAGGCCACCATCCGCCATGCCATCGAGCACCTCAACCACGCCGTGCGCATCATGGGCGTCGACCATGTGGGTCTGGGCACCGATTTCGACGGTGACGGCGGTGTGAGAGGCCTGGCCAACTCCTCCGAGCTCATCAATTTCACCTTGGCATTGCTGAAAAACAAATACAGCGAGCGCGACATCCAGAAAATCTGGGGTGGCAACTGGCTCAGGGTGATGGCCCAAGTACAGTCATTGGCAAAATAAAAGACATTATGAAAAAAACAACCATCAATATCTTGCTATCAGTGACAGCCTTGCTGATTCTTAGCGGCTCCTCGTGCAAGCGTGAGCGCAACACAGAGGTCATCACCGAACAAGCCGTGAAAGGTCCTGAATTCGACGCCGACTCCGCATATGCCTATTGCCATGCGCAATGCTCCTTCGGACCACGGACGATGAACAGCGAGGCCCATGAGCAATGCGGGGAATGGATAGCAGAGAAATTCCGCAGTCTGGGCTGCGAGGTGGAACTGCAGAAAGCGTCTCTCACGGGCTACGACGGCACCATGCTGCGAGCCACCAACATCATCGCTCACCACAAACCCGAACAGAAACGTCACATACTCATCTGCGCCCATTGGGACAGTCGGCCATGGGCAGACAACGACCCTGACAGCACCAATTGGACCAAGCCTGTGCTGGCCGCCAACGACGGAGCCAGCGGCGTTGCCGTGATGCTCGAAGTTGCCCGCCTGCTGCAACAAGTCGACACGCTCAACGTGGGTGTCGATTTCATCTGCTTCGATGCAGAAGACTGGGGTGTGCCTCAATGGACCGACCGTTCCGATGGCGATTCCTGGGCACTTGGCGCACAATACTGGGCCACGCACCAGCCCCCGAAGACCTGGGAGACCAGCTACGGCATCCTCCTCGACATGGTGGGAGGCCAAGGTGCACAGTTCTATCAAGAACAAGTGTCCTTGCACTATGCCCCCAGCGTGGTGGACCGAGTATGGCGCGCCGCCACCGCCGTCGGCTACAGCGGCTACTTCTCCATGGAGAAAGGAGGAGCCATCACCGACGACCACCTTCCCGTCAACGAGAAGGCCGGCATCCCCTGCATCGACATCATCCCCTATTACAAAAACGGGGACTGTTCCTTCGGTCCCACCTGGCACACCATCCAGGACGACATGAACCACATCGACAAGAACACCCTGAAGGCCGTAGGGCAAACCCTCATGCAGGTGCTGCTCACAGAGTAAACATTAGGAATAACGGTATAACGGCATAACGAAATAACGGAATAACGGCATAACGAAATAACGGAATAACGGTATAACGAAAATTTCAAAATACCCAGCAAACCCTCAAAAAACAACCTTGATCCTATACTATTCCTAAAACGACGCGGTGCCGGCCACAAGGGTCGGCACCTTTTATTTTTCGGAATAATCGAATAATCGGATGAATTGGAATTATCAGCAATCGTCAAAGTTGCCCCGACTCCACCATGAGCACCACAATTTCCGTAAATCGGTCTGTGGTGTCGGGCTTGTACTGCTTTTTGAGGCTGGCACCGAAAGTCCAGGCGAAGGCTTGCCAGAACCCGGCCCTGATAGGTCCCATGAAAGCCTTCACGATGTCGTAGGAAGAAGAGTTGCACTCGCGGTTCACGAGTTTGATGAGCAATTTTCCCTGCGAGTATGTGAGTTTCTTCATTTTTGGTTTGTAGGTGGAGTAAATATCGGCCTCCACCTTTTTCATATGTTCCTTGCGAGCCTTGTCGTCGGGGAGTGTCTGGAGATACTCATAGGTTTCGATGATGATCTGGTTGGCTTCCTTTGCCATGGGAAGCACGATTTTCACGTTTTTCACCAATCGATTGAAAGCCTTTTGCTGCTTCTCGCTCTTGAATTTTTGTTCCTCCGACGGGACGATGACATTGCCCAAGTCCATGAGCAGTGCACTGTCACCATCGATGACAGTGTACTTCAGTTCGACCTTGGGGGTGAAGATGGGATTGTCCAAATCCACCGACTTGTCTTCGGATTGTGCCAAGGCGACCAAAGGGAGGGCGATGGCGCACAACAAGAGAGTGATGTTCTTCTTCATGGAGGCAAAATTAAGCAAAAAAGGCAAAAAGAGCATCACTTTTCCCTGTGAATTAATGTTTTTTAGGAGAAACCTCAGACACTCCTAGGTATTCCTAAGGATACTGTATTTCCGAAGAGGGTCACATCTCCAGGAGCATGTCCCAAACGGCGATGATATGGCAGATGGATCCTGCGAGGACGAAGAAATGAAATACGCTGTGCATGTATCGTCGCTTGTTGAAGCTGTAGAATATTGCGCCGGTGATGTAGCACACCCCCTCCGCGATAATCCATACGACGGCCGCCGTACTCACGTTTTCGACCAGCGGTTTGAAAGCCACAAGGACGCTGAGTCCCATTGCCACGAAACAGATGGTCTCGAGGTTGCTATGCTCCTTGAGATGCACGAAACTAGTGATGGTGCCCGCCAGTGCGCAAGTCCAGACAAAGATGAAAAGTCCCCATCCCCAGAAGCCATCCTCCCTGAGAGCGACCAATGTGATGGGTGAGTACGACCCTGCGATGTGCCAGTAGATGGCGGCATGGTCCCATTTTCTGAACCTCTCCTTCCACTTGCTTTTTTGAGGCAATGCATGATAGACCGTTGAAGAGACATAAGAGCCTATCATGCCAAACATATAGAGGATCACCCCGGCTCTCGCCCACCCCCTTCCAGCGCAAAGGAAGAGGAACACCACCCCCACCGCCACGCCCAGCAGTATGCCTGCGGCATGAGACCAAGTGTTGATGTGCTCCTCCTTTCGTGTGTATCTGATGGCCATGTTGCTATTGTTCGAGCGTGAAATCGAGTTGACGCTTCTCGATGTTGGCCCTTGCCACCCTGATGGTGACAGGATCACCCAGTTGGTATTTGTTGTGATGCCGTCTCCCCACGAGACAGTAGTTGCGCTCGTCGAAGTCGTAGTAGTCATCGTCGAGGTCGTGCATGGGCACCATGCCCTCGCAATGGTTCTCGTCGATTTCGCAATAGATGCCATAGGACTGAATGCCACTGATGTGCGCCTCATAGACGTTGCCGATTTTGTCGGCCATGAACTCCACCATCTTGTACTTGATGGAGTCGCGCTCGGCATTGGCGGCCAACTGCTCCATGTCGCTGGAGTGCTCGCACATCTCCTCGTAATGCTCCTTGTTGGCGCTTCGCCCACCCTGCTGATATCGGGTGAGTAGGCGGTGAACCATGGTGTCGGGATATCGGCGTATGGGACTGGTGAAATGGGTGTAGTAGTCGAAAGCCAGTCCGTAGTGCCCGATGTTGTGCACACTGTATCTCGCCTTCATCATGGCCCTCAATGCCACCGTCTGTATGAGGTTCTGCTCCCGTTTTCCCTCACAGTCAGCCATCAGCGCGTTGAGGCTTCTTGATATGGCGCTCTTGGTTCCCGCGGTCTTGAGTTTATATCCGAACTTGGATATGACCTCGCGCAGGTTCTCCAGTTTTGCGGGGTCTGGTGAGTCGTGAATGCGGTAGGGCAGCGTTTTTGCCTTCACCCCTTTCTTCACACGGCCGATGCTTTCCGCCACAGAGCGGTTGGCCAGGAGCATGAACTCCTCAATGAGTTTGTTGGCATCCTTCGACACCTTGAAATAGCAACGCACGGGTTTGCCTTTCTCATCGACATCGAAGTGCAGTTCCTCACGTTCGAATTTCACCGCCCCGTTTTTGAAGCGTTCCTCGCGGAGGAGTTTTGCCAGTTTGTCGAGTGTGATGAGTTCGGTGGCCAGTTCTCCCTTGTATCCACCCTTCGGCGCCTTGGGAGCCGGCTGTCCCGTGCCGTCCACCACGCCGTTGTCCTCGAGGATTTGCTGCACCTCCTCGTATGCGAATCTCCTGTTGCTGCGTATGACGGTGTGCACGAGCCTCCATCGCTTCACCTCGGCGTTGTCGTCCATGTCGAAGACGGCGCTGAAGCACAGTTTGTCCTCGTCGGGACGCAGGGAGCAGACAAGGTTGCAAAGGTGTTCCGGGAGCATGGGTATGGTGCGGTCGACGAGATATACGCTGGTAGCCCGTCGCTGTGCCTCCTTGTCGATGACCGACCCCTCCTTGACATAGTGCGACACGTCGGCGATGTGTACGCCGACCTCCCACAGTCCCTTTCCCAAAGAACGTATGGAGAGGGCGTCGTCGAAGTCCTTTGCATCCTTCGGGTCGATGGTGAAGGTGCAGACATCGCGGAAGTCCTCTCGCCCCTCCAGTTCCTCCTCTGAGATTTCAAGTGGAATTCTGGCAGCCGCATCCTCCACGTTTTTCGGGTATTTGTAGGGCAGTCCATACTGTGCGAGGATGGCATGCATCTCCACGTTGTTCTCACCCTTCATTCCCAGGACGTCGACCACCTCGCCAACGATGTTTTTGGAGTCCTTCGAGGGCCAGTGAGTGATTTTCACCACAGCCTTGTCTCCCGTCTTGCCGCCCTTTAGTTTCTTTTTGGGCACCATGATGTCGAGCACGGAGTTGTTGTTGGGCACGAGGAAGGCGAAGTCGCGCTCCACCCTGAGTTCGCCCACAAAGGTGTCGCGTGCGCGTTGCAGGATTTCCGTCACCATCGCCTCCTTGATATGGTTCTGCCTTCGTGCGTTGAACGTCACCTTCACGCGGTCGCCGTCGAGAGCGAACATGGAGTTGCGCTCGGCCACGAAGACCGGCTTGCCACCGTCGTCGGGGATGAAACTGTTCTTGCCATTTGCCTTTCTGCGGAAAATGCCTTCCTGCACTTGGCCCTTGAGGTTGAGTTTGTAAGAAGTGGCCGATGTCTTACTGAGGAAATCGTCCCATGCCAGTTCCTCCATCACTTCGATGGCGAGCATCTTGAGCGGATGGGTGTCGAAATGGAGCGACCTGAATATGTTTTTGAAAGACAAGTCCACGTTGGGTTGTGACTGGAAGAAGTTCACAAGCATCTCTGTCACCTGTTTCTTGGTCATGCGTTTGCCGCCTTTTTTACCTTTTGCCATAGTATTTGGGTTTTGTTTCTGCAAATTAACAAAATAATTGCTAACTTTGCAAGCAATTCGCGTGAAAAGTTGTGTAAATCCATTTTAAAGTCATTTATGGAGAGCATTTTGGTCACTGGCGCCAGTGGTTTCATTGGCAGTTTCATCATCGAGGAGGCACTTGCAAGGGGCTTGGAGGTGTGGGCCGCCGTGAGGAAGAGCAGTTCGCGCGCCTTTCTCACCGACAGCAGGATACATTTCATCGAACTCACCCTTTCCGACCCCGACGCGCTACTCAAGGAGTTGGATGGCAAGCGCTTCGACTACGTTGTGCATGCCGCCGGCGTGACCAAATGCAAGGACAAGAAAGAATTCCATCGCACCAACACCCTCGGCACCATTCACCTGGTGGAAGCCCTTATGGCCACCTGCCCGGCACTCAAGCGTTTCGTCTATCTCAGTTCACTCAGCATCTTCGGCCCCATCAGGGAGCAACAACCCTACACCGACATCAAGGACAGCGACACGCCACAGCCCAACACGCAATACGGGCTCAGCAAACTTGCCGCAGAGCAGTTTCTCGACGGCCTTTCCGACAAAGGCAAAGCCTTCCCTTATGTTGTGCTGCGACCCACAGGTGTCTACGGGCCAAGAGAACACGACTACTTCATGATGGCCAAGAGCATCAGCCAGCATGTCGACTTCGCAGCCGGATACCGCCAGCAGGACATCACCTTCGTCTATGTCACCGACGTGGTGCAGGCGGTCTTCCTGGCATTGGAGAAAGGGCGCATCGGCGGAAAGTATTTCCTCACCGACGGCGAGGTGTACCAATCGCGCACCTTCAGCGACCTGCTTCAAAAGGAATTGGGCAACCCATGGCTGCTGCGCGTGAAAGCCCCCATCTGGCTGCTTCGCATAGTGACCTTTTTCGGCGACCATTGGGGCAGGCTGACGGGCAAGGTGACAGCGCTGAACAACGACAAATACCACATCATGCGCCAGCGCAACTGGCGCTGCGACATACAGCCATCCCGCGACGAACTGGGTTATCAGCCCCAAGTGACCCTGGAAGAAGGCGTCCGCCGCTCCGTGGCTTGGTACAAGGAAAACAAATGGTTGTAAGATGAGACAGTTTCTCAAATATCTCTTCACCATCGAGAAGAGCCCACGCAAGGGTCTGATGCCCTACGAATGGGTGGTGCTGGCCTACCTTCTGGCCACCACCGCCATGACGCTCTTATTCCAATCACGCCTTCCCAACGCACACGGCATGCTGGTGGGACGCGCCCATGTGGCCGCCGTCTCCATCGCGATGTGGGGCGTCTACAGGATGCTGCCCTGCGGACTGACCCGTGCCCTGCGCGCCACCGTGCAACTGGTGCTGCTCAGTTGGTGGTATCCCGACATCTACGAACTCAACCGCATCTTCCCCAACCTCGACCACCTCTTCGCATCATGGGAGCAGTCGCTCTTCGGCTGCCAACCCGCCCTGCTCTTCTCACAAGTGATGAACAACTCAGTGACAAGCGAACTGATGTGCCTGGGCTACGCCTGCTACTACCCCATGCTGGCGGTGGTGGCAGTGGCCATCCTGTTGTGCCGCAACGAGGCGTTCGAGCGCGTGGTGTTCGTCATCTTGGCCACCTTTTTCATCCACTATGTCGTCTTCATCGCCCTTCCCGTCACCGGGCCGCAATACTACTACGAGGCTGTGGGCGTCGATGAGATTGCCAAGGGCGTGTTCCCCAACCTGCACGACTATTTCAGCCACCACCAGGAACGAATGGCTTGCCCGGGATATGCCGATGGCGTGTTCCATAACATGGTGGACTCCGCCCACGAAGCCGGAGAGCGCCCCGTGGCAGCATTCCCAAGCAGCCATGTCGCCGTGTGCGTCATGCTCATGCTCATCACCTTGCACTACCGACTGCGGCGACTCTTCTGGTGCCTGCTGCCCTTCGCCATCCTACTCTTCCTCTCCACCGTATACATCCGAGCCCATTACGCCATCGACGCACTCGCAGGCCTCGCCAGCGGCGCACTCTGCTTCGCGGCCTTCATGGCGATGTCCAAAGGCATGGAGGCGGGAGGCGACAACCGAGGCAAAGGAAAAAACAAAAAGGCCATGGCCAAGAAAAAACGCTCATGAAAGAAAGCGAACCCCCTGCAAAAAATCCATCATATCATCACCCCCGAAGGAGTGACAGATTCTAACAGATATGAAAAAGTTATACATAGAAACCTACGGATGCCAGATGAACGTCGCCGACAGCGAGGTGGTGGCCTCCGTGATGCAGATGGCCGGTTACGAGACCACCGACAATGCCGATGATGCCGACGCCATCTTCCTCAACACCTGTTCGGTGCGTGAGAACGCCGAGAACAAAATCTTCCGCCGCCTCGAGGTGCTCCATGGCGAGAACAAGCGCGGGAAAAAGCGCATCCTCGGCGTGCTGGGCTGCATGGCCGAACGTGTGCGCGAAGAGCTCCTCGAGCACCACCACGCCGACCTCGTGGCAGGCCCCGACGCCTACCTCAACCTCCCCGACCTCACGGCACAAGCCGAAATGGGCCTGAAAGCCATCAACATCGAACTCTCCACCACGGAGACCTACCGCAACGTGGTGCCGCAACGCATCGCCGGCAACCGCGTCAGCGGCTTCGTCAGCATCATGCGCGGCTGCAACAATTTCTGTCACTACTGCATCGTGCCATACACCAGGGGTCGCGAGCGCTCACGCGACGTGGAGAGCATACTCCGCGAGGTTGGCGACCTTCAGCAGCGCGGCTTCCACGAGGTGACCCTCCTGGGACAGAACGTCAACTCCTACCACTTCGCCAGCGAGGGTAGCGACATCGACTTCCCCACCCTGCTGCGCCTGGTGGCTGAAGCAGCCCCCTCCATGCGTGTGCGATTCACCACCTCCCACCCCAAGGACATGAGCGACGAGACGCTCCGCGTCATCGCCGACACGCCCAACGTGTGCCGGCACATCCACCTCCCCGTGCAGAGCGGCAGCGACAGGATCCTGAAACTGATGAACCGCAAGTACACCCGCGAGTGGTATCTCGGACGCGTGGAAGCCATACGACGCATCATCCCCGACTGCGGGCTCTCCACCGACATCTTCGTAGGTTATCACAGCGAGACGGAGGAAGACCACCAACTCTCCCTCTCCCTCATGCGCGAGGTGGGATACGACTCAGCCTTCATGTTCAAGTACAGCGAGCGCCCCGGCACCTACGCCTCGAAACACCTGCCCGACAACGTGCCCGAAGAGGAGAAGATACGACGGCTCAACGAACTCATCCAACTGCAGACGGAACTCTCCGCCGAAGCCAACCGCCGCGACGTAGGCAAGACCTTCGAGGTGCTTGTGGAAGGCTACAGCAAACGTTCCCGCGAGCAACTCATGGGGCGCAACGAGCAAAACAAGGCCGTGGTGTTCGACAAGCAAGGCCACCACATCGGCGACACCGTGAAGGTGCGCATCACCAGTTCCTCCAGCGCCACCCTCCTGGGGACTCCCGTCGACGAAGACCATCAACCATAGATGCTATGGAAGCCATAGAGACCACAGAAAAAAGCCACTGCCCATGAAAGAATTCCTGCAAGTGCTCAAGCGGTTCATACCGCCCTACAAGAAATACCTCGCCCTCTCGGTGCTGTTCAACATCCTCTCGGTGGTGCTCAACATCTTCTCCTTCGCCGCCCTCGTGCCCATCCTCCAAATCATCTTCAAGACGGGGGACACCGAGACGGCCACCGCCCTTATGGCATGGGACTGGGAGAACGCCAAGGAGGTGCTCACCAACAACATGAACTACTATGTCAACCAGATGATTGGCGAGATGGGTGCAAGCACCACGCTGCTCCTCATCGGACTATTCCTCGCTTTCACCACCATGCTGAAGACCGGGGCCTACTTCCTCTCCTCGGCCACCATCATCCCCATACGCACAGGCGTGGTGCGCGACATCCGCAACCAGCTCTATCAGAAAATCACGTCGCAATCGCTAGGATTCTTCACCGAGGAGCGCAAGGGAGACATCATCGCCCGCATGAGCGGCGACGTGCAGGAGGTGGAGAACTCCATCATGTCGTCATTGGAGATGATTTTCAAGAACCCCATCCTCATCATCGGCTACTTCATCGTGCTCCTCCTCATCTCCTGGCAACTCACCCTCTTCACTCTCCTCATCGTACCCATCATGGGTTGGTTCATGGGTTTCGTTGGAAGGAAACTCAAGCGGAAGTCCATCAAGGCGCAAGCCCTCTGGAGCGACACGATGAGCCAGGTGGAGGAAACCCTCGGCGGTCTGCGCATCATCAAGGCCTTCTGCGCAGAAGAGAAGATGAACGTCCGCTTCGACCGCATCAACAGCGCCTACCGCAACGACATCATGAAGGTGAACATCCGACAGTCGATGGCACACCCCATGAGCGAGTTTCTCGGCACAGTGATGATTGTCATCGTACTTTGGTTCGGAGGCGTACTCGTACTCAACAACCAAACCCTCTCGGGCCCGCTATTCATCTACTACATGGTGATGCTCTACAGCATCATCAACCCCCTCAAAGACTTCTCCAAAGCCGGCTACAACATCCCGAAGGGACTCGCCTCCATGGAACGCGTGGACAAGATACTCATGTCGGAAATCGCCATACAGGAGAAGGAAAACCCCACCCCCATCGACGGCTTCAATCACGAGATAGAGTTCCGGCACGTCTCCTTCAAATACGGACAGCAATGGGTGCTTCAAGACATCTGCCTCACCATCCCAAAAGGTAAGACCGTGGCCTTCGTGGGACAGAGCGGAAGCGGAAAGTCGACACTCGTGGACCTCATCCCTCGCTACTATGACGCGCAGGAAGGACAAGTGCTCATCGACGGCATCGACGTGCGCGACTTAGGCCTGAAAGACCTGCGTCAACTCATCGGCAACGTCAACCAAGAGTCCATCCTCTTCAACGACACCTTCTTCAACAACATCGCCTTCGGAGTGGCCAACGCCACCCGGGAGCAAGTGGAGGAGGCGGCACGCATCGCCAACGCACACGAGTTCATCATCGCCACCGAACAAGGTTACGACACCTCCGTGGGCGACCGCGGCGGACGCCTCTCCGGCGGGCAGCGGCAACGTGTGAGCATCGCCCGCGCCATCCTGAAGAACCCGCCCATCCTCATCCTCGACGAAGCCACCTCAGCCCTCGACACCGAAAGCGAGCGGTTGGTGCAGGACGCCCTCGAACGACTGATGAAGACCCGCACCACCGTGGCCATCGCACACCGGCTCTCCACCATCCGCAACGCCGACGAAATATGCGTGTTGCACGAAGGACGCATCGTAGAGAGAGGCACCCACGACCAGCTGCTCGCCGCCGACGGATATTACAAGAAACTTCACGACATGCAAGCCACATGAAAATCGCCTACAGAATCACACGCGCACTGCTGTACCCCATTTCACTGCTGCCTTTCCGAGTGCTCTACGTCATCTCCGACTGCCTCTACTTCCTGATCTACCACGTGGCAGGCTACCGCAAGCGGCTGGTGAGGCATCATCTCGAAACCTGCTTCCCTGAAAAGGACAAGAAGGAGTTGAAAAGCATCGAAAGAGGGTTCTACCACTTTCTATGCGACTATTTCCTGGAAGCCCTCAAACTCCTCTCCATCTCCAAGGAGGAGATGCTGAAACATGTCGAACTTCGGGGAATGGAAGACATACAACGGTGCTTCGACGAAGGACAGACCTGTGCTGCCATGATGGGACACTACGGCAATTGGGAATACCTCACCACCCTCAGATTAGGGTGGCCAAGGCATCCCGATGCCATAGAAGCCTTCATCTACCACCCCCTGTCCAGCGATGTCTTCGACCAACTCTTCATCGACCTGCGCCAACACTTCGGAGGCGTTTGCGTACCCAAGAAAGACATCCTAAGATATCTTCTCAACTGTCGTCGCGAAGGGACGAAATTGCTCACCGGCTACCTCTCCGACCAAACGCCCAAATGGACCAACATCCACCTCTGGCTCGACTTCCTCGGACACGACACGCCAGTGTTCACCAATGGCGAGAAACTCATGCGGAAGATGAACAACGCCATCTTCTATGTGGACATGTCACGGCCGAAAAGAGGATACTACATCGCCGACTTCAAACTCATCACCCGTACTCCCAACGAAATGGAAGAAAATGCCATCACCCGGCGCTTCTTCGAACTGCTGGAGGAGAACATCCGCCGCGACCCACGCTTCTATCTCTGGACCCACAACCGCTGGAAGCGCACCCGCGAGGAGTTCGATCGCCGCTTCAAAGTGGTCAACGGAAAAGTGATACCCAAAGGAGATGAATAACAAGCCCTGTTATCTCCTATAATTTCCTATTACCTACTACAAAAAAGCCACCACATATAAAAACCAAAATCATATGGAAATCATCAACCTAAGCGACAACAACAGCATCATCAACCAATACATGGCTGAGATTCGCGACAAAGACTATCAGAAGAGCCGACTGCTCTTCCGTAACAACATCATGCGCATCGGCGAGATGATGGCTTACGAAATCTCGAAAACCCTGAATTACGAGGCTCGTGACATCGCCACGCCACTCGGCATCGCCAAGGTGAACGTCCCCACCGATAAAATCGTGCTCGCCACCATCTTCCGTGCAGGGCTGCCCTTCCACACCGGTTTCCTCAACATCTTCGACCATGCCGGTAACGCATTCGTCAGCGCATACCGTGAATATGTGGATGAAGAACACCACAAGGTGGGCATACACGTGGAGTATCTCGCCACACCGAGCATCGATGAGAAGAACCTCATCATCGCCGACCCCATGCTCGCCACAGGAGGGAGCATGGAACTGGGTTACCAAGCCTTCCTCTCCAAAGGCACACCGAAACGCATCCACGTGTGCTGCGTCATCGCCACGCCGGAAGGCATCGACCACATCCGACGCACCATGCCCGATGAGAAAACCACCGTCTGGTGCGCCGCCATCGACCCCGGTATGAACGAGCACAAATACATCGTGCCTGGCTTTGGCGACGCCGGAGACCTATGCTTCGGGGATAAGGTATAGGAGAAATAGGAGGTTTTAGGAGAATCTAGGAAGTTCAGGGAATACTAGGGTTCCTAGGAATACTAGAAACCCTAGCCCCTGGAAAGAACCAGCCATACCCGCTATATCAGCTTTTTCAAGCGCTGCTCCTCCACTTGGGGGAGCAACCGCTTGAAATGTGCCATCAGCAGTTGGTAGGATTCCTCTGGCGTGCGGTCGCAGCGGCAGGCGTCACGCCCGTAAAGCTGTTCCGGCGTGGTGAGCAAGGACCATCCCCAACCATATTCTCGGTTGTGCCTGTCACGGGGATAGACAAAATCCTCGGTGACGATGCGACAGGCCATTTGCAGGCGGGTGATGTAGGCATCGAAACGACTGCGCATCTTAGGTCCCGTGAAGCCGCACGCCGCACGCAACTCCCTCGTAATCAAACTGCCATGCTCCTGCAAGGTGAAGAGGATGGCCTCCTCCACGGAACCCTCCTCCGGGGTGGGATGCTTGTGACGACGGTAGTTGCAAAAATCGGGCCACCACGCCTTGCTGACAAAGCCGGCGTGCTTGTCGAAAAACTTGCCATAGACGCAACCACCGTCGGTGACCACCGGCCCTTTCCATTTCCACAAAGGCCAGTCCCACCCACCGTCGGGAAGGACCACGTAACGACAGTCGGAGGCCACCATCTCCTCAGCCGAGAAACCAGGTATGCCGCTGTAAAGCAACGGCAGGAAGCCCACCTTCTCCACCAGTTCAGCCAACTGCGTGGCATTGTGTATTTCCTGGGAGGCAAGTGATTCTATAGAATATAGAGCGTCTTTTGCCATAAGTAGGTAATCAAAATTATCTGTTACTATCATTCTTGTAGGTGTTGTATAGTCTTTTATGTTTCTTTGGCGCATATTTTTCACTCATCCTCAGATTCCCGAGCAAGCTCGCCTACCCGTAGCCTTTCACATAGCCCGCTATGCTCCTTCGTCTGAGAGCAAAAATCTGCATCCAAATAAATCATAAAATACTATCATCTAATTTTGATCACCTACTTATCTTTTTGTCTTTCTCAATTTCCGTCCGGCTTCCTCACATCCTTCACCTTGGCATCATACCATCGGAAGGCGGCAGGGTCGTCGGGGGCAGCCGGGTCGTAGCCAGGCCAGTCGGGCCGCAGACCCTTCATGAAAGGGAGGTCGAGGCGCTGCATCCCAACCACCACCATCTTCGCCACCTCGTAGGCGCCATAGGGATTGAAATGGGTGTTGTCGGCCAAAGCCTTGTCCTGTCCCGGATAGGTGTTGGCGGGATAATGCACAAGGGCTTTCTTGCTCCCTTCAAAGCCTAGGGTTTCGAAGAAGGTGCGTGTCATATTGTTGAGGTCGATGACCGGCACCCCCTCGCGCTCCGCCACGCTGCGCATGGCGGCGGGGAAGTCGCCGTGGGTGTCCTTGAGATGGATGTTGTCATCCTGCCAAGCTCTCCTCTGCGTGGGTGTGCAGAAGATGATGTGTCCTCCAGCCTGTCGCACCTTGTCGATGAAGATTTTCAGGTTGTAGACATAGTGATACCACGCACCGTCGCCCGGTCGTTTCTCCTTCTCGTCGTTATGGCCAAACTCACACACCACATAGTCGCCCGGTCGCATCATGGTGAGTATTTTCTCCAGACGGTTGCCACCAAGGAAGGTGCGTGCGGTGAGGCCGCTCTCCGCATGGTTGGAGATGGCCACGGAAGAGTCGAACCACCGCGGGATCATCTGTCCCCACGAAGCCCACGGCTCGCTGTCCTGGTCCACCACGGTGGAGTTTCCGCAGAGGAAGATGGTGGTGGCTGTGGTGTCTGGCTCTATCTTGATGCGGGTGACGGCCGGTGCGGCGCCATTGAACTCCAGTGTGAGGCTGTCGTCCCAGTTGAGGTAGTCGTATTCGCGCTCCTTCAGTTTGACGCGCTCCTCCCGCTCCCCCTTGTCGGTGACGACGGAATAGACAGGCGACCGCTTGTTGACAATGAAGGAGTAGTCTGTCAACTGCCCCTTTCGCGTGGCGGCGTTT
The DNA here is from genome assembly GCA_017524385.1 of Prevotella sp. Lineage (GTDB taxonomy): Bacteria > Bacteroidota > Bacteroidia > Bacteroidales > Bacteroidaceae > Prevotella. The sequence continues at coordinate 25,294 of JAFWSS010000152.1, forward strand.
TCCACCATCAAGCGCCTGGACTCCGCCCTCACCACGGTCTCCGCCTTCCGCTTCTTGCTGCCGAGGGTGACGGTGATGCGGTAGTTGCCGTCGGGCACCTGTACTGAAAAATACTGCGGACTGTTGATGTTCACGTCGAACGTGCCGATCTGCGCCATTGCCGGCAAGACCGCCAAGCATAGCGCCGCAAGGATGTGTCTTCTCTTCATGGCCTTTCAGTCAAGGTGGAACACTTCGTCGATAGGTATGGTGACAGGGGAGTTGTCGGCGTTCACCTCCATGATGTCGGCCATCATGTCCCACCACTTCTGTGTGACGGGGTCCACGTCGGTGGTGTCCTGGCTGTTGGTGTCGCTGCTGCACTCCTGGTAGCCGAAAAGGATGTTGGTGTCCTTGTCCCAGTAGATACTGTAATTGCCCACGCCGGAGTCTTTGATCATCTTCACCAACTCCGGCCAGATGGCGGCATGTCGCCGGGCATACTCTTTCTCACACCCCGGCTTGAGGAACATCTTGAATGCAAATCTTTTCATAAGTTTTTAGGTTTTTATGGGTCGAACGGGTAGGCCAGTTGGACGGGTCGGACAGGTCTGACAAGTCGGACTCGTCACACTGGTGAGACTCTTTCATGCAAAGATACGCACAAATGAGCGAAAAAACTAATTTTCACTCATCAAAATGGTTTCCAAGCCAAAAAACAAGGGACTCCATTTCATCATTAGCGAATAATTTGTTACCTTTGCAAAAATCTAACCAACTTAAAAAATCTATAAAACCTATGGCACTCATCAAATGCCCGGAATGCGGAAACATGATTTCAGACATGGCATCCAATTGCCCGAAATGTGGATGTCCGGTGGGAAATGCCGGCATGCAGCGGAAAAGAAGCACCACACGTGTTTTAAACAATGACAATGAACGCACACGTGTCATTTACAAAAAGAACAACAATACCAACAAATGGTTGTATGCCATCATTGCCCTGCTGGCATCAATCCTGGTGGGTGGCGGAACCTATTACTTCTTGAACAAGGAGAAGGACAAAGACACTCAAGCCACAGCAATGGCAAAAGACACTCCAACCACCATTACCACACCCGCCAATCTGGACGAGGACGAACCTGCCACACCCCCGGCACCCGCCAAAATAGAAGAGCCAGCCACCACTCCAACGCCCGTCAAGCAGGAAGAGCCAGCCACCACTCCAACGCCCGCCAAGCAGGAAGAACCAATAAGCACCCCTCCCCCCGTCCAAAGAAACAAAGTGGCCGACGGCACCTACAGCCTCAACGGCTCCATCAAATACAAAGACACCTATTACATCGATATGGAGATTCATGTGAGAGGCAACAAGGTGACGGGATGGCACATCGTGCATAACGGCGAGAACATCCGAGTAAACCTCTCCGGCTCCATCGATGCCAATGGCAATATGAAACTCACGGAATACAAAGGCGGGAGCACTACAGGGTATTATTACACTGGCAACTTCAACCAGGTCACATACTCCGGGAAATACCTCTGCACATTCAAAAACCTCCCTATGAGTTTCTCGGCGTCAACCTACTGACACCTTCTCCTTTTGCAACGTGCGAAATGTAGAGACGGGATTCTTCCCGTCTCCCAAAATGTGCCAAAACAACCCCATCAAACATCTCATATACCAAACAACTTAAAAACCAATCACCATCCAAATGACAAAGAAATCCGCCATATTGTTTTTCTTGCTGGGCTTGACGATGACGGTCATGGCACAGCGCACGAGCGACGTGCTTGACCGCGGCCTGGTGGCCATGAAGTCGGGCACGGGCATCTACCTCACTTGGCGAGTGTTGGGCGAGGAGTACTACGACGTGACCTACAACGTGTATCGCAACGGCACGAAACTGAACGACGAACCGCTCAGCGTGTCCAACTTCCAAGACACCGGCGGCAGCACCACGAGCAGCTACACCGTCCGCGCCGTGGTGCGCGGCCAAGAGCAGGAGCCATGCAAGGCCGTCACCCCCTGGAGCACCAGTTACAAGGAAATCAAACTGACGCACGAGGGCATCAAAAGCCGCCTCGTCCCCAATGACGCCACCTGCGCCGACGTCGATGGCGACGGGGAGTTGGAAATCTTGATGAAGTTCGACAACCAAAGCGAGATGGATGCCTCCTACCCCCGGGAGGGTTGCCAAGGCGAATACACCATTTTCGAATGCCTCAAACTCGACGGCACTCGCCTGTGGTGGGTGAACTGCGGCCCCAACATGGGCGACTTCCAGAACAACGAGCAGAACATCATCGCCTATGACTGGGACCGTGACGGACGCGCCGAGGCAGTGATGCGTGCCGCCGACGGCACCGTCATCCACATGGCCGACGGCACCACCTACACCGTAGGCGACCCCTCGGTCAACGTACGTGCCGCCACCGGCGGCGGCACCAACTGGTTTGTGACCACCCAGGGCGAATATCTGCTCTACATGGACGGACTGACAGGCAAGCCCTACCAGTGCATCCCTTATCCGTTGCCACTCTATGAAAGCGGCGAGACCGACTATGCCAAGGCGTGGGGCGTGGCGAAGTACGACGGCGGACACCGTGCCTCGAAACACTTCTTCGGCGCACCGTGCTTCGATGGGCGCAACGCCAGCATCTTCCTCGCCCGCGGCATCTATACGCGCCACAAGATGGTGGCATTCGATGTCAACCCCTCCACCCACAAGTTGACCCAGCGTTGGAAGTGGTATTGCAACACCAGCGGTCCATGGTATGGACAGGGCTACCACAACTATTGCGTGGCCGATGTCGACATGGACGGGCGCGACGAAATCGTCTTCGGCGCAATGGTCATCGACGACAACGGCAGGGGACTCTCCACCACGGGCCTCGGCCATGGCGATGCCGAACACGTGGGCGACCTGAACCCATATGTCCACGGCTTGGAAGTCTTCGCCTGCATGGAGGACAATCCCGGCACGAACTACCGCGACGCCACCACCTCGAAAATCTACCACCGCTACATCGCCGGCAGGGACGTGGGCCGTTGCATGGCAGGAAACTTCACCGACGACTTCCCCGGGTCGCTCTGCACACCTACCGACGTAGGGCCCATCAGCTCCGTCACCAACGGCGCCGTCAGCGGACTGGGCGACACCGGCGTCAATCAGAACATGCGCATCTACTGGGACGGCGACCTCTGCGACGAGACGTTCAATTATCTCAACGGCGCCGACACCGAAGGCTGCATCGCCAAATATGGCTCGTGGTCTCCCATCTACACCTGTGCCGGTTCCAAGACCAACAACTGGACGAAGGGCACGCCCTGTTATCAAGGCGACATCCTGGGCGACTGGCGCGAGGAAATCATCATGCGCACCGCAGACAACAACATCCGCATCTACTCCACGCCCACTCCCACGAAATGGCGCAACTACACCCTCTGGCACGACCACCAGTACCGCAACGCCATGGTGTGGCAGATGTGCGGCTACAACCAACCACCAAAGCCCAGCTACTTCCTCGGCGAGATGGAAGGCATCACGTTGGCCCCACCGCCACTCACCATGAACGGGCGCACCGAGGTGACCAATGGCGGCACCGTCTCGACAGCGCTGAACGGCCAGCATGCCATCGTCTGCAACACAGGCAACAGCAGCGTCGCCATCGACGATGGCGCCCAGCCCGCCGTACTCACCTTCAACGTACCCACATGGGTGCAAGGCACCGCCTACAGCGAGAGCACATCCTCCAACCCCACCATCAACCGCCTCACCTACACCTGCACCGTCTCTGGAGGCGGTCTTGCCGGTGACGCCCGGCTCATCAAGCAAGGCGACGGCATCCTCGTCCTGCCCAAAGCCGACTTCCGCCATACGGGCGAGACCAACATCTGGGGCGGCGTGGTGAAGTTCGACGGCACGATGAAGCAAAGTCCCTTGTGGCTCAACCGCTTCACCCAATTGGAAAGCGACGGGGGCGAATTCCTCAGCATCAAGGCCGACTACGGTTCTGAGATACGTCCCGGTGGAAAAGACCATCAAGGCACCATCACCACCGGCACGCTGGCCCTTGGCTTCGGTTCACGGCTGGTCTTCGACCTCTACTCTCCTACGGCCGGGGATTTGCAATCTGCCGACATGATCAATGCCGCCACCCTGACGATTGAGCGCAAGACCGCCTCGGAATGGGTGAAAGGCGGTCCCGAATACCTGGCACCCGTCATCGAGGTGGTGGGGCACCCGGCACAGGGCGAATCGAAAATTGCCCCTGGAAAATATGTCATAGGCATCATCGGCAACATCGAAGGGTCGGTGGACGACCTTGTGCTCGATGGCATTGTGACATCGAAGAAGAAACTCTATGTGGAAGACGGCAAACTCATTGTCGAGATTTTCGACGTGCGCGACCCTTCCACCGTCACATGGACAGGCAGCGTGAACGGGACATGGGACAATGCCGAGACTGAGAATTTCAGCATCGAGAATGAGCAGACAGGCTTCGTGGCCGGCGACAACGTCATCTTCGACGACCAAGCCCAGAACAAGACCGTCACCGTCAAAGAGGATGTCTATCCCGCATCCATCACCATGAACAACACCACCACCTATACTTTTGGCGGAACGGGCGCAATCTCAGGAACGGGCAAGTTCACCAAGGAAAGCACCGGCACCGTGACGATGAACGGCAGCAACAACTACACCGGCGGCAACTATCTCAAGGGCGGCATGGTGCGCGTCAACAAACTGGCCAACCAGTATTCCGAGACGGGCAACCTGGGCGGAGTCACCAAGAACGCCTCACTCTTCACGATGGAGAACGGCGCCGTGCTGCAAGCCACCGCCGCCGTGGAAAACGCCTCGCCCATGAAGATGGTGGGCGAAGAAGGCGGTGTCGTCATGAGCAATGCCGACTTCCGCATGAACGCCCCCCTTTCAGGCACGGTGCTGACGAAGAAAGGCTCCGGCTGTCTCTTCACCATGGCCAACAACACGCTGTCGCGAATCGTCATCTCCTCGGGCTCCGTTGCCGCACAAAGCGGGAACCCTGCCACCACCGTGGAGTTTGAGAGCGGCACCCTTTGGGACGACTCACAAGCCACCACCCATGCCATCCATGTGCCGAAAGGAAAGGTGGGCATGTGGCAATTAACCAATACTTATTACACGGCGTATTCCAACAAGTTGACGGGCAGCGGCACTCTGACCATCGTGCCACGCAACACGGTGAGCCGCGTGCGCATCACCGGCGACTGGTCGCAGTTTGAAGGCACCATCAAACATACCAACAAAGACATCTGGCTACCACTCGACATGTCGGGCGGGATGCCCAAGGGGACATTGAACATTGCCGAAGGATGCCTGGTGAGCAATGTGGCCAAAACCTTCACCATAGGCAGGCTGACAGGCAAGGGAATGCTCAACGAACCCGTGCACAACTTCCGCAACTCCAACAGTGTAAGCGGCAGCAACACCTGGGAGGTGGGCAACAGCTGGGAGGACGGTGGCGACTTCATCTTCGACGGCACCTTTGTCGATGGCGGAGGTTCCAACAAGTGCATCTTCAACAAGATAGGCACTTGCATGATGTCTGTCACCGGCAAGAGCACACATTCCGGCGCCACCACGGTCAAGGGAGGTGAACTCTTCGTGAAGTCGGGTGCGCAACTTGGCACCGGCACACTCACCATTTGGAATGGAGCGACGCTTTCCGGTGTCACCACATCCAGTGTCCCCCTTGTCAATTCAAGCGTCACGTTCAACACAGGCTCGACGCTGCAAGTCGGGGCGTTTGCCAACGCCGACTTCGGGCAGATGTGCTTCGGCGGAAAGAATGTGACCTTCAGGAGTGGGGCCGTATTGAAACTCGCCGCCACGGATTGTGCCACATCCTACTCCACAGGCGGCACATCGATACAAGACATTGGAAGGCTGACCATGAACGGAACCATCGACATTTATGTGCCTGAGTACCATACATTGAACGTTGGCGACAGCATTTTGCTGTGGAAAAACGTGGACTCTGTCGTAGGAACACCTGTGCTGAAAACCGAGGTTTTCGATGAAGGACGCGGCCTCTACTGGGACACCACCGACATCTCCGCCGGCATCCTCCGCGTGGCCCGGAACGAACAATACCCACTGGGTGATGTCAACCACGACGGTGATGTGACAGTGGCCGATGTCTCACTCACCACTGCTTATGTCTTGGGCAGCAATCCGGTGGTGTTCTTCATAGAGAATGCCGACGTGAACGGCGACGGCGTCATAACCATCACAGATGTCACGAAAATCGTCGACATGGTGCTCACAACCATGGTGAATAATTAATATAAAGGTGGCATAAATAGCCAACCAACATTGGGAACGGTTCCCTATGATCATCTGCAACAGAATGATTTCCAACGCAAGAAATGATCAAAGGGAACCGTCCCCAATGTTTACGAAGAACAAGGTTGTACCACCCCAAACGTCAATGTTCAATCGTCCATGCCGTTGAAGTCGTTCCGCATGTCGTTGTTGTTATTGTTGTTGTCCTGATCGTCCTGGTCGCCTTCCCTTCCGTCGGGACCTTCTCCTTTCTTCTTCTGCTTCATGTTGCCGAAGCTCCATGTGAGAGTGAGCCTGAAGTTACGGCTTTGCCTCCTGTTCTTCTGGTAACGAGTGAACGTTTCGCTGCTGGTGTAGTTCTCCCATTTCCTGGAGTCGAGCAAGTCGCGGCAGCTGAGCGAGACGGTGAGTCTCTTGTCGAAGAATGTTTTCCTGATGCCAAGGTCCAAGCCGTAGCCCGGTTTCCTGTGTCCCTGCGATATGACCTGTTTTGAACGATAGTTGCCGGTGGCTTGCACGGAGAGGTCGTAGGGCAGCCTGAGGCTTGCCTGCATGCGTACGAACCATGTGAAGCTGTGGTTTCCTTCTCCCCTGACGGTCTGGTTGTCGATGAGGTATGAGAATCCGTCGAGTTTGTAATAGAAGAAATTGGCCGACGTGGAGAGGTCAAGGATTTTGAAGAATTTGTTCTTCGCCGTCAGTTCCAGACCAGAGCTGGTGCTTTTCGACACATTCTCCGTGGTGGAGTACATCAGTCCGTCGGCAGAGTTCTGCCAGTTGATGCGTTGCATCACGTCAGACGTAGGCCTGTAATAGGCGCTCACGAGGAGAGAGTGCAGCGTCCACGTGCGCAGGTAGTTGACGGAGAACAAGTTGGAGTATTCCGGTGTGAGCAAGGGGTTGCCAAACGACACCGTGGATGCGTCGCTGGTGTTCTTGAAGGAGTTGAGCTGTCCCCCCCATGGTCTCCTCAACCTTCTGGTGTAGTTGAGTTGCAACTGGTCGTTGGGTGTGACCTGGTAGGAGAGGAAGATGCTTGGGAAGAGTTGGAAATAGTCTTTCTTGAACGGCGCCTCCCTCTTGGCAGGGTCGTGTTCCTGATACCAGTCATAGCTCTTGGTGTTCACCTTCCAATATTCTCCCCTGAGTCCTGCCATGATGCCGAAGTTGCCAATTTTGTAGTTGAGAGTGGCATATAGGGCGTGGATGTCGTTGTCGTAGATGAAGCGGTTGAAGTATTTCTTGTCCTCCTGGAGGTTGCTGCCATTCCACGAGGTGCTGTCGGCGAAGCTTTCCTGGGGTGTGTTCTCATGGGAGAGCCTTCCGTTGTATCCAGCCTGGATTTTGAAGTTCTCCGTGATGGGGTTTTCGTAGTCGAGTTTGATTTCCCAGTTCCTGTTGTTCATGTCGACCGGCCTGTAGAGGTAGTCATAGGTGGTGGGCAGCCCTCCTGTGTAATAGACGGTGGAGTCTTGATAGACATTGCTGTTGTCTCCACCCCATTTCCCATTGCTCACGACGAGTTCGAGGAAATGCATGTCGCTGCCAAAGGTGTGCCTGTAGTCGAACTCGATGTTTCTCATGTCCATGTCGCCTTTCGAGGTGGCCCTTCTGAACATCATCCTTTGGTCTTGCGGCTGTCCGATGACACCATAATGGTAGGGTGTGAGGTTCCATCCCTTGTTTTGTCCGTGCATGAACATGCCGGTAAGCGAGAGGTCGTCGTTTTTGGAGACGTGGAAGGTGACACCACCCCTCATGAAGATGTTGTTGCCCTGCCCGGTATTGGTGCCGTTGTAGTTTTGGTAGGTGTTGGTGGTGAGGTATTCCTGCCGGCTGATGCTCTCCCCTTCGTTGTGCCTGTGGCGGTATCCGACATTGAAGAATGCGTCGAGGAGCGAACTGTTGTAATTGATGTTGAAACTGGTGTTTGCCATTTTCAGGGTGCTTGCCCCCACTTGGAATGAGCCGTAATATCCAGCCCTGCGGTCTTTCTTGAGCACGATGTTGATGATGCCGGCGCTTCCCTCGGCGGAGAATTTCGCCGACGGGTTGTCGATGACCTCGATGCGTTCGATGCTCTCCGCCGGCAGTTGCTGGAGGATTTCCGCCCTGTTGTCAGACGTCAGTCCGCTGGCCTTGCCATTGATCCACACCTCCACGCTGCTGTTGCCTCGCAGCGAGACGTTGCCGTCGTTGTCCACCTCGACGGAGGGGATGTTCTCCAGCACGTCACTGGCCGACCCGCCAGCGTTGGCAATGTCTTGTGTGACATCGAACGACTTGCGGTCCACTTCAAGTTTCATGATAGCCCTCTGCCCCGTGACAGTCACCTCCTTGAGTTGCTGTGTGTCCTCGGTGAGGAAGAGGTTGGTGAGATGCTGCGTTGGTTTTGCAGCGGTGATTGAGAAATGCTTTGTAAGGGTCTTGTAGCCCACGAAAGAGATGTTGAGGTCGTAATTGCCATTGGGCAGGTCGGTGATGTTGAATTCACCATTCTCGTCGGTGATGGCTCCTTTCACCATCTTGTCGTCTCCCGCCTTGGTGACGACGACGTTGACGTAGCCTAATGGGTCGTTAGAGCCCTTGTCGTGTACTTTTCCTTTCACTACTCCTTGTGCCGCAGCACAAGTCACTTGTAATACAAATAAAACAAATAAACAGAATCGATTCATAACTTATATTTGACAAAAAAAAGACATTTTGGTTTAATCCATATAAAAAATTTAACACATTCACATCACATTCTCTCCCTTTTATCACTTCCTAAGCGGCTGTGGGAAAAGCCTTTCTTGGATTCTGACAGAATGACATGAACCATCTCACATCCATTGAAGAGTCTTTCCATACTGCCAAAATGCATGAGATTCAACAAAAAAGCATTAAAAAACAGAGAAAAACCAAGAAAAAATGGCAAAATCATTAGATTTTGATAGATAATGTGTAATTTTGCACCAAATTTGAACTTCTCTTTGGCGAAAGGTACAATTTGGAAACCTAACAAACAAATCAAAACAAAATAAAACAACCGTATCAAATTTTTACAAAATGAAGAAAACGTTTACATTATTGGCAATGGCCATGATGGCGATTTGCTCGTATGCGGCTTCCGGCATTTGGAAAGCTGATGCCAACACGGCTACAGCAGCAGGTTCCACCTATTTAAATGAGCCTGAGGCTACCGTAACAACCGTGTATGGAACTACAGTAGGGAGTAGCAGCCAAACCATTGGTGGAGAATCTTTCACCCACTATGTGCAGGTGCGCGTAGATGCCAACCCTTCTGTAGGCAATGAGACAGGAACAGAATACCAGACAACTGACCAAAATAAAAAATCAACCCCTCTTGTATATACAGCAAAAGTGGACCAAACTTTGACGGTCTATTATCGTCGTCAGTCAACGGCTCAAAATAATAATGTAGGAGTTTTTGCTTCCGGTGATAATAAAGACTTGTTCGTGTATGACCAAGCTGCACCAACTACAGCTTTATCTGGTACAATGACTATTGAAAGTCAAACCTCTGATGGAAAATATGGCTTTGGCTATAAAGTTTTCCAATTAAAAAAAGACCATACTTACACACTTTGCGCCAAAGGCACGACCATTCAATTTTATGGTTTCAAATATGAGCCAGCCCCCACGGAATATACAATAGCTTGGAGCAACCCTGCAGAGTATACCATGCCTTTGGGCAACACTTATGACAACACTGCCATCGTGACAGGAGTCGATGGTCTCACCATTGCTTTCAAGAGCAGCGATGAAAATGTTGCTTATATAGAGCCTGATGGCAACAAAGCCCATATCGTTGGCACAGGTGTTGGAAGTTGTGTGATAACCGTCTATTCCACCAACCATGGAGAGCTGGGCGTTGACTACAAAGAAGCCACTTTCACGCTGAACGTCACGGCAGGATCGGTGAACATGTATTTCCAACCCACTGAAGGGTATGTGAACGTAGGATGCAGTGTCACTCCTTACATCAATTTCGGTGGAGCCTTATTAGAAAAGGTTACTTCCATCACAGCAGTGTCAAGCGACCCATCCATCGCCACTGTTCCTAATGACATTCTTGGTACGAACAACTATGCCACAACCGATGAAGGTGGCAAGCTCAAAGTGGCAAACATCTATGTGCCCATCACCGGTGTGAGACAGGGAACCACCACCATCACGGTGACTTTCAGTAGCAGCGAATACACCAGTGCCACAGCCACCTTCACCATCCATGTGACCCCCGCCGGCACCCGCAATTTCAACTGGGCCGACAATAGAGACATCTACGTGTTCAAAGGCGACATGGTGGCACTTCCCGGCATAGTGGGCAACTCCAACGGCAACAACGACTACAGCGTAGGAGCCAACCACAAATATTACTATTCCATCAAGCGCAACAATGGCGGATTCAATCCCACTTACAACAATAGGGACTGGCACAAGGGAGAAGGCTATCCCAACTACGAGGTGGTGACCTCCGCATCGGAAAACGACCGTCCCGCCTACATCTACTGGTGTGCAGGACAAGGTGGCCGCCAACAGTATGACACCCTGATGATTGCTGCACAAAAAGTGGGCGACTTCACATTGAAAGCCACCGACCCGCAGAACAGCAACCTCTACATCACAAAAACCATCCACGTGCTTGACAAGGCAGACCTCCAGGATGCATACAACTCACAAGTCCAGAACATGAACATGCCATACACCTGGGACTTCACCGAAGGACTGAACTTCACCGGCCTGAACCCCAACTACTGGACAGTCAACGAGACAGGAACGAAAGCCACGCTCCACTATGGAACGGCCATGAATGCAGACTACAACGACGAGAACCAAAACGGCAATGTGAACGAAAACATCTACAAGCATTTCGTGGGTGCCAACAACAGCGCGATGATCAACCTGGCCGGCTTGCAGTTGAACCTCGGCCAAGGCGCCACCTGGCCCAACAAGAAAGACAGGATCGACCTGTCACCGGGTGACGGCCTCTCCGTCACCGGCGACACACACAAACTATACATTCCCGCCCCCAAGCCCCATCAATACACATACATGGGCAACAACAGCGTGTCAAAGACAAAGGTACGCTTCTACATCAAAGGCAGCGCCATGGACAACAAGAAAGGCGGCAAGGTTGACATCAATGCTTACGACAGCAACGGCAACAGGGCTGCACTGACCCGTGTGGATGTCGTGGGTGAGACAGGACAAGGTGAAGACAACAACTTCAACCGCAGTTCCGACTACCTCTGCTATGCAGAAATCCCATTCGACGGAAACCAAATAGACCATCTGGAGCTTTGGCTTGGCAACTGCCATATCGAGTGGATGGGTTACTCCACGGAGTCGAAAAACATCTCATCCATCAACTATGCCACCTACTCATACCCAGAAGACCTCGACTTCCAAAAGACTGTTGAGACCCAGCAGGGTGTGACCACCTACGCCGTAAGCAAGGTGAACTCCACCAGCGTCACCCTCACTCCGCTGGCCAAAGCCAAGGCCGGCCAGGGTTTCGTCATCAACGGCGACGAAAATGAGTACTACTTCATCGCCAATGCAAGAAACACCTATCCCTACAGTTTGGCCAACGACGCCCAGGATGAGAGTGGCAACTCTGTCACCAACTTGCTGGTGGGCACTTATGGCGATGGTGAGGCCAAGACAATCGCCGTCACCGGTGGCTCCGATGTAGAATTCAATGAAGAAAGCACCGGCATATTCCACTATGTCCTTTCCAACTCCGGCAAGCATTGGAAAAATGGAAACACGATGACCGGCGTGGGCTTCTACATGGCCAACAGCAGAGCCACCACCCCGTTCCAGTCGGCATATCTTCCCATCGATGCAGAAACCATCCGTGGCAGCATAGGCTACTTCCCACTGTTTGAAACAGGCGAGACCGACGGCATCGAGGAAATCAAGACAGAAAAAGCCACCAACGGTGAGTATTACAACCTCAACGGCACCCGCGTGTCAACGCTTACAAAGGGCATCTACATCCACAATGGCAAGAAAGTGGTGGTCAAGTGATTAGCAAACAAAAGAAAAAGACAAACATTTTAGAATAATGAACAAGAAGACATATATCAAGCCTTTGACAGAAGTGACTTCTCTCAACCTTGTGAACAGCGTGATGGAGAACCTCCCCGTCCAAGACCCGAGTTTCCGAACTGGCGAAGGCTATGCCAAAGAAGACATCTTCGACGAGTTAGAGGATGACAACATCACCAGCCCCAGCAAATCGTTGTGGGACTAATGTGAACCGACAACATCACCAACCTTGGTAAAAAATAGGGGAAGCCTTCGGGTTTCTCCTATTTTGGAAAGAAGCAACGAGTAAAAGCGAGATGAGAAGGAAGATGCTTGTGGCGTTGTTGGCAATCATTTGCACCAAGACAACAGCCATTGGTTTCAAATACGAAGGTGTGAACTACGAAGCGACCTCCGAGACAACAGCGAAGGTGCTGGAGGGCGACTATGAAGCAATGGGGAATTTCTCCGTTGGCGATGGTTACGTGGGAGACATCATCATCCCCGAGCGTGTGAATGACGGCGAGACGTGGTATGATGTGACATCCATCGACGACGGAGCGTTCCGCTCATGCAACAAGCTGACAAGCATCCATCTCCCCTCCACCATGGTGTCGGTGGGAGAAATGCCATTCTCTGGTTGCTCAAGCCTCACCCATATTGACATTTCGCCTTCCAACTCGCAATATGCCAGCGTGGATGGCGTGCTTTTCAACAAAACACGGCAACGATTGATAGCGTGTCCTGGAGGAATGGAAGGCACCTACACCGTACCCTCATCTGTGTTTTTCATCGAGGACGGTGCTTTCATGGGGTGCTCACGCCTCACATCCGTCACATTGCCAACGACAACAACCTATATTGGCAAAAATGCCTTTCGCAATTGCTCCATGCTTGCAGGCATCAACCTCCCAGAGGGGATAGGCGAGTTGCAGGCCAACACTTTCAAGGGATGCGGCATGCTAAGTACGCTCACCCTGCCCTCCACGTTGGTGTTCATCGACGAATATGCCTTTGAAGGATGCAGCAAACTCACAAGCATCCTTATTCCCGAGGGAGTGAAATATCTTGAATCCAATGCCTTGCGGTCGTGCTCATCGCTGACCGACGTCACCCTGCCCTCCACACTTCTATACATCGGCGCCGAGGCTTTCAGCTATTGCAGCAAACTTGACACCATAACCATTCCGTCGGGAGTGACGAAGATAGGCATGAGTGCCTTTTATGCCTGCCCCTCACTCCAGGCAATATACGCACACCCTACCGCCGTGCCATCCCTCACCAAGGAGGTGTTTTCTGCTTCCACCTACAACAAGGCCACACTATACGTCCCACGGCGCGTGATGGAAGCATACAAAAGCGCACCATATTGGAAGAAATTCAGCCACATCGAAGCCGTTCCTGAAATGTTGACCATTTCTTCCGAACAAGGTTTCGTGGGTTGTACCACGCTGTTGCACATGTCGCTGAAGACGGTGGAAAAAGGGATGGAAGCATGTGAGTTTGACTTGCATCTTCCAGAAGGCGTTAGCCCCCTGACGGATGCAGACGGCAACATCATGGTTTCGATGGAAGCGGAGAGGATTGACGGCGGTACGCCCTTGGTGACGATGACGCATATGGAAGGCTCTACATGGTATGTGGAAACGAACCTTGGCGGCGGCGCATTGGTGGGCAACGAAGGATTGTTCATGCACCTTTACGTGCTTTTGGATGAAGACATTGATGCAGGTGTCGCCGATGGAAGTATCGCCAACGGCATCTTGACAGTGGGTGAAGGGATGACTACCCTTGACGAAAGAGGTTTCAGCATCGACGTTGTTTCCGCACTGCAAGGCGACGTGAACCTCAGCGGCAACGTCACGGTGACGGATATCACGCTCATCGTGAACAATATCCTGGAACTCGGAGGTGATTTCATCTGGCAGCTGGCCGATATGAATAAAGATGGCATGGTCACCGTGGTGGATGTCACGATGGTAGTGGATGCCGTCTTGAACAACAAGCCCCAATCCTTCAACGAAGAGTTTGCCACCAACACTGCCTGCGAGTGAGATCAAGAGCACTTCGATGCCCAGCGAGGGGCGGCATGCTTGGCCGCCCCTCGCTGGGCATTTTTGGGCATGACTTGCCAACTTTAATTTTTTCAGTAGGTATTCAAAATCATCTATATATAATTTAAGTTTCGGAAGTTCGGTTATATTGGCATTCAATTACTTACAGTAGCTTCATTTAAAAAATGTATGGATAATCAAATGATGATTCCATCAAAACACCTCCATTTGAGAGGATTTTTTACTTCATACTCGATTTGTTATATCTTGGTTTGATGTTGAATGAACCCCGAAGGGGTGGCCAGAGTACAGGCAGGTGGTGGAGTGCGAAGCACGGAACCCCTGCTAAAAGCATGGTGTGAACAACAACCCCGAAGGGGTGGCAGAATGGCAACTTCATACACTTCATATCGTTGC
>JAFWSS010000153.1 GCA_017524385.1 Prevotella sp.
CAATTTTCAATTTTCAATCTATTCGCTGCCATTATGACCAGCAGAGCGGCCTGCATGAGTAACAGTATGGCGAGCACCCCCCATCCCAACATCCAGAATATCTTGTTGTAAGGGATGTCGTTTTGTTGTTTTATCCATTTGGCATATCCCCATGTCGCCGCTATGACGAGCATCAGTTTCAGAGCCTCTCCCCATACTCCTGGCTGAGATATATGCTCCATGATTTGAATGGCTTTCCCTACAGCGGCGCCATAGAGCACATAGATGCAATTGTATAGGGCGTTTCTTGTTCGCTGGTTTTGCCTTGACTTGTCCCAGCAATAAACGGCCAGCAGGATGATGGCGGCAAGAATCACCGTCTCCCTGAACAAAGGATGATAGATGAAACCCATGGTTGTTGTAGTTGATTGAAAGATGGCCGCCCCCTTCGGAGCGGCCATGGTGTTAGGGATTCTTATAAAGTCCTATAGAGTCCTATAATGACCTGTCAAGTCCTCTTATATCTCTTATGTCCTATGCAATCCTATTTGGCATAAGCCACAGACCTGGTTTCCCTGATGACAGTGATTTTCACTTGTCCGGGATAGGTCATCTCGTTTTGGATCTTGTTGGCGATTTCTCCGGAGAGTGCTTCGGTCTCCTTGTCGTCCATCTTGTCGGCTCCAACGATGACCCGCAGTTCCCTGCCAGCCTGTATGGCGTATGTCTTGGTGACTCCGGGATAACTCATGGCGATGGCCTCGAGGTCGTTGAGCCTCTTGATGTATGCTTCAACGATTTCCCTTCTTGCTCCGGGTCGTGCTCCGGAGATGGCGTCGCAGATTTGCACGATGGGCGCCAGGAGGGTGTTCATCTCCAATTCGTCGTGGTGTGCGCCGATGGCGTTGCAGATGTCGGGTTTCTCCTTGTATTTCTCAGCGATTTTAGCGCCGTAAAGAGCGTGTGGGAGGTCGCTTTCCTCGTCGGGCACTTTTCCTATGTCGTGCAGCAGTCCTGCCCTTTTAGCCTTTTTGGGGTTGAGTCCCAGTTCGGAAGCCATGACGGCGCAGAGGTTTGCCGTTTCCCTGGCGTGTTGCAGGAGGTTTTGTCCGTAAGAGGAGCGATATTTCATCTTTCCTATGATTCTGATGAGTTCCGGGTGCAGTCCGTGTACGCCCAAGTCGATGGCGGTTCTCTTTCCTATTTCCACCACTTCGTTGTCGAGTTGTTTCTTCACCTTTGCCACCACCTCTTCGATTCTTGCCGGGTGTATCCTACCGTCGGCAACGAGTTGGTGCAGTGCGAGTCTGCAAACCTCTCTTCTGATGGGGTCGAAAGCAGAGATGACGATGGCCTCCGGCGTGTCGTCGACAACGATTTCCACTCCTGTTGCTGCTTCGAGGGCCCTGATGTTTCGTCCCTCCCTTCCGATGATTCTTCCTTTCACCTCGTCGTTGTCGATGTGGAAGACGCTGACGGAGTTCTCTATGGCCGTTTCGGTTGCCACTCTCTGTATGGTTTGTATGACGATTTTCTTTGCCTGAGCGTTGGCATTGAGTTTCGCCTCGTCCATGATTTCGTTCACATAGCTCGCAGCATCTGTCCTTGCTTCGTCCTTGAGGCTCTCCACGAGTCTTCTCTTAGCCTCTTCGGCGCTGAGTCCAGAGAGTTCTTCCAGTTTCTCCCTCTCCTGGTTCTGCATCTTCTCGAGGTCCTCCTGCTTGAGGGTGAGAAGTTTCTTCTCATTGTCGATGCGTTTCTGGCTTTGGTCGATTTCCTGCCTTCTTCTTCCCAGTTCCTCTTGTTTTTGGTTGAGCGAAGCTTCCTTTTGCTTGAGTCTGTTTTCGTTTTGCTGAAGTTTTTGGTTTCTGGCCTGCACCTCTTTTTCCAGTTCGGCCTTTTTGTTGATGAATTTCTCCTTTACTTCTAGCAATTTCTTTTCTTTGATGACATCAGCCTCTTTCTTGGCGGTGTCCATCATCTCATTGTATTTCCCCTTTATAACGTGGAGAAACAACATATAGCCAGCGAACACACCTGCTACGAGGCATACGATAGCTATAATAATGATGGTTACTATAGAATCCATAAAAAATAATATTAAAGTTAGTATTGATATTCGCACATTAGCCCCCGCCTTCAGGGTTTTCTCTTTTTCTTCTCCCATGGACGCCTTGTGTTTGCTCAGCGTCCTCGGGGATGTTTCATTCATCGGCGACGTCCAGGCGTTCAGGCCTTTTCGCCCAAGGCATCCTCTATCTCCTTGGTAAGAGCGGTGAGAATATCATGGAAAGGTTTTGTGTCATTGCGCTTTGCTTCCTTCTCATACTTGAGCGCAATGTCAATCAATGCCATATACAGTATTTCAATCGTACCCTTTTTCCCTTGTGCACGACTGGTATAGAGATTCACAATACTTGTTACATTTGCTGCAGCCCTGCGATAAATCTCCTCTTCCTCCCTGTCGACCTTGATGGGGATTTCGGTGTCGCAAACGCGCAATCTTATATGTAGTTTATCCTTGTTCTCCTCTGGCATTGTCCACGTTATTTCTCACTTAGGAGCGTGATGCACTTGTTGACACTCCTTATCAGTTTGGCAAGCCTGGCCTTAGCGGCCTCCATGTCGCCCTCGCTTACTTGGAGCATCTTTGCCGTCATCAAGCTATCATAATCATCCTGCCTTGTCTTGAGTTGCTCTTCGAGTTTCCCTTTTTCCTCATTGCATTTCTCCAGTTCCTGCTTGAGCTGCTCGTTTTCCTGGCACACACGTTTGTAGAGCAGCATCATCTGCCTGACTCGTGTGGCAAAAAGCGCAATGGTCTTCTCTTCAGCAGTCATGATATGTAATTTGCGCACAAAATTACTGCAAAAAATCAGAACCACCAAAAAAAGGCGGGATTTTTTGCCAAGAAGGGTGTTGTGCGCCCCCCTTGCTTAGTTGTTGGCGTTGTTTATTTTTCTTCTTCCTTCTTTTTGGGCTCTTTTTTCGCGAGCATAACGACTTGATAAACGAAGTCGGTGACCCACTGCTGTGAGAAGGCCAGTTTTTGGTTGTATCTTCTGACAGACAAAACCGTTTTGGTCACACCAGGGTCGGAGAAGTCGTTTTTGTTGAACACATCGTTGATGGTTTTCTCCGTCATGGTGTAAAGAGCTTTCTTGAAGAATGAAGGCAGTCTGAGTTTGAACTTCATGAGGTTTCCTGTAAGCATCATGAGGTCTTGTATGAAAGCCTGGAACTGCAGTATGAAAGGTTGCACGTCGGTGAGTTTCTTGCAGTTTTTCTTCACGGAAGCGTCGATTTCCTTGAAGAAGTCATCGCCTGTATTGTAAATTTCTTTCATCATCTTCTTGCACCTGCTTTTCTCCCCCACGCCGAGTTTGTTGTTGACGGTAGGCACCTTGAGCGTTGTCTTGAATGTTCTCAGGTCGGGCAGCATGGCGAGGTTGGTGATGCCAAGTCTTTCAGCAAGAGCTGCTTGCAGATATACCCTAACGAGTGTCATGTAGTCTTCCATTCCACCCACTTTGACTTCTTCTTCGTTCTTTTTCCCGAACAGTCTAGAAAAGAATCCCATATACTGAAAAAATTATGATTAGTTGTGAATATGGGTGCAAAGTTATGCAAAAAATGGCGAAATGTCTAAAGAAATAATAAAAAAAGGAATATTTTCAATGATTAAGTTTTTCGTATTGAAGTTTTATTTGTAACTTTGCGGCCTAAAACGTCCCAATGGCATAATTGACCGATTGGTTTGTTGCAGTATTTAGGCGGTGTGTCATACTGTCTTTTCAGCGGGATTCATCAGTAAAAGGAAAAGAAACAACGATATGAAAGGAATCGTATTGGCAGGCGGTTCAGGAACTCGGCTTTATCCGATAACGAAGGGGGTCAGCAAGCAGTTGATTCCAATATTCGACAAGCCGATGATTTACTACCCCATTTCGGTGTTGATGCTCTCCGGCATCCGCGACATCTTGATTATCTCCACCCCCAGCGACCTCCCCAACTTCAAGCGTCTGTTAGGAAGCGGGGAGGATTTTGGCGTGCGTTTTTCCTATGCCGAGCAGCCCAGCCCCGACGGTCTGGCCCAGTCGTTCATCATCGGCGAGGAGTTCATCGGCAGCGACAGTGTTTGTCTGATTCTTGGTGACAACATCTTCCATGGCTCGGGTTTCACCAGTCTTCTTCGCCAGGGAGTGTCGGCCGCCAGCGAGGGTCTTGCCACCGTGTTCGGCTACTATGTCAACGACCCTCAGCGCTACGGCGTTGCCGAGTTCGACGAGTCGGGCAATTGCTTGAGCATAGAGGAGAAGCCAGCCCATCCCAAGAGCCACTATGCCGTGGTGGGGTTGTATTTTTACCCCAATTCTGTCGTAGAGATAGCAAAAGGCATCCGCCCCAGCGCCCGTGGCGAGTTGGAGATCACGTCAGTAAACCAGGAATACCTTCGTCGTGGTCAATTGAAAGTGCAGACCCTGCTCCGTGGCTTCACATGGCTCGACACGGGTACGCATGACAGCTTGGCAGAGGCAAGCACCTATGTCGAAGTGATAGAGAAGCGCCAGGGCTTGAAGGTGGCTTGCTTGGAAGAGATAGCCTACATCAACGGCTGGACAACGAAGGAGACCCTCCTTTCTTCCGCCCGCGAGATGCTCAACAACGACTACGGCCAATACCTTCTCCGCCTTTCGGAGCGAGACTTATGATATTGAAAACAAAAAATCAACAAACATAAAAAACAGAAATGGAAGAGAACAAAAACACTCAAACTCCGGAAAACCTGAGGAAAGAGAACACTGAGGAAGTGTCATTCTTCAATTTCAATCAGCTTTTCCAGACATTCATTCTTAACTGGCAATGGTTCGCCCTCTCGCTAATCATTGCCCTTGGCATCACCGCCATATATTTAAGGTATACGACGCCAAGATACCAGTCTTCCGCCAAGATGCTGATCAAGGACGAGGATAACAACACCCGAAGCCGCGGTGGTCTTCTCAACGCAGCCAACCTGGGCGTCATCTCCAACACGGAAGGCATAGACAACGAGATGGAGATCCTCTCCTCATATACCTTGGCGGCCGACGTGGTGAGGGATCTGAAACTTTATGTGACTTATCAGTTGAAGGGCCGTGTGAAGAACATCCTGGTATACAAGAACCAGCCTGTCACTGTAGACATCGATGCCGCCCACTTGGACAACATCAAGGTGCCCATATCCATGGTCATCACCAAGAATAAGAGCAAATACCATGTCTCCGCCGTTTACTACACCACCGACGAGGAAGACAACACCAAAGGCCCAATCACCAAAGAGTGGACTTTATCCTCTCTGGGAAAGACGATAAAGACTCCTGTTGGCAACCTCACCTTCTCTTCCAATGGCTCTGCCACCACGAAGTGGAAGGACGATTTTCCACTCTTCGTCAGCATCAGTTCGCCAATGTCCGCCTGCAAGAAATTCAAGCGCTATTTCAGTGTGAACCCCACTTCGAAGAACACATCCATCGTGAAGATGTCCATCGTGGATGAAATCCCCCGCCGTTCTCTAGACTACCTCAGCCAGCTGGTTGTTTGCTACAACCGTCAGGCCAATGAGGACAAGAACGAGGTGGCCTATCGCACCGAGGAGTTCATCAACGGCCGTCTTGAGA
This sequence comes from Prevotella sp., assembly GCA_017524385.1. Classification (GTDB taxonomy): domain Bacteria; phylum Bacteroidota; class Bacteroidia; order Bacteroidales; family Bacteroidaceae; genus Prevotella. Next base: position 5,637 of record JAFWSS010000153.1, read on the forward strand.
AAATCAACGCTGAACTTGGTGAGACCGAAGGTCAGTTGGAGGCTTACAAGAAGAGCCAGCATATGACTGAACTCCGCATGAATGCCACAGCCGCCATGACCGGTTCGTCGGAATACGAGCGCCAGCTTGCCAATGCCAACACCCAGATAGCCCTTCTCAACAGTGTCTCCGACTTTGTTGACGGTGACGAATACCAGACGCTGCCTTCCAACGTGGGTTTGAACGACGCCACGGCCTCGCAGCTCATCAACAAGTATAATGAGATCGTGTTGCAGCGCAACAGGCTTCTCCGCTCTGCATCGGAGGACAACCCCTCGGTGACCCCCCTCACCGCCCAACTCGACAATTTGAAAGTCGCCATCAAGAATTCCATGGACCAGACGAGGAAGAACTTGGAAATCCAGCGCAACTCCATCCAGCAGCAGTTCTCGAAATACTCTGGCCAAATCTCTGCCACCCCCGAGCAAGAGCGCATGCTCACCCAGATCGGTCGTCAGCAAGAGGTGAGGTCGGGACTTTACCTGATGCTTCTCCAAAAGCGTGAGGAGAACTCCATCTCTCTTGCCTCCACCGCCGACAAGGGCAAGCTGATAGAGGCACCTGAGAGCAATGGCCAGATCACTCCTGTTCCCACCGTGGTGATTCCCATCGCCCTCGTGGCCGGACTCTTGATTCCAGGCGTTGTCTTGTTCCTCTTGAAACTGTTCCGTTACAAGATCGAGGGTCACGATGACGTAGCCCGCCTGACGCAACTTCCCATCATCGCCGACGTTGCAGTGGCAAGCGAGACAGCAAAGACCAAGGCCGACATCGTGGTGCACGAGAACAAGAACAACCAGATGGAGGAAATCTTCCGAGCGATGCGTACCAATGTGCAGTTCATGCTACGGGAGGGGCAGAAAGTCATCATGTTCACCTCAACCACTTCTGGTGAGGGCAAGACCTTCAACTGCGCCAACCTCGCGGTGAGTTTCGCACTCCTTGGCAAGAAGGTGATCCTTGTGGGGCTTGACATCCGCAAGCCGCGTCTGGCCGAGTTGTTCGAAATAGACGACCACAAGCACGGCATCACACCCCTCCTGGCCCAGGAGCACCCCAGCGAGGATGACTTGAAGGCGCAAATCCTTCCCTCCGGTGTGAACGGCAACCTTGACTTGCTCCTCGCCGGTCCTGTCCCGCCCAACCCTTCGGAGCTTATCTCCCGCCAGTCGCTTGACATCGTCATCGGCTACCTGAAAGAAAACTACGACTATGTGCTGATAGACACCGCCCCTGTCGGTCTTGTCACCGATACGCTTCAAGTGGGACGTGTCATCGACGCAACCATCTACATGTGCCGCGCCGACTATACTCCGAAGTCGAGCTTCGACTTGGTGAACTCCCTCGCCAACGAGAAGAAGCTGCCCAACATGGCCATCGTCATCAACGGCATCGACATGTCGAAGAAGAAATATGGCTACTACTATGGTTACGGCAAGTATGGCAAGTACAGCCGCTACACCAGTTACGGCAAGTATGGCAACTATGGCTCCTCCTATGGTGGCTACGGCGGCTATGGCACTTATGGTTCTTATGGTGGCTACAGCAACAGCCACTATGGCAACAAGAACGACACTTCCATCAAGTTATAATCTTCTCATATGGTCATTGCAGTAGATTTCGACGGCACCATCGTGGAGCATCGCTACCCTGAGATTGGTCCTGAAATACCTTTCGCCATCGACACGCTGAAGATGCTCATTGCCGACCGCCACAAAGTGATTCTTTGGACGGTGCGAGAGGGTGAACTTCTTGACCAGGCAGTGGAATGGTGTCGCCAGCGGGGCGTTGAGTTCTATGCTGTCAACAAGGACTACCCAGAGGAGAAGAAGGAGTATAACAACCATTTCTCTCGCAAGATCAAGGCAGAGGTGTGGATAGACGACCGCAACGTTGGCGGGCTGCCCGACTGGGGCATGATGTACTCCATGATCAAGGAGGGCAAGTCGTTCAAGGACATGATATCCGAGGCTCGCAAGACAAGCCTGGGCGACCACGCTGCGCCAAAGCGGAAAAGTTGGTGGAAAGGCAAATGAAATCCTCCAAAAGAAATAGTTGAAGCGAGAGCGGCATGTGCACATGCCGCTCTCGTGTCTTTACAGCCTGCCGCCTTGTGAAGGAACATGGGCATCTTGGGTCTTGCAGGATTGACAAGCACTTCGTTCACCAAGAAAGGCCAGGCTGGGTAAAAATCATTTACATATTGTTTGCTCGCCCTCGAATGCCCCAATTGTCAACTTTTATCATTATAAAGCATTAAAAGTGTGTCGTTTAGGTTGAAAATGGATTTTTCTCAAGAAAAAAAACAAAAAATGCGGAAAAGATTTTCTTTATACGTCAAAAACTTGTATATTTGCATTCCATTTGTGAGAACAAGTAAAATTATTCAACAATAAATTAATAAAAAAAATGACCAAGGCAGACATCATCAGCAAGATTTCGTCCCAAACCGGTGTATCCAAGAAGGACGTAGCCACCACCGTAGAGGCATTTATGGAAGTGATTAAAGACAGCCTTCTTGAGAAGGAAAATGTCTATTTGAGAGGGTTTGGCAGTTTCATCGTGAAACACCGTGCCGAGAAGACCGCCCGCAATATCTCAAAGAACACGACGATCGTGATAGAAGCCCATGATTTCCCCAGCTTCAAGCCTGCAAAGAGTTTTGTCAGCAAGATGAAGGGCGAGGCAGTGGAGAGTGAAGACTAACCCTTCTGTCATACCGGTCAGAACATATTCATCAATCCATTCAAATCATTAAACCATGCCAAACGGAAAGAAGAAAAAAGGCCACAAGATGGCCACCCACAAGCGCAAGAAGAGACTGAGAAAGAACAGGCATAAGAGCAAGTAGGCCATAGGCTGAACACTCCACAGCTTATTCGGCTGTCTGGCGTGTCAAGAGATTCCGTTAGAGGAATTTGTTGACATGCCGTTTTGTTATCAAGTAAAGATTGTGTAGAATGACCAGCGAAGTAGTTATTGATGTCCGTGCGAAGGAAATCTCCATAGCTCTTCTGGAAGACAAGAAGCTGGTAGAGTATCAGAGTGAAGCCCGCTCGGCATCATTTTCTGTAGGCAACGTCTACATAGCAAAAGTGAAGAAACTCATGCCAGGCCTTAACGCCTGCTTTGTAGATGTTGGTTTTGAACGCGACGCCTTTCTCCATTTTCTTGACTTGGGTAGCCAATACCACTCTTACGCCAAATACCTCAAGCAGGTACAAAGCGACAGGAAGAAACTTTATCCCATCACCAAGGCAGGCCGTCTTCCAGACTTGAAGAAGGACGGCAGCATTGCAACCACGCTTGCTGTTGGACAGGAAGTGCTGGTTCAGATTGTAAAAGAGCCTATTTCGACAAAAGGCCCACGACTTACAGGAGAGTTGAGCTTTGCCGGGCGTTACCTGGTGCTCATCCCCTTCAACGATAAAGTTTCCGTATCGACAAAGATCAAAAGCGGCGAGGAGCGCGCTCGCCTGAAGCAAGCCATCCAGAGCATCAAGCCCCGTAATTTCGGCGTGATTGTCCGAACGGTAGCCGAGGGCAAGCGAACGGCTGAACTCGACACAGAACTGAAGATTCTCCTGAAACGCTGGGAGGATGCCATCACGAAGGTGCAGAAGACACAGAAGCGCCCCCAGATGGTTTTTGAGGAGACGAGCCGCTCGGTAGCCCTGCTTCGCGACCTATTCAACCCCTCTTATGAGAACATCTATGTGAATGATGAAGAGGTGTGGAAGGAAGTGAAAGACTATGTCACACTAATAGCCCCTGAGAAGGCGGGCATAGTCAAGCTCTACACAGGTCAGGTGCCCATTTTCGACAACTTCAATGTGACCAAGCAAATCAAGTCGAGTTTTGGGAAGACCGTCAACTACAAGCACGGCGCCTACCTGATCATCGAGCACACGGAAGCGATGCATGTGGTGGATGTGAACAGCGGCAACCGTACGAGGTCGGCCAACGGCCAGGAAGCGAACGCGTTGGACGTGAACCTCGGCGCCGCCGACGAATTGGCCCGGCAGTTGCGCCTGCGCGACATGGGCGGCATCATCATCGTCGATTTCATCGATATGAACTTGGCGGAAGACCGCCAGTTGCTTTACGAGCGCATGTGCAAGAACATGCAGAAAGACCGCGCCCGCCACAACATCCTGCCCTTGAGCAAATTTGGCCTTATGCAAATCACACGTCAGCGTGTCAGGCCCGCGATGGACGTCAGCGTGGACGAGACCTGCCCCACTTGTTTCGGAAGGGGTAAGATACGTTCAAGCATCGTGTTCACCGACCAGTTGGAGAGTAAGATTGACCACCTAGTCAACAAGATTGGTGTCAAGACCTTCTACTTGCACGTTCATCCCTATGTAGCTGCTTATATCAATCAAGGTGTGATATCCTTGAAACGCAAATGGCAGTTCAAATATGGTTTTGGAGTGCATGTCATTTCCTCACAGAAACTGGCTTTTTTACAGTATGAATTCTATGATGCGAAAAAGCAGTTCATTGACATGAAAGAGGAGATTGAAACTAAATGAGTAACGGGAAACCCAGTTGGGTTTCCCGTTGTTTTAATGCGAATAGTAGTAAACAGGAGGTCTTATGGCTTGGCAATCCTTTTCCCATTCTTTGATACGATGATGCGTTGATGGCTGTCTCCTTGGCGCACCATCCTGCCTTGGAGGTCGTAGGAGCGTGCCTGTGTGGGAGTTGATGCGTAGTCGGTCTCGTAGATGCCGTCCTCCACATTGGCGTCAAATTCCTTGATGTTTCGTCCGAATTCCTTCCATCCCTTGGCGTTGCGATAGGCTTGCTTGCTCCCCCTTGGCACATAGAGGGTGCGGTAGGAGATGTCCAGAAGGTCTACGGCTGTCTCGTCCATGGCCGGTGGAATGGGATTGTTGACGTAGATGTTGAAAAGGTCGAAGCACCTGTTGAAAGCATATGCCCCTATGGAATCGACCGAACTTGGCAGTGTCGTCCTTTCATAAAGGAATCTCCCGGCAAAGGCGTAGGGATGCACCACCTTCACGCCGCCGGGCACCACGTAGTGCAAGTCGTCACCCATTCCGGGCAGGCATTCTATCAACTCGTCTCTCTCCTTGTTCATCACGAAACTCCCTTCCACGACGAAATCACTCTCCTCGCCAGCCTTCAGGGATACACGGTCGAGGTTGCAGCATTCGGCAAACACCCCGTCGCCATAGCCCAGGAGTTGGTCGGGCAGTGTGACATCGATGAGGAAGGGGCATCCAGCAAACGCCTTGCAAGGCATCACGTCGTTGTCGGTGACTTGTATGCTGTCCTCCTCGAAGAGGAAAGGCTCCCCTCCCTTCACCACACGTGCCTCAGACAAGTCGAGCACCGACAAGTTGCCGTAGGCGCCCTTCCCATCCACGGTCCTGCCCGCCATCAGGCGAAGCGTCCCCAGGTCGGTGGTGTTGATGCTTCCTTTCACTTTCAGGCACACGATGGAGTCGCGTTGCTCTGCAAGGATTTCGCCAAGCGTCCCCGGAGTCTCCACCGTCACTTCTATGGTGTCGGCCTCCAGCCATTCCGGCGTGCATCTCACCACCATGTCCTGATAGTGGCCGAAGTCATAGAATCCATACATCAACAACAGCGAAGAAAGATTGAAGTATCCGTCTTCCGAACCACCCCATCCCCAGTTGATATATATATTCCCGCTTTTGTTGTATCCATGAAGCACGAATTCATGCCCGCTGTAGTCTTCGTCGGACCCACCGTAGATGATGGGTGTCCCCCGGCTGATGTTGTCGAAGATGATGCCCATCCATTGCGTGTCGGTAAAGTCTTTCTTGTCCAAGGTTACCGCGAATGGATACCTCAGGTTGTTGCGCAGCCCGTAGCAGATGGTTTCATTGTAGGCGCCGGTGCCGCTGTAGTCATAGATGGCCCTCATGGCCAGTCCCACATGGTACATGAGTTTGGCCACCGCCTTCTTTCTTGTGGGGTTGCCCTTGGGAATCTGGCCTTCAGCTTCGATATAGTCATTCAACATGAGGTTGTAGTCAAACGAATCGTTGTCGAGTTCTGCCTCAAGCCTCTCGCCGCTGAAATCGGCGAAAGGGAAATAAGTGAACACGGTGCCTGTGCCATGGTCGGGCCACTCGAAATATTTGAGCACCTGGGCGGTCGCCGTGGCCACGCATCCCGTGGGGCATCCCTGTGGACAGAAGAGGTCGTATGGTTCCGTCTGCGACCAATGTGTCTTCAACAGTGGCAGCACCATTCCCGGGTATCCGAGCGATTCCGGTGTCACTTGGCTGAGCGATGCGTTGGCCGGGTCGGCAGCCATTCTGTCCACGGCATCAAGCCACCATTTGAAATGGGTGTTGGGCGTGTCGGAATCGTAGGCCGTCTCCGACCATCCCATCACTTCCGGAAAGGCGTCGTCGGTGGTGACAATGGCAAAGCCACCATCGTCATAGCCCATGACCGCCACGCCCTCGCGCATTTCCAGCATGTGCAGTTCGCCTACGAGTCTTTTGCTTCCAAGGCGGCCCTCCACGGCCAGCACCTTGGCTGCAGCAGTTTTCATTTCCTCCACTGTCCTGGGTTTAGCCCAAGCATATGACGCCACGGTAGCCAAGACCGTGAGCAACAATGTTTTCCTCATATCGCCAAGAGATGTGAATGTCATGGCACCACCTTGAACCTGACCCTGAAGAGGTGCTTGTGCTCGTCCCAGTTGGTGCCTAAAAGTTCGAAATGTCCTATCTGCCCGGTAGACCGCACATGCTTCCCTATGCACGGGCATACGTCATAGTCACCGATTCTCACCAGCCGTATGGTTTGTGATGCGTCTTCGGGAAGCCTTGAGGCGTCCACCTCGTCGGGCAGGTTGTCTCTGTCCACCATCTCAAACGTCACGGGGAGGTCGTCCTCGATCAATTGGTTCATGATGCGCTCAATCTCCTTCTCCTGCTTGCGGTCGGGCTTTCGCTCCAGCACGTAGGATATTTTGCTCTTCTTGCGCTCCACATGCGCGTTGCTTGACCTTTCGCAGCCGAACATCCTCACCATCGTCTGGTTGAGCAGATGCTCAGCCGTGTGTGCGGGTGGGAATTCATCCTTGTTGTGGTCGTTGAAAACAGGGTCGTCCATGAATGATTCTATGCTATTATTCCATTTTTCACTATCGCAATCAAAGGTAAGGAGAAAAAGCGATACAACCAAAACTTTTCGGTATTTCTTTTCAAAGTTTAGAAGTTATCGGCTTTCTTGCCCATATTATCCACTCGAATTTCCGTTAATCTTCCATAATCGCTTCCATTTCTCTGTTTTATTTTGTAAGTTTGCATGCAATAACCAAAGTATACAGGAATCAATGGCCACACACAACGACTTGGGGACATGGGGCGAGCGTGTCGCCGCCGACTATCTGCGGAAGAAAGGCTACAGCATCCGCCATCAGAACTGGAAAATCGGCCACCGCGACCTCGACATCGTGGCATCCACCCCCGACGGGCAGACCATTGTCATGGTGGAAGTGAAGACGCGGCGCAACACCGACTACGTGGAGCCTGAGACAGCCGTCGACTGGAGGAAGATTCGCAACCTCGCCTCTGCCGCCAACGCCTATATGCAACGCTACCGCCTGGACTTCGACGTGCGGTTCGACATCGTCACCGTTGTGGGCGACGGCACTCAGGCCGACATACACCACCTTGAAGATGCCTTTCCCGCCCCGATGTGGTGAGGTGGCTATTGTTTGTGAAAAAAGATGTGCCTTTTATGACACATCTTTTTTAGTTGCCGCCAATAAATCCCACTAATTCTTCCGTTTTTCGACTATTATTCGTAATTTTGCGCCGAATTGTGGTTTATGCCCCCTTTGTGCCGGGGTTCCAAAAGATTAAAACAACAAGATGAAAGTATTGAAATTCGGCGGAACATCCGTAGGTTCCGTAAACAGCATTCTTAGTTTGAAGCGCATCGTTGAGGCGGAGTCCCGTCGCACACCAGTGGTTGTTGTGGTGAGTGCCCTTGGCGGCATCACCGACAAACTGATAGCCACTTCGCAGTTGGCCTTGAAAGGCGACGAGAGTTACAAGGACGAGTTCCAGGCGATGGTGGACCGCCATCACCGTATGATAGCCACCATCATCACCGAGCCAGATGCTCGCATGCAACTTCTCACCACCATCGACACCTTGTTCGAGCAGTTGAAAAGCATTTTCTTCGGAGTCTATCTCATCCACGACCTCAGCCAGAAGACCCTCGATGCCATCGTCAGTTACGGTGAGCGTCTGAGCAGCCACATCGTAGCCGTCCTGGTGAAGGGAGCGAAATGGTATGACGCCCGTCCGATGATCAAGACTTTCCGCAAGAACGGCCGCCACACGCTTGACAGCGAGTTGACCAACCGCTTGGTACGTGAGACGTTCACCGAACTTCCCCAGGTGTCTCTCGTCCCCGGCTTCATCAGCATGGACCGCGACACCGGCGAAATCACCAACCTTGGTCGTGGCGGCAGCGACTACACCGCCGCCATCATCGCCGCCGCCCTTGATGCCGAGACGTTGGAGATATGGACGGATGTCGATGGCTTCATGACCGCCGACCCGAAAGTGATCAAGAGTGCCTATACCATCAACGAATTGAGTTATATCGAGGCGATGGAGCTTTGCAACTTCGGTGCGAAAGTCATCTATCCCCCGACCATCTATCCCGTTTGTGTAAAAAACATCCCGATATGGGTGAAGAACACCTTCAACCCCTCCAATGCCGGCACCATCATCAAAGAGAAGGTGGCCAACGACCAGAAACTCATCAAGGGCATCTCGAGCATCAGCGGGACGACGCTCATCACCGTCACCGGCCTGTCGATGGTGGGTGTCATCGGTGTTAACGAGCGCATCTTCAGCACCCTTGCCGCCAATGGCATCTCCGTGTTCATGGTGTCGCAGGCCTCCTCGGAGAACTCCACCTCCATCGGCGTGCGCGACACGGAAGCAGGGAAAGCCGTCGAGGTGCTCGACCAGGAGTTTGCCAAGGAAATCGAGACCGGTGCCATGTTCCCCATGCATGCCGAGAGCGGCCTGGCCACCATCGCCATCGTGGGCGAGAACATGAAGCACACCCCTGGCATCGCCGGCAAACTGTTTGGCACGCTCGGCCGCAGCGGCATCAGCGTGATAGCTTGTGCCCAAGGTGCTTCGGAGACAAACATCTCCTTCGTGGTGGAAGGGCGCTTCCTGCGCAAGTCGCTCAACGTGCTCCACGACTCCTTCTTCCTTTCCGAATACAAGGTGCTCAACCTCTTCATCTGCGGCATCGGCACTGTGGGCAGCAAGCTCATCGAGCAAATCCGCGCCCAATATGAATTGCTGAAGGAGCGCAACAGGTTGAAACTCAACGTGGTGGGCATAGCATCCTCGAAGAATGCCATTTTCACCCGCGACGGCGTCAATCTCGACAACTACAAGGAGCTGTTGCGGCAGTCGGCCACAAGCGACACAAAGCGCCTGCACGACGAGATCATCGGCATGAACATCTTCAACAGCGTCTTCGTAGATTGCACCGCCAGCCGCGAGGTGGCCAGCCTCTACCAGTCGTTCTTGGAGCACAACATCAGCATCATCGCCGCCAACAAGATCGCCGCCTCTTCCGAATATGACACCTACAATAAGTTGAAGCAGACCGCCCTGCGCCGTGGGGTGAAATTCCGCTATGAGACCAACGTGGGCGCCGGCCTGCCCATCATCGGCACCATCAACGACTTGGTGAATTCAGGCGACAAGATACTGAAAATCGAGGCCGTGCTGAGCGGGACGCTCAATTTCATCTTCAACGCGATAGCCTCCGACGTTCCATTCTCAGAGACGGTGCGCCGTGCGAAGGAGCAAGGGTACAGCGAGCCAGACCCACGTGTGGACCTCAGCGGCACCGACGTGGTGAGAAAGCTGGTCATCCTCACCCGCGAGGCAGGCTACCCCGTGGAGCAGAGCGATGTGGAAAAGCACCTCTTCGTGCCCGCAGAATTCTTCGAGGGCAGCGTGGAAGAGTTCTGGAAGAAACTCCCATCCCTTGACGATGATTTCGAGAAGCGCCGTCAACGGTTGGAGTCCGAGGGCAAGCGCTGGCGCTTCGTGGCAGTGATGGACCACGGCAAGACCAGCGTGGCGCTGCAAGAGGTGCCGCAGGGACATCCCTTCTACAACCTCCAAGGCAGCAACAACATCGTGATGCTCACCACCGAGCGCTACCGCGAGTTCCCCATGCTCATCCAGGGCTATGGCGCCGGTGCCAGCGTCACCGCCGCCGGTGTCTTCGCCAACATCATGAGCATCGCCAACATCTAACCCCCACGTTATGAAACACATCATCATATTAGGCGACGGGATGGCCGACCATCCCATCAACCGCCTTGGCGGCCAGACCCCGTTGCAGGCAGCCGACACCCCCTATATGGACATGCTTGCCCGCAAAGGGCGCAATGGCCGGTTGGTGACCGTGCCAGAGGGTTTCCCTCCCGGTTCCGAAGTGGCCAACACCGCCATAATGGGTTACGATCTCGACAAGGTGTATGAAGGCCGAGGTCCGCTGGAGGCAGCATCCATCGGCTATGAGATGACCCCCGACGACATGGCCATCCGTTGCAACATCATCAGCCTTGCCGACGGCAGGATCAAGAACCATCATGGAGGACATCTTGCCACCGAGGATGGCGACACCCTTATCCGCTATCTGGACGAGCATCTGGGCAACGACCGCGTGCGGTTCATCACCGGCATCCAATACCGTCACCTCTTGGTGGTGAAAGGGGGCAACAAGCACATCACCTGTTCGCCTCCCCATGACCATCCCGACGAACCTTGGCAACCCCTCTTGGTGAAGGGTGAGACAGGTGTGGACACCTCTGCCGACAAGGGGAGGATGACCCCGGCAGAGACCGCCGACCTGCTCAACAGCCTCATCGTCCGCTCACAGGAACTCCTGGCCGCCCATCCCTTCAACCAGCAACGGCGTAAGGAAGGGAAAGACGAGGCCAACTCCATCTGGCCGTGGAGCCCAGGCTATCGTCCGTCGATGGAAACCATCGGCGAGATGTTCCCGGAAGTGAAGAGCGGCAGTGTGATATCCGCTGTCGACCTCATCAAGGGCATCGGCCATTATGCTGGTTTGAAGATTGTGGAGGTGGAAGGTGCCACGGGACTCTATGACACCAACTATGAAGGAAAGGCTGCTGCAGCCATCGAGGCGTTGCGTCACGACGACTTCGTGTTCCTCCACTTGGAGGCGAGCGACGAAGCCGGCCATGACGGCGACCTAGACTTGAAAATCCGCACGATAGAATATCTCGACCATCGCATCGTGGAACCCATCTACAACGAGGTGAAGCATTGGGATGAGCCAGTGTGCATCGCCGTCCTGCCCGACCATCTCACACCTGTGGAGACACGCACCCATGTGAAAGGCCCCGTGCCTTTCCTCATCTGGCATAGGGGCATCACCCCTGACAGTGTCGCAGCCTATGACGAGACAAGCGCCGTATCAGGGGGTTATGGCTTGCTGAGACTGGGTGAATTCATCCAGGCTTTTATGAGGTGCTGAGAAGTATAGGAGAGGATAGGAGGTCTTGGGAGAGGATGGGAGGTATAGGGAAGGCTTTCCTAATGGTATTGCTTGTTGTTGAGGTATTGCGCGTGGTTGAGGTGCATGCGTTCCTCGATGAAATCCCCCAGTCCCATTCTGTCAAGGTAATCGTTGGAGATGAAATAGTTCTTGTAAAGTTTGTTCACCCTGAAGAGCAATGGCGCCATCTCTTCTTTCAGTGAGGCCAATTCCTTGTCTGTGAAGAGATGGTTGGGAGCCGTGAGCACCTTCAGCCTCACATGGAACTGCCTTGCCTCGATGGCACATTTCCTGGCTTCCGCTCTCAAGTGACAGACATATGCAATAGTTGCCGCTATGAGAACAACGGCTACAGCACATAGAACAATAATAATATTCATTACGGAAGATTCAAAGTCTTTCTTTTTTCAACACATTTCCTAATCAACAAGTAGCAGGCAGGGTTATCCTAAGATGCCTGATGAAGCATTCATATATCATGCGCATTGCAGAGACGTGTTTCTTCCCGTCTCGCCACTCTTGTGGCATGGCAGCGGCTAGCCAAGGCATGGCAATACCACCTTTCTCGGGCAAAGATACGAAAAATTCGGTAAGCGAGTAAGAAAAGAGGTGCTTTTTTCTTCGAGCGTGAGATATTTATCCCATGGACGAGTGAAAAACATATAGGATGGGATAAGAAATCCTGATTTTGGTCAAAGACCTTCGTTTCTCTGAGATTTTGGTCAAAGACCCCACCCCTGCCCCTCCCCTCGAGGGGAGGGGATATGAACACTCCGGGTGTAATCACGGCCTCTTGGCGACACATAAGGCCCTCGTTTCTCTAAGATTTTGGTCAAAGACCTTCGTTACTCTAAGATTTTGGTCAAAGACCTTCGTTACTCTGAGATTTTGGTCAAAGACCTTCGTTACTCTGAGATTTGATACACAATGCGGGCAGATTGCAAATATTGCAAATCCGCCCGAGCGTTAGACCTTAGGGCCTTCCCCCACCTCCGGGGAAGCCACCTCCACCTCCGGGGAACCCCCCTCCACCGGGGAAGCCGCCTCCTCCGGGGAAGCCCCCGCCGAAGCCGCCTCTCTGACGGTCTCCGCTTCTGTTTTGCCCACCGCCTTGGCCACCTCTGCCTCTGCCAAACATGTTGTAGCGATAACTGACATGTATCATGGCATACGACGTGATGGCGTTCACCTCTCGGTCGGTCCAGCCATTGGCGTTCACAGTGCGTGAGAAGGTGGACTGCTGGTTGAGGATGTCATACCATTGCAGCATGATGGTGAGTGGTTTGCCACGAAGGAAACTTTGTGAGATTTGCGCATTCCACAACAACTCGTTGGTGTTGAGGCTTTTGTCGCTATATCCTCGCTTGCTGTTCATATGGATGTCGGTGGATAGTTCTGTTCCCCATGGGAAATTGTACCTTCCATTGAGTCCATAGAAGATGTTCCAAGTGGCGAGGTTGTTGGATGCCTGCAGACGGTTGCGGGTGCGTGCGTAGGTGGTGTTGAAGTTGGCGGAGATGTTGAGCGTCCTGTCTCTGTAACTGAGTGACACTTGCGGCGAGAGGTTGTAGGTGCGTGTGATGTTGCGGTCGGGTATGGCCGTGCGGTTGAGGTTGACGTAAGCCACATTGTGGCTGTAACTGCCTCGGAGCGACCCGCTGAAGTCCCATCTGTTAAGGGTGTCGAGGGCGATGTTGAACGTGGCGCCGCCGTTGGCGCTCCAGTTGCCGTTGATGTTTTCGGGTCGGCTGATGCGCCCACCTGTCTCCTCGTTGTATGTCACCACGTTTCCTATGGAGTTGTGCGTGCGTTGGAAGCTGCCGTTGAGGTTGTAGCTCCAGTGCCGTTGGTTGACGGGGATGTTCATTCCGAGAGAGTCGGTGAGGTATTTGGGTGTGCGTTGTTTTTGGAAATTTGCGCTCAGGTTGGTTGTGAGTGAGGGTTTGAGCCCCGGGTTTCCCATGTTGATGTTGAGTGGGTTGGTGTCGTCGTAGATGTTGAGCAACTGGGTGATGGAGGGTTGCGATGTGCTTCCCCTGTAGGTCACGTTAAGGTTGGTCTGGCGGTTGAACCGATATCGCAGGTTGAGCGTTGGGGTGAAGTTGGTCACCGTCCTTGTGGTGTCGACAGGGATGCCGAGGTATTGCTGGATGAAATGCGAGCGTTGTGGCTGTATGGACACGCCTGCGTTCACGTTGAGTTTCTCCCTGACGTAGCGCAACTGCACGTCGATGTTGTGCTCTCTTTCCGTACGCTCGGAGTAGCGGCTGAGGTCGTTTGAGAGATAACTCTCGTAAGGGTTGGGAAGGAAGCCGAAGAGCCTCGTCCAGTCGCGGTATTGCTGCAGCACGTCGTAGAAGGCTTCATCGGTGTAGTCGGGGAAGTCATATGTCAGAGGGTCGCTCTTCTGATGGCTGTAGCGGAAGCGGTAGTTGGTTTGCAGGAACAGTCCTTGTAGTCCGCCTTGCCCGCTTCCCATCCTGCGTCCGCCGAAAGGTCCTCCTCCTGGCATCCCCTCTGTTTCTTCCTGCGGTTTGGGTTGGATGATCAGGAGGGGTTCGGTGTAGGAGAATCCGATGGTGGCGCTGAAGTTGTTGGAGGGGCTGTTGCTGTAGCGGTTGGTTTGGTAGGTGGAGTCGTTGCCGAAGGTGTTTGTGGTCTGGTAGAGGTGGACCAGTGAGAGGTTGGCGTTCTTGTTCTTGTTGTTGCTGTAGTTGATGTTGCTGTTGATGGTTATGTTGCGCCCTCTGCGGTTGAGGCGGCGGAACAGTTGCATCTGGCTGCTGAAATTCTGGTTGGTGCCATAGCTCATCGACTTGTTGTTGCGGCTGTTGACGATGAGGTCCAGGTCGTCCATCACCTGCAATCCTGTGACTTCAAGCGGGTTGTCGATGTAGTCGAAGGGGTTGGCGTTGAACGATGCCGAGGTGGAGTGGCTGCGGCTGTCGTTGGTGGATATGGTGAAGTTGGGGCGGAAGGAGAAGTTGGTCAGCGAGTCAATCTGCCATTGCAGGTTCATGTTGCCGGTCCAACTGTTGGCTCGGGAATAGCTTTGGCTGACGCTGTTGGAGAAGGCTCCGCCGCGGGTGTTGACGAAGGTTTCCGAGCCCGTGCGGTTCCAGTTGTCTGTGTTGTTGTGGTTCCAGGTGACACGGCCGCTCATTTTCAATTTCTGACCGTTCTCATAGCTGGCATCGAGGGCTGCCGTCTTCGTGTGGCGCTGACCGTTGTTGTTGCCACGACCTCTGCCGCCTCTACCGGTGAAGTTGCGGTCGTTCACGTTGTTGGCATTGCCCATGAAGGTGTAGCGAATGGCTCCGAAAGGTTTCATCGCCGTCAGTCGTATGCCGTAGCGATGGTCGGTGCCGATGCCCAGGTCGGGGTTCATCTGCAATCCGTTGCGGGCACTGCGCTTGGTGACGAATTCAAGGACGAAGTCATCGTTTCCGTCGTCGATGCCGGTGAGACGTGACTGGTCGCTCTTCTCATCATACGCCTTCACCTGGTCGATGACGTAGGAAGGCAGGTTTTTCATCACAGCATCGTTGTTGCCCGTCATGTAGTCGCGACCGTCCATCTTGAAGCGCCGCACGTTCTTGCCGTTGATGCTGATGCTTCCGTTTTCATCGATTTTCGCACCTGGGAGAGCTTCCACCAGCGCTTCGATGACCGAGCCTTCGGGCACGCGGAAGGCATCTGCGTTATAGACGAGGGTGTCGTCTTTCACCACCATCTTCGGAATGTTCGCCGTCACCACGGCTTCGTCCAGCATCATGGCGTCGGGTTTCATATCGATGTCTCCAAGGGCTATGGGTGCGTTCGTCTTGCGTATGGTGCGGGTGACATCCTCATAACCGACGTAGCTGGCCTTGAGGAGGTATTGCCCGTTGGCGACGCTCTTGAAGGCGAAACGGCCCTCGTCGTCGGTGACCACGCCATCCACGAATGTGGTGTCTTGGCGTTGTCGATTGGTGCTGATGCGCAAGAGTTGCAGTGTGGCTTTCGGGAGGCCTTCCAGACTCTCTTTGTCCAGAATACGACCGGAAATGGCCGCTTCTTGGGCGGCGGCGGGAATGGCGGAAAAGAACAGCAAGGCTAAGAAAAACAATGCTGAAGGCAAATGGGTCTTCATTGGGTGTTGGGTCTTTTACTTCATTAGATGAATTCAAGTAAAAAAAGTTTAATGTAGGTTGGTAAAAAAACGGATAATGGCGTCCTACCTCTCCTAAAGACGTCCTATTCTCTTCAAAAACGTCCAACTCTCTCTTAAAATGTCCTGTTTTCTCCTAAAGCATACTATCTCTGAACTTTTCAACAAGATGACACCGTTGTCGTAAATTTATGCAAAATCCTTTGCAAATATCCTTGGAAAGTCTTATTTTTGCATCAAGGATAAAAACACATTAAAATCATCAGCATTATGATAAAACATGGACTTTTGACGATGGCCTTGATGTTGTCAGGCTTGGCTTGTTTCGCGCAGGAGGAAAATTACGAATCCCTCGCAGCGAATGGGCGTGCTTTCGCATTCCAAATCTTCGATGCGGTGGCTGCGGCAAACGATTCCAACATTTGCTTCTCGCCCCTCTCGGTTCAGATGGCGCTTTCCATGGTGCAGAACGGTGCTGCCGGCAACACCCTGCAAGAGATGAAGGACGTGATGGGGATGGGCGACTACACCTGCGAGGACGTGAATCTCTACAACCAGCAACTGACCCAAAGACTCACTTACAGGCCGGAGTTCAAATACAATCCGGACGTTTGGGCTTCAGAGGAGGAGCAGAAGGAGAATTACGAGAAGTGTTACCCCGTATGCGAACTTGCCAATGGCGTATGGTCGCGAAAGGGCACCGTCTTCCGTCAGGATTTTTATGAGACCTTGAAAACTTATTACGATGCCGAGGTGGCCGACGTCGATTTCACCACGCAGGAGGGCATCGACCAGGTCAACCACTGGGTGAGCGACAAGACACATCAACTCATCCCTTCCATCTTTGACACCCCGCAACCGTATGAACTTGCCATGGTGCTCGCCAACGTCCTTTATTTCAAGGGCGCATGGGCATTGCCTTTCGCCGAGGAATACACCTTCCCCGGCAACTTCCACCTCGCAGACGGCACGATGGTGAAAACCGAGATGATGAACGCCGAGGAAGGATACCGTACCAGCAGTTCGGAAAAATTCCGCACCGTCACGTTGGGCTATGGCCATGACGGGAAATTCTCCATGACGCTGTTCGTTCCCGTGGAGGGGTATGAATTGCCTTCCCTTGGCTACGACGATTGGGCTTTCGCAAAAAGTGAGTCGAAATACAAGCCACTGGCCTTGCAGATGCCCAAATTCTATGTAGAGGGCAAATATGACCTGAAGGAAGTATTGCGAGACATGGGCATGCAGGATGCATTCAATCCTGATTACGCCGACTTCAGTCGCATGAGAGACGAAGTGCCAATGTGGATTGAAAAGATTTACCAAATGAGCAAGATCATCGTCAATGAGAAGGGTACTGAGGCGACGGCGGTCACCGTGGTCGAGATGTACGACAATGCCGTCGGCCCTGATGAATATGAGGAGTTCCGTGTCGACAGGCCGTTCTATTTCACCATCGAGAGTCAGGACGCCATCCTCTTCGTGGGAAGGGTGAACGAGTTGCAGAGCACCGCCGGAATCAGCACCGCCAAGGTGTTTCCCAAGCGCGACGGCATCTACGACCTCCAAGGTCGCCGCTTGACGCAACGCCCCGACAGAGGACTCTTCGTGGAAGACGGAAAACTGAGGGTCGCAAAATAAGTGGTAAAAAGCCCTCCTCTTCCCCTATGAGCGACCATCGCAGCACGGCATCCCCTTTCGCCCATCCCCTTTATG
This sequence comes from Prevotella sp., assembly GCA_017524385.1. GTDB lineage: Bacteria > Bacteroidota > Bacteroidia > Bacteroidales > Bacteroidaceae > Prevotella. Next base: position 23,140 of record JAFWSS010000153.1, read on the forward strand.
TGCTGGCGAAACCGGCAGGCCCGCGTTGCAATCTGGCCTGCCGCTATTGCTATTACCTGGGAAAGGACACGCTCTATCCCGAGGCAAAAGGGATGGCCATGGACTATCCCCTCCTCGAAGAATTTGTCAAGCAATACATCCAGGCTCAGACGCAGCGCGAGGTGCTCTTCACATGGCATGGGGGAGAGGCGATGCTCAGACCGTTGGCTTTTTATGAGGAAGTGCTTCGTCTGCAAAGGAAACATGCTGGGAGACATATTGTCGACAACTGCATCCAGACCAACGGCACGCTCCTCACCGAGGAGTGGTGCCGTTTTCTCAAACAGAACAACTGGTTGGTGGGGGTGTCGCTCGACGGGCCGCAACCATTGCACGACGCTTTCAGGAAGGATAGGCAGGGCAACGGCTCTTTCCACAAGGTGATGGAGGGAGTGGACAGGCTCAACCGTCACGGAGTGGAATGGAATGCCATGGCGGTGGTCAACAGCCGCAATGCCGAACACCCAAGGGAGTTTTATCAGTTCTTCAAGGACATCGGCTGCCATTACATCCAGTTCACACCGGTGGTGGAGAGAGACGTGCCACCGTCGGTGTCACCTATAGGCCCTATAAGTGCCATAGGTGCCATAAGTCCTATGAATCAGCCAGATGACGCCCCTTTGACGATGACGCCGGAGACAGTGTCGCCACAGCAGTGGGGACGTTTCCTCTGCACCATCTTCGACGAGTGGGTGGCAAATGATGTGGGGATGTTCTTTATACAGTTGTTTGATGCTACCCTTGCCAATTGGTTGGGCGTGGAACCAGGTGTGTGTTCGATGGCACGTTTCTGCGGCAATGCCCTGGCCATGGAGCACAATGGCGATGTCTATGCATGCGACCATTTCGTGTTTCCCGACTTCCTCCTGGGCAACATCCGCCGTCAACCGCTTGCTGCCATGGCTTATGGAGAACGACAGAACCGCTTCCGCCAACTCAAGACATCGCTTCCTCGGCAGTGTCGTAGATGTCAATTTGAATTTGCCTGTCATGGCGAGTGCCCCAAAAACCGCCTGCTGACAACAGCGGAGGGGGAGAGAGGCTTGAATTACCTATGCGAGGGGTATCGCCAATTCTTCGACCATGTGGCGCCATACATGGATTTCATGGCGCGTGAGTGGAGGGAAGACGGAGCGCCGGCAAGGGTGATGGATGCCGTGGCGGAAGGTCTATTCGCCCGGTAGGGGCCAGTTGGGCGAGGGTGTGCGCATGGCTTTCATCTTCCGGTCGAACTCCTCCACCATCTCGGGGTGCTCGTCGGCAAGGTTGTGGCTCTCTGTCACGTCTTCCCGCAGATTATAGAGTTCGAGGGGCGCGTCGCGTTTCACCGTCACACATTTCCAGTCTCCTTGGCGGGCAGCGCGTTGCACGCCGGGGAATTCCCAGTACAGCATCCTCTCGTCGGTATCCACTTGCTCGCCATAGAACAGGGGCAGGATGTTGATGCCGTCGACTTGTTGGGGCAGATGGGCGGTGGAACCGGTGAGTGCGGCGAAGGTGGGCATCATGTCGGGGAAATAGACGATGTTGTCGAGCGTCTGCACGGGCACCTTGCCGGGTTGGTTGACGATGAGCGGCACGCGTATGCCGCCTTCGTAGAGTTGCCCCTTTCGTCCTCGGAATCCCGCGTTGCAGTTGAACAGTTTCAATGGGGCTTGCACGGCGGCGCCGTTGTCGCTGGCGAAGATGACGAGGGTGTTCTCGCGCAGGTGCAGGCGGTCGAGTGTTTCGAGCAGTCGGCCGATGGCGGCGTCCATGTGGGTGATGAGTGCGGCGTAGCGCTTGGTGTTCATATCCCATGTCTCGTCGTCATACCACACCGTGTTGTCGATGATATAGGGTTCGTGGGGTGCGTCGAAAGCCAGGTAGAGGAAGAATGGATGCTTCTTGTTGCGCTTGATGAACTTGATGGCGTCATCCGTGGAGAGGTCGGTGTTATGCTTCACGTGTCGGTCGTGCGCGTTGGCCTTGATATGGATGAGGCGGTCGTTGTCGAAACGGTAGTAGGGGTAATAATAGGGGGAGTTGGAATGGACCGTTGAGATGGTCCAGCCATAAAACTCGTCGAAGCCGCGATGGTTGGGTGATGCACCGGGGTCGTAGCCGTCGAGGTGCCATTTGTTCACCAGGCACGTGCGGTAGCCGGCGGTGCCGAGGACGGTGGCGATGGTGGTGTCTTCGGGCAGCAGGTTGGCACGGCGGATGTAGGTGGTGTCGCCTTTGGCGTTGATTTTCACGCCTTTGATGCCACCGGCGGTGCACTGGTTGTCGCGGATGCGGGTGTGGCCGCTGTTCTTCCCCGTCATCAGCGAACAGCGTGAGGGTGAACTGATGCCGCTGCCTGCATAGCATTGGGTGAACCGTGTTCCTGTGGCGGCCAACTGGTCGATATGTGGTGTGCGCACATGTTCGCTGCCATAGCAGGAGAGGTCGCCATAGCCCATGTCGTCGGCCAGGATGAAGATGATGTTCGGGCGATCGGGGGTGGCTTTCCCCTCTGGTTCGCCAGCTTCGGCAGGGTGGGGTAGGGCGATGCCTGCGGCCAGCATCGTGCCGTATCGGATGACTTTCCTCATATCTTGATTCTAACAGCAAAAAAACATTTAATTATCATATATTCACAGAAGTTTCCCATCCCATTCAAATGCACTAATCTTTTATTTATAATTAGAGAATTAGAGAATTATTTCATTATGATAAGAATTAAAAGGAATTAGAGAAGAAATGGCAAGCTTTCGTTGGTACTTCCGTGCCATTTCATATTTTTCATTCTGCAGGATTCCTGTCGCTTGCGACGGTAATTCTTGTTGTTTCTTTTATTGGCCATTGGTTCTCAAATTCTTAAATTCGTGATAAACAATTTGTTACATACTCATTATGGGTGGGAAACTTTAGTAACTTAAGTTTCGGAAGTTCGGTTATATTGATTTTCAATTATTTACAGTCGATTCTTAAAAAAAATCCATGGATAGCCAAACGATGATTCCATCAATACGCCTCCATTTGTAAGGATTTTTGCTTAATACTTTATTTGTTGTATCTTGGTTTGATGTTGAACGAACCCCGAAGGGGTGGTCAGAGTACAGGCAGGCGGTGGAGTGCGAAGCACGGAACCCCTGCTAAAAGCGTGG